>CAYIIM010000010.1:0-24146 GCA_964363455.1 uncultured Candidatus Saccharibacteria bacterium
CCGCGATCGTTTCAACGGAGTATATCAATCTTGATCGGGAGGTGACGATTGACAATACAATGAAGGCGACGACATCTTTGCCTCGACTAAAAACTGGCCAGAGTGTGTCGGCGTATAATTTACTTTTCCCGCTTTTAGAGGAGTCTTCAAACGAGGCGGCGGCGGCGCTAACTTCCTTTTTGGGGAGGATTAGATTTGTTGAGCTTATGAATATAAAGTCCGGATCACTTGGGATGCAAGATACTCATTTTGAGGACGCGAGCGGTGCGCACGAGAAAAATGTTTCGACGGGGCAAGATCTTTTTGCCCTTTCAAAATATCTTTACAACAATCGGAGTTTTATATTGAAGTTGAGCGCGGGGGATTTAAAATGGTCAGCTTACGGCGCTTCCGAATTTCAGGATTTAAAAAATTTAAACGTGTTTAGTGATGACCCGGATTTTGTGGGTGGAAAAGTTGGGATGAGCACGGCGGCAAAGCAAACAATCCTTTCGATCTTTGATTTGAAACTTAAAGAAGGGGAGCGGCCAGTAGTGGTGATTGTTTTAGGATCGGAGGATAACGCCGAGGACGCGCGGAAGATTTTGGAGTATATTAGAAGCTATTATTAAAATGGAAACCAGCTACGAATTGCGTTTGGAAAATTTTACCGGCCCTTTGGATAAGCTTTTGGAGTTGATTGAAGAGAGGAAGCTTGAAATTAGCCAGGTGAGTTTAGCGGCGGTGACGGAGGATTTTTTGAAATATATTTCAGGGTTGCAAAAGGTGGATTTTCCGCTTTTGGCGGATTTTATTTCGGTGGCGAGTCGATTGGTGCTTTTAAAATCAAAATCCCTTTTGCCGGGTTTGGAATTATCACAAGAGGACGAAGAAGGAATCAAGGATCTAGAGCATCGTTTAAAACTTTATAATGAGCTGAAACCCGCCACGAAGATTTTGGCGAGAATTTGGCGGGAGAAAAATTGGGAAATTTCCCGGGCTTATTTTTTAGAGGGGACGCTCGGTAAGGCTTCGACGGCGAATTATTTTGCGGCGTACGACTTTTTTTATCCAGGAGAGGGTTTGAATGTTGATTTACTTCGGAAGGCGATGGGGCAAGTGGCGGAGAGTATGGAGGGAATTAAAGTGGAAAAAGAGACAATTAAAGATCGGGTGGTTTCCCTTGAAGATAAGATTAAGGAAATTATCGGTTGGATTCAGGAAAAGGTATCGACAAGCTTTAGTAATCTTTCCAATGCAAAGACTAAATCGGAAGTGATTGTGATTTTTTTGGCAATTTTGCATTTGGCTCGGGAACAGATTGTCCACTTAGAGCAAACGGACTATTTTTCTGATATACTGATTACTAAGAAGTAAGGTATGAATAATGAATTAGGAATTATGAATTATGAATGAAGAAAAGAGAGAAAATGCGAAAAACTCAAAAGTAGCGGAGTTGGAAGCCCTTCTTTTTGTTCATGGAGAGCCGATTTTGGTGTCAAAGGCGGCAAAAATATTGAGCGTGGATGAGAAGGATTTTCCGGCCCTTTTAAATGAGTTTCAGGAGCTTTTGGCGGATGAAAAAAGAGGGTTGACGCTGGTGGATGACGGAGAGAAGATCCAGCTAGCCACTAAACCTAATTATGGGGCGATTTTAGGCCAATTTATTCGCGAAGAGCTTTCCGAAGATTTGACGTCCGCTTCGCTCGAAACTTTGTCGATTATTGCGTACTTAGGCCCGATTTCTCGAAGCCGATTAGAATATTTAAGAGGGGTGAATTCATTTTTTACTTTGAGGAGTTTGATGTTGCGGGGGTTAGTCGAACGATTTCAAGATCCCAAAAAACACAACACATATCTATACAAGCCGAGTTTTGATTTGCTTCGACACATGGGTTTGAATAAAATTAATGACTTGCCGGAGTTTGAGAAATTCCGGTCGGTGGTGCAAGTTTTTGAAAACGCGGAAACCAACAAAAATCAATGAAGACCAGCGCGCAAAAAATTTTTCTTTTTGGAGTGATGATTTTAATCACCCTGATGTTTGGAAAGTACTCGCAAGGGGAGATGGATTCAGATACAAACATTAAAGAAGATAAGATCAAACTTTCACCGGCGGCGCTCGAAGAGACCGTGCTAGAGGCGGTGCAGGCGCTTGAAGAAAAACAAGAAGAAAGGAGGGTAGAAACTTCTAATGCTTTAAAAACCGAAGAAGAGGCGGTTTTGGAAGTTTTAACTGAAGAAAAATCTATTCAACAAGAAGAATCATTGGCGCCGAATTTTTCAGCCGCGATAGTTTCGGTTTCGAATTTGAATAGCCGGGATGTATTTTTTCAATCAGAAGATGCGAAGCGCTGGCCGATGGCTTCGATTACAAAGTTAATGACGGCCGTGGTGGCGTTTAAGAAAATTGAACAGTCGGCGGTGATTGAGGTGACGCCAAAAAGTTTTGAGTTTTTAGAAGAAGAGGTTTCGAAGATTAAAGTAGGTGAACAATATTCTCGGGATGATTTGATTGAAATCATGCTCGGTACTTCAAGCAATGAGGCGGCAGAGGTGATTGCCAATTTTTACGGACGAGAAAAGTTTTTGGAGGAAATGAATTTGCAGGCCAACGAGTGGGGCTTGAGCAATACTCACTTTAAAGATCCAACCGGGATTTCAGTTTCGAATCAGTCGAGCGCGAGCGATTTAAGGGAAATGGCAACTCGGATTTATAGTGAAAATCCGACTATTTTCGAAATTACCCGGAGAGCTAAGGTGGATGTAAGGGAGTTGGTTTCGAAAAAAGTTTACAGTTTTACGAGTAATAACACTTTTACGGCTCGCAAGGATTTTTTCGGTGGAAAGACTGGATATACGGATGAAGCCCAGCAAAACTTGCTTTCGATTTTTAAATATGACAACCAGCCGATTCTGATTATTGTACTGGGGACGGCGGATAGGTTTGAGCAGACCGAAAATCTTTTCAATTGGTATAAAAATATTTACTTGAGATGAATTTTGCTGGCGGAATAATGTCTGAAACGATTTCAGTGCAAGCCATTAGGGTTATAGTTTTAACTGTGATTGCTTTTTTAGTGGCGCTTTTTGCAACGCCTTTTTGGTTTAAATTGATTAAGAAGTATCAGATGCGAAAGCAGATTCGGAACAAGGCGGAAGCGCCGGTTTTTCATAAGTTTCATGAAAAAAAAGAAGGAACGCCGACGGCGGGGGGGATTATTATTTGGTCAACGATTGCAATTCTTGCCTTAGTGTTTTGGATTCTAAATTATTTCTTTGATGGTTTTTGGGGGCATTTGGATTTTATCGATCGAGCAGAAACTTATTTGCCACTTGCAGCGCTTTTGATTGCGGCGGGTTTGGGTTTACTCGATGATTGGCTGGGAGTTTTAAAAATTGGTTCGAATGGCGGAGGACTCAAGGTGCGATTTAAGTTGATTGTTTATTCGGTAGCAGCTTTGATTGGGGCATGGTGGTTTTATTTCAAATTGGATTGGACGGTGATGTATGTGCCATTTATTGGACCGGTTGAAGTGGGATGGCTGAATATTCCAATTTTTATTTTTATTATTATCGCGAGCGCTTTTTCAGCGAACGAGACGGATGGGCTTGACGGTCTTTTAGGCGGAGTTTCGCTTTTTGCTTTCGTGGCGCTCACCACGGTGGCGTTTGTTTTGGGGAGGTATGATTTGGCGGCATTTGGCGGAGTGACAATCGGGGCGCTTTTAGCTTTTTTGTGGTTTAACATTTATCCAGCTCGGTTTTTTATGGGGGATACGGGTTCGATGGCGCTGGGAATTACAATAGGGGTGATTGCTATGCTTACAAACACTGTCTTACTTTTACCATTTTTTGCGATTATTTTAGTGGCGGAATCTTTGTCGGTGATTATTCAAATGATTAGCAAAAAAACCTTTGGAAAAAAGATTTTCCTTTCCACGCCGATTCATCATCATTTTGAAGCTTTGGGTTGGCCGGAAAGCCAGGTGACGATGCGGTTTTGGATTATTTCAGCGGTGTTTAGTTCGCTCGGACTGGTGATTTTCTTTTTGGCGCGCTTCCTTTGAGATTAGGTTATAGGTTTAAGGTGATAGGTTATAGTCGGAAAAGAGAAAGCCCGGTCTCGAGAGACTGGGCTTTTTGCTTGGGTTCGCGGTTTGATTAGGCGACGATGTCGTCGTCCAAAGGGGAGGGGTCGTTGCCTGGGTCGGGCATGGATTCTACTAAGAAGACTCTGGTTGGTAGAATCTCCATAATGACTAGGTGCATGCCTTCTTCGGTGTGGAAATCACCTCCTTCTTTCAGGTCTCCGGGTAGGCAATCGATTTTCATAGAAACGGAGTTGTGATGCTTAAAGAAGGTAACCCAGGCGGTATGAGGAAATTCAAGCGGAGTGTCTTGCATGGCTCACCTTCTTTTCTTAGCGGTGGGTGGTGCTTTTGTTGTCGGGGGGATTATTAGGCATATGGGATTGCGGGCGGAGCGTGAAGATTAGTTCTTTGCCGGAGCGGTCAGTATCAACTACTCGCCACGAATTAAACTCGGGGTCAGTGACGCCAGAGGCTATCGTGAGTTTTTCTGGATTCTCTCCGATGACCATCTCTTGGATTTTATCCAAAGGATCACTTTCTTTTCGCCACTTGATTGTGTAGGACAAGCTACCTCCTTATGATGAGCGAAATTGTTTGTGAATTTCGGGACTGATAAAAGAATATTCTTTTTGAAAAATTTGTCTAGTTGTTAATAAATGAAAGCCCCGCGAACCTTTTTAGGCGCGCGGGGCGGGGGTGATTGATTTCGATCAGCTATTGTTGTGGTGGTTTTGATCCCAACCCAGTTAAAGCTTCTCCGCCGAGAAGGGGGAGCGGGCGATAACGGGGTACAAGACGGACGTTTAGGTAGTGAGCCTCGATTTGGTTTTTGGCTGTGATGAGCCACATCCATCCGTTTGGTTGCCTGATCCGGATAAGACCTGGGACGTTTTCAAGAGGTGGGATGCCTATCGATACTATCTCCCGCGGGATAATTGCGTGAAAATGGTTCGACTCACTTGTTCCTTTGAAAATACATCCAAAAACCTTCGTTTCCAGGTACCTCAGCTGTCCATATCCATCGAGAAATCCGCAGCAGAGGAAAACAGAATCAGTTCCGTTGTGGACGCCTTTGTCGAAGATGGTTAACCAATTTCCGGCCGTGTCTTCTTGATTCACCTTAAGAACAGCGTCGATTTCTCTTCTTTTGAATACGTCGTCTTGTCTATGGATGACAGGCAGGCCGACTATATCCAAGGAGTTAGCCGTGAGCGGGGTGGTGATAGTAAAAAACACGGCGATGACAAAGATCTTTCTCAACTTACCCTCCGTTATGGTTGACTCGCGTTATGATTCGTTGCTGAGTAAGAGAATAGTGATTTTTTAAGAATTTGTCTAGCTTAGATAAAGAAAGAGCCCTTCGGGAGAAGGGCTCTTGATGAAATGATTTTGGCTTGAACGCTTAGGCACCGTTTAGGGCGGGCAGAGTTTTCAGCCAACGTTTGCCGATGAGCTCAATGCTCAAGGCGCAACCGGCGAGGCCGCTGATGAAGCAGGGCCAGAATGAGTTACTTAGGATGAAAGATGATACACCCAAGAAGACCCAAGTGAAGATGATGAGGCGGCGCTGGGAGTGGATTAGTCGGAAGAAAGTTTTGAAGAAAAGTCCGACGTTTTTTGCCGCCGTTGGAATCTTAGGAATTATCCAGGTGGCTAATTGGATAATTTTCAAGAGTAGGCGGATGGGCCAGTAGATGAAGACGGCTAGAGGATTGAGGAATTTGAAGGACTACCGCAAAGTTTTTGGGTAGCCTTCAAACCGAGTGGTTTCTAAAACCTTGAAATCCTCTGCGATACTTCTGACTATCCAGGAAATGCCTAAGCCAAGAAGAGCCAAGTTGAACCAATCCCCAGAACCAGGTATCAGTTTTTCCGGCTCGTTAGGTAGGAAAACTATGAGCGAGAGGTTGAATCCGATTATCATTAAGACGATCGGAGTGGCGGTTATTAATCCGATCACGTGGAGAAATTGGAGTATCCCTTTCCGAGTGATTTTCGATCCCGAAACTTCAGTCCAGGCTTGGCCGACGGCTTTCCAGACCGTTCGGAATTCGTAGGAGAGATATCCGAAGATTCCGCCGACAAATGGGGCGATCCAGGCTAGCCAGGTGTAGATGGTTTGGAGCTTGGGGACCAGGGCGATGCCGATCAGAAGTCCGATGGCCGTGGTAATCAAAGCCTTGCTAGTTCTTCCGTTCATACCGACCTCCGTGAGTGATATGGTTAACTTTCAAGTTTTCAAGAAGTTCTGGAAGGAATTTACCACTTATGGTTCTATTTGTCCACTAACTTTTCTAAGAAGTTTTTTAATGATATCCTGTAGCTACTAACAACAAGATGAAACTATCACAACTTTTTACGAGGACTCAAAAACAGGCGCCGGCGGATGAGGTGGCGGTGAACGCCCAGCTTTTGACTAGGGGCGGATTTGTTTTTAAAAATTCGGCAGGAGTTTATTCGTATTTGCCTTTGGGTTGGCGGGTGATTCAAAAGATCGCGGGAATTATTCGCGAGGAGATGGACGCGGTGGGCGGACAGGAAATTTTTATGCCGGCCTTAGTGGAGAAAAAATATTTGGAGGCAACCGGTAGATGGGACGTGGCGGTAGGATTTGAAGCGAAAGGCAAAGAAGAAAAGTCCGCGGGATTTGTTTTAGGTTGGACGCACGAAGAAGTTTTGACGGCGATTGCTTCGAAATTTGTAAGTTCGTACAAAGATTTGCCGTTTTCGGCGTATCAAATCCAAACTAAGTTTCGAAATGAAGCGCGGGCGAAATCGGGTTTGCTTCGCGGGCGGGAATTTATGATGAAGGATTTGTATAGTTTTCATACTTCAGAGGAAGATTTGATGGCGTATTATGGCAAGGTAGCGGAGGCTTACAAACGAATTTTTGAGCGATGCGGGCTCGCGGCGGTTTATACCTTGGCGGCGGGCGGGGAGTTTACGATGGCAAATACGCATGAATTTCAGGTGGTGGCAGAGGCGGGGGAGGATACGATTTTTGTCTGTGAGAAATGTGATTATGCCGAGAACAAAGAGATTTCGAAGTTGGAAGATGGAGGAAAATGCGAGAAGTGTGGCGGTGTGATAAAGGAAGAGAAATCAATTGAAGTGGGAAATATTTTCCCTTTAGGAACAAAATACTCGAAAGCTTTTGGGTTGAAGTATCGGGATGAAAAAGGAGAGGAAAAGGATGTGGTGATGGGATCGTATGGGATAGGGCTTGGTCGGGTGATGGCGACGGCGGTAGAGGTTTATCATGACGAGAAGGGAATCTTGTGGTCTGAAGCGCTGGCGCCATTTAAGGTTCATTTAGTGGAGCTTGAGGGTGGGGATGGAGTGGGGATTTATAAAGATTTACAGAAAAACCACGTTGAAGTACTCTTTGATGACCGCGAGGTTTCGGCTGGGGAGAAGTTTGCCGAGGCAGATTTACTCGGAATGCCCTGGAGATTAGTGACAAGTAAAAAAACCGAAGGAAAAGTGGAGGTTAAAAAGAGGGGAGAGGAAAAATCGGAAGTGATGGAAATTGAGGAATTTGTGAAGCAATTAAAAATGTAAAAATAAAAGTGAAAAATTTATGAAGCTAATAATTTTACATTAAAAATTATTAGCCACCAGAATTTTTAATTTTGATATTTAAACTTTAAATTTTGTAAATGCCATTTATCGATAATTTTTTTAAAGATGTGGGAGTGGATTTAGGAACGGCTAATTCGCTGGTTTATGTGAAGGGTCGGGGAATTTTGGTTAATGAACCAACCGTGGTGGCGATCAACTCTAAAACCGGTCAGATTTTATCGGTTGGGGCGGAGGCGAAAAAAATGTCGGGGCGAACGCCGGCGCATATTAATGTGATTCGGCCGCTTGTGAATGGCGTAATTTCGGATTTTGAAATGACTCAAGAAGTAATTCGGAATTTTTTGAAGAGGTTAAATAAAGGATCGATGTTTGGGTATCGACGAGGAATCCTCGCTATCCCTGATAATTTGACGGAAGTGGAGAGGAAGTCAGTGGAAGATGCGGCGCTCAATGCCGGGTGTGGCAAGGTGTATTTGGTGGATTCACCAGTGGCGGCGGCGCTTGGGGCGAACTTGCCGATTACAATGCCCACAGCGAGCTTGATTGTGGATATTGGCGGAGGGACGACGGATATTGCGGTGATTTCGATGGGTGGGACGGTGGTTTCGAGGGCGCTTAAAGTTGCCGGAGATAAATTTAATCAGGATATAATTGATTTCGTGCGAGATGAATTCAAACTTTTGATTGGCGAGCCAACAGCGGAGTTCGCCAAAATTGCGGCTGGTTCCGCTTTGCCTTTAGGCGAAAAGTTGGAAGTGAGTTTAAGGGGGAGAGATATGGCTTCGGGTTTGCCTCGAGAAATTTTGATTCGCGATACCCAGATTCGGGCGGCATTGGCTAAATCTTTGCGATCGATCGTAGAGAGTATCAAAGAAGTGATTGAGCTGACACCGCCGGAATTGGTGGGGGATATGTTGAAACAAGGGATTTATGTTTGTGGAGGCGGGGCGAGTTTGAGAGGCATTGATCAGTTGATTGAAAAGGAAACTTCGGTGGCAACCGAGGTGGTAGATGATCCGTTAACATGCGTGGCAAGGGGGTTGGGGCATTTGGTGGATAATTTTGAGAGCTTTAAGCCATTGCTCGAAAATCAGATTCGGCCGGTGACAATTACGATTTAACGGATTTCTGGTTTTCCAGGGGCGGTTTTTTGTTTTAGAATAGTTATACTATGCCCCGATAGGAAATGATGAGAAAATATGAAAAATATTTTCGAGGCAAAATTTAGCACATCTGATATGATAACGACACCCATCTTTACTAAAGGTCAATATTAATAATCACAGAAAATATTTTATTTCCTACGGGGTATGCGATTGAATAGGTGGATATATTGGGCTTTGGTTTTGGCGCTCTTAGGACTAATTTTATTCCGGCCAGTTTTAGGAGTTTGGTTTAAGCATTTATTGGACGGTGATTCAGAGGGACAGAGAGAGGACTCTTTGATTTTTGAGAATCAAAATTTAAAAGCCGAAATAGCAAAGCTTAAAGAGATCGACGCAAGGACGCCGGAAAATTACGCCGAGGATTATGATTATGGTTTTGTTTATGCGCGTTATCCTTTTAACATTAAAAATCAGGTTTTAATTAATGTCGGAAAAGACGTAGGGGTGACAATGGGGAAGACGGTTTTGTTTGGCGCGTATAGCGAAGATGAAATCGGGCGAAGCGTGCTTTTTGGATCGATTAAAAATGTTTTCGAAGCGACGAGTTTGGTCGAGACGATTTTTAGCAATGAATGGAGGTCAGAGGTAAGAATCGGCGACAAGCAAGTTTTAGGCGTGCTCGAGGGCGGAGCAACGCCGGCGGTGCGTTTGATCAATAAAGACGCGAATATTTTGGAAGGTGATGTAGTTTATAGCGCGGATGAACGTTTCCCTTATGGATTGGCGATTGGGTATATCAAAGACATTGAGATGTCGTCGGATCATCTTTTCAAAGAAGCGAAGCTCGATATTCCATATGATTTGGCGCAAGTGGGATTGGTCTTGGTTTTAAAATGAGACACGAGGAACAAAGGGAGAGGATGATATTTTTTGGCCATCTGCTTTTTTTAGGCGTGGCGCTCCTTTTGCAAACATGGAGTTTTTTGGCGGATTACGCGCGGCCGGATTTCGCTTTAGTTCTGCTTTTAGTTTCGGCGCTTTTTTTGGATTTTCCCAAGATTTTTTTAATGATTTTGATTGCCGTTTTCTTCTTGAATTGGCAGCCGAGTTTAAGTTTGGATTTGATTGTTTTTTCAATTTTGCCGATATTGGCTTTTTTGGCTAAAAAATTTATTCCTGGCCGGCCTGAAGTCGTCGGGTTTTTTGCAGTCTTTTTGGGAACACTCGCGTTTTATTCCATTTCCACTTTTGAAGTTTTTTGGAGTAACCTTGTTTTAGCCGGCGCGGTGGTGGTATGGAATTTGGTTTTTGGTTATTTAGCTTATTCGGTTATTGCCAAATTTTTAAAACCTTTAAGATGAGAAAATTTAGACTAAAAAACCGAGACAATGTTTCCTTTGAGGAATCGATTAGTGATGACTGGGTGAAGGAGTCGGACGTTTTTGAGCGACCAATCGATGTAAAATTTCCCTTCTACGTGGGGATTTTCGTAGTGGCGGTGGGTTTAGTCGTGTTGGGGAGGGTTTTGGTTTTGGCGGAAAATTCCGGTTTTTATAAGGCTAGGGCGTCGGCGAATTTGAGCCATATCCAGCAAATTGCGGCGCCGAGGGGAATCATTACCGATTTTAAAGGTAAAGTTTTAGCGGATAATAAACCGGTATTTTTAGCCCTTTTGAATTTGAATGAATTTTTGCAGAAAAAAGATTTTCAGGCTGGGACGGTAAAGGCGGCCGAGGAAATTTTAGGGGTTAGACAAGAAGATTTTTGGGCGATGGTGCGAGAGAATGGAAAGCAAGCTTTTAACGAAGTTTTGGTTTTGAATAGTGATTTAAATGAAAATCAGTTGATAAAACTTGAGACTTTGAATTTGCCGACGATTCAGATTTCAAATGGGTTTGCGAGGGTTTATGAAGATGGCAAGGTGTTTGCGCCCATATTGGGATATACTGGCGTGGTGAGTGAAAGCGACTTGGAGGAATTTCCCGAACTGGGCGGCGGTGATTTTGTCGGGAAAACGGGGCTGGAAGTTTTTTATGAAAATAATTTGAGAGGTAAGCCGGGGGTTTCGATTAAGATTAGAGATGCGAAGGGGAATATTATTGAAGAAAAAGAGGAGGTGAAGCCAGAGATTGGCGAGGAGTTGAAGCTGACGGTAAATGCCGGACTTCAAAAATATTTTTATAATCGGTTGCAAAGCGGACTAAGTGATTTAGGCCGGACGGTCGGATTGGGGCTGGCGATTGATCCTCGGGATGGACGGGTGTTGGCGATGGTAAATATTCCGAGTTATGACAACAATATTTTTAGCTCTCCGGCGCGGAAAGATGAGGTAGTGGAGCTTTTGACTTCAACCTCGAGGCCGCTTTTTAACCGAGTGGTAGGCGGACTCTATGCGCCGGGTTCAACGATCAAACCTTTGCACGCGGTGGCGGCCTTAGAAGAAGGCGTAGTTGAACCAAGTCGGCAAGTTTTTTCGCCGGGATTTTTGAATATCGCGAATCCTTATAATCCGGATCAACCCAGCAAGTTTTTAGATTGGCAGTTTCAGGGTTGGGTGGATATGTATAACGCACTCGCTCAATCAAGTAACGTTTATTTTTACACCGTGGGAGGCGGAGCGCCGGCGCGATCGGTGGGCGAAACGGTTTATGAAGGTTCGAAAATTAGTGGGCTGGGGATAAAAAAATTGAATGAGTGGTGGAGTCGGTTTGGCCTTGGAGAAGTTTTAGGGATCGATCTTTATGGCGAGAAAGAAGGGGTTTTGCCGACGCCCGAAGCGCGAGAGGAGGAAACGGGGAGGGCGTGGCTTTTAGGGGACACTTATAACGTTTCAATCGGGCAGGGCGATTTGTTGGTGACGCCGCTTCAATTATTGAGTTATATCGGAGCGGTGGCTAACGGTGGGAAAGTTTATCGGCCGTTTTTGGCATTAGACCACAATCAACCAAAAGTGGTTAAGGATTTAGGAGAGGCAAAAGATTCGATATTGGAGGTTCAGAAAGGAATGGAGTTAGCGGTAAAATCGCCGAAAGGGACAGCGCGGACATTGCAGGATTTGCCGTTTTACGTGGCGGGAAAAACCGGGAGCGCGCAGGTGATGAATAAAGCCCAGGAAAACGCTTTTTTTGTCGGGTACGCGGGAATGGATAAAGAAAATCCGGAGATCGCGGTTTTGGTTTTAGTAGAGAATTCTCGGCAAGGGAGTTTGAATGCGGTGCCGATTGCGAAGGACGTTTTACACTGGTATTATTTAAATAAGATGGGGAAGAAAGGGGAGTAGAGAGTATAGAGTATTAAGTATTTAGTATAGAATATAGGGAAATAAATCAAGAGAAATGAATCCCGTAGGAAATAGCGAGAAAATACAAAATATTTTTGAGCTTGGTTCTAAATGGGATATGGTTATACGAAACTGGTAGTTGTTTGGTTGGTGTAAAAATTAACAAAAAATATTTAATTTCCTGCGGGATGAAACACGCGATTAATCCCATTAGAGATGACCCATCAAAAGTTAAATTTAATTTTACAAAAATGCTCTTACGAGAACTAAAAGTCTTGCTTTGTATTAAACGGAAACGTATTTGTTTCCTATCTCTAACGGGATGAAAGACTTTAAAAGGTTTTTTAGATATAAATGGAATAACCTAAGCCTAGCTCTCGGGTTTGTTTTAATTTTTGGAGGGTGGCTTTGGGCTTATTTAAAGTTACGTGTGATTGAAGTGCCAGTGGTGATTCTTTATAACGAGGTTGAGGGAGTGACGCGAGCGGGGGAGGTTGGGGAGTTTTTGAAGGTTTTAGTTTTTGGACTTTTGGTTTTGGTGATTAACTTTTTTATCTCAGCGGAACTTGAGGAGAGGAGCCGGTTTTGGGCGAGATTAAGCTCGATTTTCACGATTTTCTTAGCGGTCTTGATTTTTATCTACTTTGCGGCTATTATATCCGTGAACTAGCCAACTTGGTTTAGCCAATAGAGGAGGCTATTTTTTTACCAAAACTATGAAAAAGTTTTCAGTCATTGAAACGGGGGGAAAACAGTACGTTGTTTCGGATGGCGACAAGTTAAGAATCGATCGATTAAAAGCCGAATCTGGTGGGGCTTTTACTTTTGATAAGGTGCTTTTGATGGTGGATGGAGATAAAGTGGAGATTGGAACGCCGTATATTGATGGAGCGAAAGTGGAGGCGAAGGTGGCGGGACATGGCCGAGACGAGAAGAAGCTTATCTTTAGATATCACTCTAAAACGAGGTATAGAAAGAAGAAGGGGCACAGGCAGCCTAATACGCAGGTAGAGATAAATAAAGTTTAATTTGACCCCGCCTACGCTAAAGCTACGGCGGGGTGTTCGATTTTTAAACCAATCGCTTTGCTCTTGGGAAAAATCGGCAAAAGGGGCATAGGCAGCCTAATACGAATGTTGAAGTAGTTAGTATATAGTATTAAGTATTAAGCAAAAGGTTAAGAAAAAAAGCGGACCGGAAACGGCTCGCTTTTTTTGATTTGTTTTAAAGTTATGATATGATTGACCACAAATTCTCTAGGCAAAGTACGAGGTAGTGATGCCGGGCAGCTTCTATCTTGTCTTGTCGGAGAATTGCATAACAGAGGGGAGAGGTTTGGGATGCCGAACTGCCCCTCTTTTTTTCTTGATTTTATTCAATAAAGTGATAGAGTTCTTTTCGAGTTCCCTGAGTCAAAAGGTGTTGACCACAAACTGGGGTAACCGGTGTGTGCTAAACTGAACAGCCTTTAGGCGAGGGGAATTTAAACAGGAGCAGATTCAAACGAACTGCTCCTTTTTTGACACAATAAGAATATTAAGTATGATTCAGGAAGCACGAAACTCGCTGGCTCATCTTGGAGCTGAAGGGGGATTTCATAATGAGATTCTCGGTTCGGGCAATTACGCCTAGACGAGTGGACTTTCTTATTTTTGGCGCGGCCTTGGTTGAAATAGATCAAGGAAGAACCAAAACGAGGAGGTTTTGAAATGGAAGGTTTAATCGAAACAGTGACGTTGCCGGCGAATTTATGTCCGGATCACAAAAAATCGGAGTACGTTCTTTTAGGGGACGTATCTGATATCGAACAAGGAGAGAAGTCGATACTGGTTCCAAAATTTCCTTGGGACAGTTGGCTTTGGAGACATTTTGGGTCAGGAGGTGTTTTTCCAGCGATCCTCATCCGTTGTTCGAAGTGCGAGCGGGTGACAGTTCATTACTATCCTGGCTTTCATCATCCACACAAGAAAGGAGAATGGATCACTATTTCTCCGACTGGATGGAGATCGCAGGTTTCTTTTAAATGGAGAGACGTTACCAATGCCGAAAAGCGAACCTGGAACGTTTTCTTGGTGCATGCAGGAACTTCAGGATTTCCCTGGGCATGGAGATCTATCAGCCTCTATGAGTCAGGAACGTACTTGTCTGGGGATGGGATTATGTACCCAAACAATGATTTATTCTTGGAGCCGACCAGGCGTATCTGGGGAGCTTATTGTCGCCGGTGGTCCTACTGGAGATTCCTACGCAATCTCGATGCGGCCTATGAGGCGATGGGGAGGTTGTTCCCATTAGCCGGCAAAAAAATCGAGGGACTTTTGGCGGCCATTTCAGACGCTCAACAAGGGATCTTGAAGTCAAAGCAATTCGCGGGATCGCCCAATTTGGCGGCAACACGGGAGAAGCTTGAGGCGTCCGTTAGGGAATTAGGATTTGTTCTGCCCTTACCCTTAACTCCCGAAAAACCTTCGTCGAGGAAAGCACCAGAAGTGACAACGCCAGCCAATAGTTCGGTGCCTTTGGATAGTAGTCTTAGTGCGCCGTACGCTCAGGCGTAGTTTGTGGGTTCACGGTTTCGATCACAAGAAGCGCTCGGAGAATATCCCGGGCGCTTTTACTTTTTCTTCAATGAAGCTTTGATGAATTCTAAGAACAAAGGATGGGGTTCGAAGGGACGAGATTTTAGTTCAGGGTGAAATTGGACGCCGACAAAGAAAGGATGATTTTTTAATTCGATAATTTCGACAAGATTTTTTTCGGGGTTAAGCCCGGAAAAAGTTAGGCCGGTTTTTTCTAATTTTTCGCGGAGTTTATTGTTAACTTCATAGCGATGGCGATGGCGTTCGCTGATTAGGGGTTTGCCGTAGGCTTTGAAGGCGATGGTATTTTTCTGAAGCTTGCACTTATAGGCGCCAAGTCGCATGGAGCCACCCATAGTTTTTTCCGATAAATTTTTGACTTGCTCAACGAGGATATCGATTACCGGATAGGGAGTTTTAGGATTGATTTCAGTCGAGTTGGCGTTTTTCATACCGGCGATATGCCTGGCAAATTCGACAGTCGCGAGCTGCATGCCGTAGCAAAGACCAAAGTAGGGAATTTTGTGTTCACGGGCATATTTGATGGCTTTAATCTTGCCTTCAACGCCTCTAGAGCCAAAACCGCCAGGAACAATAATGCCGTCGTATTGAGATAGGGTTTTGACTGCATTGGGGTTGGTTTCGTAATCCTTGGCGTTCAACCAATCGATTTTAGGAATAGCGCCTTCGGCCCAAGAGGCGTGTTTGATGGCCTCGATGACGGAGATATATGAGTCGGAAAGCGTAAACTTACCGGTTTCAAAGTATTTACCAACGATGCCGATTTTAACTTCTTTTTTAGCTCGGGCGATTTTTTGGAGGAGTTTGGCCCAAGGTGTGTGGCCGTTTTTCTTGGCTTGAACGCCAAATTTTTTCAAAATTCTTAAAGTCAGTTGCTCGCGTTCAAAATTAATGGGAACTTCGTAAATGCTTTTTACATCGGGGGCGGAAATAATATTTTCGGCGGGGATGTTGCAGAAAATAGAAAGTTTTTTCTTACGGGGTTCGTCTAGTGGTAAAGAAGATCGGGCGATGATGATGTCGGGTTGGATGCCGGCGGAGTTAAGCGTGCGAACAGCGTATTGGGTGGGTTTGGTTTTCATTTCGCCTAAACTGCCAGGGACAGGCAGGTAGCTCACTAAAACAAAAAGAACCGCGTTAGGGTTCTCAATTTTCATCATACGGGCGGCTTCGAGGTATAAAATGTTTTGGTATTCGCCGACGGTGCCGCCGATTTCAACTAAAACAAAATCCGCTTTTGATTTTCGTCCGGCGAGTTTGATGCGGCGAATGACTTCTTCGGGAATATGGGGAACAACTTCAACGCACTTGCCTTCGTATTTTAACGCGCGTTCAGCCTCGATGACGGTTTTATAGACCAACCCAGTGGTCATGTAGTTGGCGCGATAGATATTTTTATTTAAAAATCTTTCGTAGTTGCCGAGATCTTGGTCAGATTCAAGGCCGTCTTCGGTGACGAAAACTTCGCCGTGTTCGATTGGATTCATGGTGCCGGCGTCGACGTTGATGTAGGGATCAATTTTGACGGCGGTGGCGTTGTAGTGACGATTTTCTAAAAGTGAGGCGATTGAAGAAGTGGCAATGCCTTTGCCGATTCCCGACATGACTCCACCAACGACGAAAATGTATCGTGTCATAAAGAGTAGTAAGTAGTGAGTAGTGAGTAGTGAGTAGAACGAAATTCAGAAGAGTTTTTCATGAGGATTTCTGGATTAGTATATTTGTATCTTTATTCGTAATTAGTAACTGCATTTGGTATAATGAAACAAAATAAATTCCATCAACCAATAGGATTGATGGCAACTAACAAGCCGGTCGTGTTTTGTTAGTTTTCAAAAACTATTCATATTATAACTCAAACCAATGCCAGATCAGTTTTCCCCAGAATTTAAGAGCGAGGCGATGGAGGCGGATATGCAGAGGATGGCTGAAGATCTTCAAAAGCACCAAGAAAGCCCAGAGGCGTCAAATTTTAACGAGCGAGAGGTTTTAAAGAGGAGTATTCAGGCAATGGCGCCTTCGGCGCCGGTTAGGGATGATGAAGCCAAAGTCCAAGACGACGATGATCCGCTTTCAAATTTGAACTCGGCGCCACCGGCGGCTAAGCTGGAGGTAGAGCAACTTTTAAGTTTGGCGTTTAAAGATGGAGTGGTGAAAGCGTCAGAAGAAGCGATGAAATCAAATCCATTCGTGTTAGACGCGTTTCATGACGCTTTAACGGGCCAGCTCTATGACGAGTTTAAGAAGAGGGGGATCATCAAATAGGGTTTAGCCAATAGCCAATAGGGTTTAGGTAGGTAGATGAGAAGAAGGAAGGGAAACTTTTAAAATAGATGACACTTATAATTATTGCGGTGTTTGTGATTGGGGGGGTTGCGGGAGTGGGCTTGTATTTTCTTTTCCAATATTTTCGCCGCCGGAATTTATTTGACGCGGTTAATTTAGGTCTTTTTTTGGTTCGGATTCCGAAAAATGAAACTTTGGGCAACGACAGAGAAAAAGATTTTCGGATTGAAATCAACAAATTTGAACAATTAGTTTCGAGTTTCGCGAACACAAAAAAACCTTTTATTTTTGAAGCGGCGGTGCCGCATATTGGCGAGGAAATCCATTTTTACATTGCGGTGCCGAAAATTTACAGCGAAGTAGCGGCGAAACAAATTCAAGGGCTTTGGAGCGGCGCGGTGGTTCAACCAGCGGCGGCGGACTACAACATTTTTAACCCCGAGGGAGTGGTGGCGGCGGCGTATTTAAAACAGCATGAATCGATGTTTTTGCCGATCAAAACTTATAAAGAAGTGGAGGCGGATACATTTTCTTCAATTATCGGAGGATTTTCAAAGGTGATGGAAGTGGGTGAGGGGGCGGCGCTTCAGATTGTGATTAGGCCGGGGGTGGCGGATTTTAAGAAGCGCGCGCTTGAAATCATCCAAAGTTTTAAAAAAGGCCAGACTTGGGAGGAAATTTTTAGCGGCGCCAAGATAAAGTTATCCGATTTCACTGACGCAATAAATACGAAAAAGCTGGAGGATATGGAGAAGGCTAAGCAAGGGGGGACGAGAATTGTGGACGAAGAGGGAGTGAAAGCGATTGAAGCTAAGATTGCTAAGCCAATTTTCCAGGTGAATGTGAGAGTTTTGGCGTCGGCCGCGACACCGTTTCAAGCCAATGATGTTTTGGACGGCGTTTTGGCGGGATTCTCGCAGTTTGGCGCGCCAAGGCGAAATGATTTTAAAGTGGTAAAAGCTAAAAATACCAAAGATATTGTTTATGATTTCAGTTTTCGCAATTTTGAAAATTCACAGGCGATGACCCTAAACAGCGAGGAGATTGCGAGTTTTTATCACTTCCCGTCTTCGAGCACAGAGACGCCGAGAGTAAAGTGGTTGAAGTCAAAAGAAGCGCCGCCGCCTTCGAATATTCCTGTTCAAGGGGTTTTGATTGGTAAAAGCAGTTTTCGGGGCGAGTTAAAACCAGTTTATGTGACGGATGAAGATCGGCGGCGGCATATTTATCTTATCGGGCAGACTGGAACGGGTAAGTCCACTTTGCTCGCCAATATGATTATTGAGGATATCAAGCAAGGGAAAGGAGTGGCGATGATTGATCCGCACGGAGATTTAGTCGAGGAGGCATTGGGACATATTCCACCAGAGAGGATGGAGGATGTGATTTATTTTGATCCGGGGCAGTTGGATCATCCATTGGGGCTTAACATGCTCGATTATAATTTTGATCGGCCGGAGGAGAAGACTTTTATCGTGAACGAGATGCAGAGTATTTTTAATAAACTTTTTTCGCAAGAGACAATGGGGCCGATGTTTGAGCAGTATATGCGAAACGCCTTGCTTTTGCTTATGGAAGATTTGCCGAACGAACCAGCGACTTTAATTGAAGTGCCAAGAATTTTTACGGACGTGGAGTTTCGCAAGCGGAAATTGGCTAGGATTCACAATCCAGTGGTGATTGATTTCTGGGAGAAGGAAGCGATTAAAGCGGGAGGGGAGGCGTCGCTTGCAAATATGACGCCGTATATTACTTCGAAATTTAATAATTTTATTTCTAATGATTATCTGCGGCCGATTATCGGACAGGCGAAGTCGGCATTTAATTTTAGACAGGCGATGGATGAGGGAAAGATTTTGTTGGTGAACTTATCAAAAGGAAGGATTGGAGATATTAACGCGGGGCTTTTGGGGATGGTCTTTACGGGTAAGATTTTGATGGCGGCGTTGTCTCGGGTGGATATTGCGGATGCGAATCAGCGGAAAGATTTTAATTTGTACATCGATGAGTTTCAGAATTTTACGACCGACTCGATCGCGACGATTCTTTCAGAAGCGAGGAAATATCGATTAAGTCTAACAATGGCGCATCAGTTTATTGCCCAGCTGGAGGAGAAAATCAGAGACGCGGTTTTTGGCAACGTCGGGAGCCAGATTGTTTTTCGAGTGGGACCGCAGGATGCGGAGTTTCTTTTGAAACAGTTTGAACCGATTTTTGATCGAAATGACTTGGTAAATATTGATAACTTTAACGCTTTTGTAAAAATTTTAATTAATGGCGAAACTTCTAAACCGTTCAATCTCAAGACTTTGCCGGTTGAAAACGGCAATTCAGAATTAGCGGCGAAACTTAAAGAATATTCGAGAATGAAGTATGGTCAGGATCGACAAGAAATCGAGCGAGGGATTTATCAGAGGCTGAGGGAGTAAAGGAAGGTACTGTAATGTTTTAATGTTGGAGTGTTAGAATGTTAGAATCGAATGAAAGCAGAGTAGGGGCATACTATGATTAAATATTTAAGCAAGGTTGGATCAAAAAAGTTAGGTCAGACGGCGGTGGTGCGGTTGGATTTTAATACCGAAGATGATTGGCGGATGGCGACGGCGATTCCGACTTTGAAATTTTTGATAAAAAATGGTTGTAAAGTTTTAGTTTTGAGTCACAAGGGACGACCAAATAGTATAGAAAAAAAGTCTAGTTTAAAGAAAGATTCGGAAAAGTTGGCTCGGCTTTTGGGGAAAAAAGTGCGGTTTATACCGCATTTTCGTTTTTCGGAGATCAAGCGTGAGATTCAGGAGGCGCCGAGAGGATCAGTTTTTGTTTTGGAAAATATTCGATTTTTGAAAGGCGAAGGATCAAATGATTTAAAACTCGCGAAAGATTTGGCGGGCTTGGGGGATTTTTACGTGAACGAAGCGTTTGCGGTTTCGCATCGGGCAGCGGCTTCGGTTTTGGCGATTACTCAATTTTTGCCGAGTTATGCGGGATTGGGGTTGGAGCAAGAAATAACGCATTTAACTAGAGTAATGAAGAGTCCGGTTCGACCGCTTTTGCTCATAGTGGGCGGCGGAAAAGCAAGTGATAAGGTGGAGTTAATTAAGTTTTTCAATAAAAAAGCAGACACCATTTTAACAGGTGGAGCGGCGGCCAATACTTTGCTTTTGACTTCGGGCTACGATATCAAAAAGTCTTTGGCGGATCGAGAGGGTGCGAAAAGTTTTAGACCTATTTTGAAATACAAAAATTTGGTTTTGCCGATTGATTACGGCGTTTCGGGAGATAAAATCTTGGACATCGGACCAAAAACAGTCGAATTCTATGTTTCAAGAATTGAGAAAGCCAAGACGATCATCTGGAACGGTCCGATGGGGTTCGTGGAGAAAAAGCCTTTTGACAGAGGAACTCTGGCAATAACGAAGGCGATTGTTAAAAACAAGAGATGTTTTTCGGTGACGGGAGGAGGGGAGACGGTGGAATTTTTAAAAAAGCACAGGCTTGATAAAGGGTTTAGCTTTATTTCGACAGGAGGAGGGGCTATGTTAGACTTTTTGGCAGGAAAGACTCTTCCGGGGTTGAAAGCACTGGAAGGAAGTTTAAAATTTAAATCTCAAAATGAAAAATGACAATGTAAATTTTAAAAGTGAATTTAGAAAAAGGCTTTATGACTGGGTTTTGAGGTTGATTAGGTTTATTGATAAGCTTCCAAGGGATTCAGTCTGCAGTGTTATAGGGAAACAGCTTTTAAGAAGCGGGACAAGTATTTTAGCAAATTACGTTGAAGCCAATTCGGCTAGCTCAAGGAAGGATTTTATCAACTTTTTTACCCATTCGTTGAAATCTGCCAATGAGTCTAAAATTTGGATTACTCTACTTAGAGATTTGGTAAGGGTGATAAAAATGAGTTAGAGTGGTTAGCCAATGAGCTTAACGAAATTGCCAATGTTATTGCAGCTGGAATTCTGACTTTGAAAGGTCGAAGGTAATTTTAAATTTTGAATTGTAATTTTTAACTTTGATATTTACAGTTTACACTTAAGTCTATGAAATATGACTTGTATTTTCACAATGACTTTGATGGTCGGGTTTCAGCGGCGGTGTTTTTAGATTTTCTTCGATTGAGAGGGGATTCAGTGGCGAATTATTTTGCGGTGGATCATTACATCCGGCCGCAGTGGGACGCAATGGTTAAAAAGTCTAAAAACTCGGTGGTGATTTTCGATTTTTATTATCATCCAAAAGCCGAGTACTTTTTTGATCATCATTTAACAACCTTCATTCGGCCGGATTGGGAAAAGAAATTTAAGCGGACGAAATACTTAAATTTAAATTTTAAGTATGAATCTTGCTGTCATTTGGTTTATGAGGTTTTGGTAAAAAAGTTTGGGTACAAACCAGTGAAGCATATTAAGGACTTGGTGAAGTGGGCGGATGTTGTGGATGCGGCGAAGTATAAGTCGGCCAAAGACACTATTGATCTTAAGGAGCCGGCGCTTCAGATTGATAGCTATCTTGATCAAAAGTCTCATGATGGAGATCCGATTAGATGGATGATTGAGGAGTTGAGTCGGAAGGATTTGGTTAAGGTGGCAAAGGATAAGCGAGTAGTGGCGGTGGTTAAGGTGGTGCGAGCAAAAATCACGAAAAGTTTGGCATACCATCGAAAAAACTTACAGGTTTTTGATAAGGTGTGTTTTATTGATTTGAGTGCGGGTCAGGTGGAACGGGTGCGATTTGCGCCACATTTTCTAGTGCCGAGTTTGAGTTATATCGTGACAATGCTCAGGAGCGGGAAAGTTTTTCGGGTAGCAGTGGGAGCGAATCCTTGGAAGCTCAATTTGCATAAACACGATTTGCGAAAGTTAGTGCGAGAGAAGTATGGATTTAAAGCGGGGGGGCATGCGCGGGCGGCGGGGATTACGGGAATTAAAGATAAGAAGGCGGCGATGAAAATTGTGAATGAGTTGATTGAGATTTTAAATAAATGACTCGTCCTGCTAAGTTTTCTTTCAGAATCGCGGTTCAATTTTTCCTGCGAAAATTGCCCGCTGCCTCTCGGCATGAAAACTCGCTTTCGCGAGACCTAGCTTTTCGCGCCTGCGAGAGCTTCTTCAAGAAAACTTAGCGGATCTTTATTAAACATTTTTATGGTTAAAAAATCTCAAAAACTATTCGGTGGTGGGGGTGATAAAGGGGACCGGTTGATTATCTACACCGATGGGGGGGCTCGTGGCAACCCTGGACCTGCTGCACTTGGCGTGGTGGTGGGGGATAAAGAGTATTCGGAGTATTTGGGGGAGATGACGAACAATAAGGCCGAGTATTTGGCTTTGGTGTTCGCGCTTAAAAAAGCCAAAGCGCTTTTGGGAGGAAAGAAAGCGGAAGAGGCGGAGCTTGAGGTGAGGATGGATTCGGAGTTGATTGTCCGACAGTTGAATGGGATTTATAAAATCAAAGAACCAGATTTGCAGCCGCTTTTTATTGAAGTTTGGAATTTGAGGTTGGATTTTAAGAAAGTGACTTTTCATCATATTCCTCGGGAGCAGAATAAGCGGGCGGATAGATTGGCGAATCAGGCACTTGATGATAGGAGGTAGCAAGTAGTCAGTAGAAAGTATTAAGAAAGTTGGAGTATTCTCTAATTCGCACGAATAAGAGAATAGTTAGAGTTATTTCTAAATCAAGACAAAAAATAATGGAAGAATTGACGGTTGAGGTGTTTGGAGTTAGATTACATGTAGTGTGTTTCAAGCAAAGGAGGAGGGAGTATGTCGTCACTCGTTACCTTTACCGGACTAATGGTTGCGATAATGGGTATCGCGTGGAATGAGAAGTGGTACACCAAGCTCGCTCAAGGAATAGGTGGAGCGCTGATTGCGGCGTTTCCAATCGTCATGTACTTCGTTTTCGGAGTACCACTGTAGAGAGGGGGGCTTATGTGGTGGATTTCAGCGATTGGAGTTGGTGTGGGGTTGGGTTTGGGATTTCTGGCCACTCGTCTTTCGAAGAGTGGTGGCACAGCCCCAAAAGTCCTTTCTGTTCTTGGTTATTCTATTACATTCCTCTCTGTTGTTTCGTTCTTTTTGTAAAGCGATCTGGCGAGAGAATGCATTATGGGCGGTTCCATTGGAACCGCCCAATGTTGTTTATCCACACTTGACCGTGTGGATTTAATATTCTAGTATTCGAGTAAGTACTAGAATAGATTTATGGTAAAGACGAATTTAGATTTACAAAAGAAAGCGCGGCTTTTGGCGGTAGCGGGGGATGAGACGAGATTCAAGATCTTGGGTTTTATGTTTCAGAAAAAGAAAGCGTGTGTGTCGGATATTGCGAGTGCAGTGGGGATGACGATTGGATGTATTTCGCATCATTTGCAAATCATGCGGGATAACGGATTTTTTGAAACCAAACGGGAAGGAAACAATATCTGTTATACTTTGGTCGATAGCAGTTTTAATAAAAAATTAAAAAAAATTATAACCAATTAGTATGGCAAAAGTAATTATGTATTCAACGCCGACTTGTGTTTATTGCAAGATGGCGGAGGCGCTTTTTAAAGAAAAAGGGGTTGAGTATGAAAAGAAAGATGTGGCGACGGACTTGGTGGCTCGCAAGGAGATGGTGGATAAGTCTGGTCAATTGGGCGTGCCAGTGATTGATGTGGATGGGAAGGTGGTGGTTGGGTTTGATAAGAAGTATATTTCGGAGTTGCTGGGTTTGAAGTAGGTTGGTTTTTATGTAACACAGAATTGTTTTTATTCGTATTAGGCTTTTGACAAATTGGTTTTTTCAGGTATAATAGATTTTGGTAATTCAGACGATCGCTTTCCGCTATGTAAAAGTGGTGGGGGGAGGAAAGTCGGGACACTCTCCAGCCGTAATTTGAAAAAATTACAGCTGGATAAAAAAGTAGCGGCTAACAGCCGTCGCGCGAAAGCGTAGAGGTGCGAGCAGTGACGTGTCTGTTCGAAAGAACGGACGGGACCCAATCCCAAGCTAGTTTGGTCCAACTCTGTGATAGGGACAAAAAAACAGAGGTGAAACGGCTAAATCCTTACTGAGTGCAAGGTCGTACCTGCGCATCTCACTGTCGTGAGAGTGCTAAGTTTAAAGTGAAAAGTGCAAAGTTAAAAATTATTGAAGTTATGACGAAAAGTCATAACCACCAGAATTTTTCATTTTGATATTTGAACTTTAAATTTTGTATGACCCCGTAACG
>CAYIIM010000011.1:0-24038 GCA_964363455.1 uncultured Candidatus Saccharibacteria bacterium
ATCTGACGGAGTTCTTCGTCAGTTAGTTCAACAGAATGAGTCCACCCTACCATATGACAGCCAATGTCTCGCGGCTCTTGCTGGCGATCCTTCCATAGATATTCGAAGCTAGCATGTAGCTTAAACCTTTCCTCCGGAAGATCTAAGCCAGCCTCTCTTCTGAAGTTTGCTCGAGCTGCCTCGCTTTTCGTCTGGCCGGCGATTCGCCCCCCACCGATCCACCACCAACCTTGAAGTGGTTTCACGATCCTTTGGGCTAACAGAAAGACCTTCTTGTCCTTGGGGATTATCACCACATCAGTGCAGTCTCCGATAAACCTCTGAAGCGATCGCGCATATTCCTCATCACTGAGGCGTATGGATGGAATTGGCTCGTATCCTGGCTCAGTGTATGTATCTACCAAAATCCTCTGCGTCAAACTAAATCACCTCCCTCTTTCTCTTCGGGTTTTATGGTAAGTCATCTTCGTAGTAGATAGAACCGCATTTCCAACACGGCTCCATAACTTTGAAATGAATTGGTTCGCAATTCCCGGGGACCGGAAATTCTGCTGCGTCAGTAAGTTTCCATCCTCGAACCTCACAGACCATAACCACAAGTGGTAAAGCGCTGGTAATTAACAGCCCCCTTCCCATCAATGACGATGCGGTTTTGAGTGACGTAAGTACTCGGTGAGTGAATTCGCTCAGAGGTTCTGCTCCAGGCGCCGGTACCTCTTCGGTTAGAAACTTTTTGAGCATGCCTTCAAATTCTGGCTTGCCCTCAAATTCTCCTACACACCTTTCACGAAGTCGAGGATCGATTTGGATGCTGATATCGAGTGACTTTCCGATAATCGAACCTGTCTCCTTCTGTCTTGCCATGGGACCCGTGACAATCAGGTTCGGTGTTTTTGAGTGCTTTAACCCTCCAGCTGTCTGAAGCGCCTGCCCCCTTCCCACATCCGAAAGAGGATCATCAATACTCCCGATGATCAAATGCTTCTCATTCATTAGGGTTCGGCCATGTCTCATAAGACTAATTGCCGTCCGAAAAACCCTGCCCTTAACCTCTGTCTTGCACCTAGCGCATATCCCGTCCATTTTTTCCTCTCTTTTTAGTGTTGCTGAAAGATATTCTAATTACTTTTCCTATTTTGTCAACTTTCTAACCAACGTTTCAAACTTCCTCCCTCGATCCGCATAATCCTGGAACATATCAAAACTCGCCGCCCCCGGCGAAAAAATCACCGAATATTTTGTTATTTGTGATTTGTTATTTGGAATTTCTTGGCACGCTTTGTGTGCCGCCTTAACTGCCTCCTCCAAATTTTTTACCAATTTTACCTTTGCCGAATTTTTTATGGCTATTCTGATCTTATTTTTATTCTCCCCGAAAAGAATCACCATCTCTGTTTTGTATTTTTTCAAAGCCGTAACGATAGGGGAGTAATCCCAAACTTTATCCATTCCCCCAGCAATCAAAATCTTTTTTTCCTTGCCAAACGCTTGGAGCGCCGCCACCGTCGTCATCGGGTTGGTTGAAGCCGAATCATCATAAAAATTTACATTTTTTACTTTCCTCACAAATTCCAGTCGATGCTCTAATCCTCGATAAACTTTCACCACCCTTTTGATCGTCGGCCAATCTACTCCAAATGATTTTGCCACCGTCGCTGCCATCACCGCGTTCCGAAAATTATGGATTCCCTTTATGACCAAATCCGTTCTTTTAAATTCGTTAAACTTTTTGTAATCTACCGCCGTTTTCTGGGCTGGGCTTTTCACTGCCAATTTTCGGCTCATCGTATTGTCAGCAAAATAATAAATCCGATCCGATTTTTTTTGGAACTTAGCAATATTCGCCTTTGCTTCGTAGTATTCTCTTAAATCCGCGTGAGCGTCTTGATGATCCGGAAAAATATCCAGAATCACCGCTACCTCCGGCGAGATATCTAAATCGTGTAGTTGAAAACTCGAAAGCTCCAAAACTGCCAGCGGTGTATTTTTGTTTTTCGCTAAAGCTTCAATAGCTGATTTGCCAATATTTCCCGCTAAGAAAACTTTTTTCCCTGCCGCCTTCAAAATCTTATAAATCAAAGTCGAGGTTGTTCCCTTACCCTTCGTGCCAGTCACTCCGATTGTCTTGCCTTTATAGTTCTCAAAAAAAAGCCGTGTCACGCTCGAAAAAGCCACGCCGTCTTCCCGGGCTTTTTTAAGTTCCGGCAAATTGTAAGGCACTCCCGGTGAACGAAAGATCAAATCAAATCGCGCCAATCCCTTCAAATAATCCCGTCCGTTTTTCTTGTCCAAAACCTCGATCTTCGCTTTTTGAAACTGCGTCGATTTTTTAAGATACTCTAAAACCGATTTTCCTTCTCGTCCCAAGCCCAAAACTCCAATCCTCGTCGGTTTTATTTTTTGGTTATCTTTCATTCTGTTGGTGCTGACGGCAGGGATCGAACCTGCGACCTAGCGCTTATGAAACGCCCGCTCTGCCACTGAGCTACGCCAGCTTGGCTACTAAAATATAGCGAATCCTTGGCTTGGTTTCAAGGATTTGAACTTTTTCACAAAAAGAAGATAATTATTAAGGACACTTTCCTTGGAGGGGTTATGGTAGAATCGGCTCCCCGCCAGCCGAGCAAGTCAGATCAACCCAAGAAGAAATTAGTGGTTGATCGGGAATCAACCGAGCGGCATGATTTCATGTTCGCTCTCATCGCTGAAGAGGGACTAAAAAAAGCTCAGAAAGGAGAGGGGGCGTCGGGAAAATAGTGATTCAATTCCGACAAAGGAAAAATATCGGCCGAGAGTGATCTCGACCGATATCTATTTTAATATTTTGACATCGGCGCTGATAAAATTTATAATTCAATTCCGTTATAGGCGCGGTAGGGATGGGAATGGTTTTCCGGGGAGCCCCATAAGCTCTTGAAGGGGGTTCGATCCCCCCCACCGCAAATGAAAAATGAGACCCCTTTTTGGGGTTTTATTTTTCTTAAAATGTTCCATGTTTCACGTTTCATGTTTTATGATGTGGTTTGACTTATCTTTGATTTAGCTTAGCATCAATCGCAGTTCTTCATCGCTCCATGCACCCTAGCCACAGAAGGGAGGTTGCTTGATAAATCGCGCACGTACTACTGTCAGAAAACATCTCGCCCGACTCATTGCCGCTGACACAATCGCGATGTGCCTCCATGGGCTCGCGGGCGGCGTTCTAATCTTAGCGACCGAAGTCTTGATCGCTAAGATCAACCCACTTATGTTTTTGAAAGTACGCGTCCTCTACGACATCCTCGTTATAGTCGGGGCCTACTTCTGCGGACGAATAACGGACAAGGTAAAAAGATTACTCATCAAAAAGTACATCCATCTCGTCCGTAAGTATGAGTCTGTCCTTGTTGGTCAGTTCATCAGAAAGGTTCCGATCTGCGTCATCAAGTCCATCGCCGCCGGGATTTCCCTTTCTCTCTACAAGATACCCCTCTACATTTTCAGTGCGCGTATCTTTGGAGTATCTTGGGGGCAGATCCGTCTCGCTGCCGGCCTCTATCTTATTGAGAATATGGCCACAGGTTGGCTCTATATTCTCATCTTAGATCGGACACGTCGTCGATTCGCCACTAAGTCAACCACTGACAAACCTTAAACCGCCCGCGGAAACATTCGCCGGCGGTTTTTTGTTGGTTTTGATTAATGAGGTGAAAGTCGAATTTGGCAAAACAACAACCCCGTACCATTTTTGGTAGAGATAAAAAAGTTAAAGAAGACAAAGCTTCGACAATTTAGTCTTAAGAAAGAATCAAAAGTAAATCGTCTCTCCAAATGGTGTGGGGTGTATTTCCACTAAAGACTTTGCTAGTATTTAAAAACTATGACTGAACAACTCCCTAGTCAAAACCCCAGCGAAAGTGAAAAACCCCTTGAACAAAAAATGGCCGAATTCCGCGCCGAAGCCCAGGCTTTAAGAGAGAAAGCTCTTATTGAACCCGGTAGTTATGATTTAGTTGAGGGTGAATTCAAACCCGAAGAATTAACCGAGGAGGATATGCTAATTTACGAAAAATTTAAAAGCGAAACCTTAACTCTTGAAGAACTAGAGAATTGGAAGATGAACGCCGTCGGCACAAAAAATCTCAACCTCTCCTTAGAATCAGGTGGCAAAAGCGGTAGCCAAAGAAACACTCGTAATATGTGGACTAGCCACATCAGCAACAAAATGGCTTCTCGAGAAGCGGTCAAAGAATTGGAGAAAAGAAAAAAAGAAAAAGGACTTTAATTTTTTTACTATCCTTATATAAGATACCTTTATATTTAATTTATATGCGCCAAGAAATCATCGTTGAACCCAAAGAAGAAAAAGCTCTCCTCGAAGAGCTTTATAAAAAAACCGATCCGGATTCCCTCCGGCTTCAAAGGTTTTTGAAAATGCCCGACCTGTCGCGTAAGGAGGGGAGTCCAATCAACGAACTCGTGAAACGTATCTTGGCCATTCCCGACCTCAAAGACTTTGACGTCATCCAAGACCCTGAAATCGTCCCAGTCAAAGAAAGTTTTGATCTTTTTAATTTCCCGCCCGACCATCCCGCCCGGAGCAAGTCCGATACCTATTATATAAGCGAAGATTTTATCCTCCGCACCCACACCACCATTATGTGGTACTACTATCTCACCCTCCCCGAAATTCAAGCGCGGGTAAAAAAAGGCGAACGCTTAGGCCTCCTTTCCTATGGCAAAGTTTATCGCAAAGATGAAATCGACCGCCACCATATGAACGTCTTTCATCAAATGGACGGCCTCTACATTTGTAAGAGAGAGGAGCAAGAACTCGGCGTCAAAGAACTTCAAGATATTTTAACCAAAATCGCCCAATCCATTTTCGGCGCTGATATCAAATACCGTTTCAACAAAGACACCTTCCCATACACCGATCCGAGTTTAGAAATGGAAATAAATTTCGGTGGTCCCGGTTCCAAAGGAACCGAGGATCCTCGATCTTCCGATCGGGACCGTTGGGTAGAAGTTTTAGGCAGTGGCATCGCTCACGGAAATGTCTTAGATAACCTCGGCGTCGATTCCAAAATCTACAACGGCTGGGCCTTCGGTTTTGGTTTAGAGCGCTTAGCGATTTTAAGCATGAACCTGCCCGACATCCGTCTTTTGTGGTCCGAAGACGAGCGCGTGAAGCGCCAGTTGAAACTAGGGCAACATTTCAAAGAAGTCAGCAAATTTCCGCCCATCACCCGCGACATTTCCTTTACGGTGGATAATCCGCCAACTGGCGGATTTGCTCCCAACGACTACTTCGATCTGATCCGTGATCTTGGTGGAGACCTCGTCGAAGAAGTTTCACTCCTCGATAAATACGAAAACGCCGAAAAATTTGGCGCCGACAAATTAAGCTACACCTATCGCATCATCTACCGCTCCAACGAACGCACGCTCACCACAGAAGAAGTGGAGCCAATCCAAGAAAAAATAACTAAAGAAACTCAATCTCAATTTAAAGCTGAAATTCGTTAAAGGAAGCGAAGCCGGGTGGTGAAACTCGACCATGAATTTTTAAGCAATAAGTCGAGTTTCTACTATCCCGGAAATCGAACCCATTCAAGATAAGGTTATTGAAGAGACCAAGAAACAGTTCAGCGCTGACGTTAGATAGACATCTCCCGTCCATAAACTAAAATTAGAACATGAATAGAAGAGTAGTTAAGTTTTTTCTAGTAATTGCGTTTCTTGCTCTTGCTGTATTAATACTTATTAACATAACCGCTCACGACTTCTTTCGTCCTGAATCGACCTCCGACCAAAGAAGGCTTCGTGATATGTACGATATCTCAAGGATTCTCGCCTTTTATCACGAAAGCAATAGTTCCACGTATCCAATCTTTCAAGCAAGTAACCAAGAAGAGTGGACAACCTTCTCTAAGTTATTACTAGTCAACAACAAAAATTACAAAGCTATCCCCCAAGATTCATACTCCGAAGAAGGGCGTTCTTACCTTTATGGCTCAGATGAAACCGGATCTAATTATGTATTTGGAGTACGGTTTGATAACCCTAATACCTTTAAAGAAGCCTTCAACGAGGATATTGACGGCCTCATTTTTGGAATAGATTGCAACGATCCAGTCTACTGCGTTAGTCCAGCGGTTAACCCCTAGTAGTGGATTGACTTCTCCCTCGGAAAATCTAATATATCCTTAGCAGATTGATTTAAAAGTCTGAAACGATATTTCACTCGAGGTCCCAAGGAGGGCTTGTGAAAACCATCTTGGCAGTTGTGATTTCAGTAATTCTGCTTCTGATTCTTGTGCCAAACGCAATGGCCGATGGTGGCGGAGCGGACATATTGAAAAGTTTATTTCCAGATTCCTGCCGTGCCGTTGGTAAGCCATTCTGTTTGTCCGCATCAAAAATCGGCGGATTACTTGACACTATCCACTTCCAAGATCAAAGCATTCCCGTACTATCTGGTCACGTATGGGCATGTCTCGACTTCGAACTTTCCACATCAGAAACCAGAGACTCCACTATTTGGAGTTTCCGCAGTTCTGAAGCCCTAAGTCTATGGATCAAGGGTAATATGAATCCCAGAGAAAGTTGGGTTCGAATTGGCCAAGGTGGGATTATGTGGGATACATCGCATGTGGGCATCTGGTGGCAAACTAACTGGTGTGAAGCAGCCGAAGAGAGTGAAGATCACTATTCAACGTGTGACCCCACTGATTTTTATACAGTTGTGGCCTGGATTTACTATCAATCCGGGAAAGTATGCCACTCTGAACCCCTCAAAGTCTTAATAGTCAGACCAACGAGGGATCGTTAGCCAGAGTAATTCTTGTCGGCTCCGTCGCTTCTCGCGTCGGAGCCGCCCTATTTTTTTGACTTAAATTTACAAATCCGCTTACATATAACCAGCATGTCCAACACCAAAACGTTGGGCTAAACCACAACTAAAAACCCTACTCTAATCCGTTCGAGAGGAGATCCGTCATGATCCGCAAGTTGATTGTGTTTTTCTCGGCTTTGTTTGCGATTCTCATCACCGCAAATTACGCCAAAGCTCAAGGAGCACAAACCCGCAGTTACATTCGAGGCGCCATCGTCCCCGATTCAATGCCTAATCCGGATTCATCCGGATCGAGTTCAAACTTCTTCGATCCCGATGAGATTGCCAAAATGAGCGGCGCTGGAGGTGTCTGCCATGCCGATTCCGGAATGTTTCATTTGGGATCCGTCAGATTTTTCCCAATTCCGTTCCCAATCTATACCGAAGAGTTCGGATGGGAACCAATCGGGGCTATAAGCGCTTGGCGGGCTGACAGCGCCAATCCAGAAATTCGAGTCAGCCTAACCAGCGCTCTCGGCTATTCTGAGCGCGAGAGAAAAGCAATTGGATTCATCGTTCCAAGCTTTAATCTCCCAATCTCTTCTGGTCTTACTTTGACAGGTTCTGGTGGTTACTTCGCCACCGCTGGAACAAAAGGAAGTCTTTTGGGAGTCGGGTTCTCTAGTCGATCTCTTGAAGAAAATCGACCAGACGTGGGAGGTAGTCTCCAGCTTTTCAAGGAGGAGTACGAGTCATCAGCGTCCCTAAACTCTTCTCACTGGGTAACTGGGAAGCGAACACGGTTGAACCTTACTGCCCGCTGGAGCGACGCCAGTGTCGAAAGACCTATCCACAACATAACCCTTGGTCTCGAAGCTGACTTAGGAACCAAACTTTTAAGTGGGAACTTCGTCCATCGCAAACTTCTCCTTAAGCTCGCCAAGTACAATCCGTACTGGTATTTCTGGGTGAGACTAGGTGGAGCTTCCGGCAACGTGCCGGTTCAGGAACTCTTTGATATTGCGAGTGATGCGAAAATCAGGAGCCTGCCCCTTAGGTTAGTCCGCAGTAAACTTTTCGCTGCGTCGGGCATTGACACTCGGATTCACGTCGCGCAAGGGATTTTCATCGGTGGATTTGGCACTGTCGTCTGGATTGATAAGCAAAATTCCATCGGCGGAAATCCGGATCACTTGGAGTTCGGTCTGTCTCTTTCTGATGGCGAGCGAGCCTATAACGACTCCCATTCCTGGAATGTACGCATCGATCTGCCGTTCTACTCTAGTCATGGCGATCTTGCTAGTCGTCGTGAAAAGTGGGATTTTCGTCGGTTCATGGTGCGAGTGGATTTCCCCGTTCCCTCCTTCGGGAAAGAGAAGGAGATCCGCTATCGCTACCCGAACTAAAAGATAGTCACCGAACAACCCTATTTCGGCTCCGATCGATCACGATCGGAGCCGTCTTTATTCCAACTCGCAATCCTTCATACTCTTTAAATTTTGGAATGTTACTTTTCGTCGCTATGACATGTCATAGCAGAGATTTCTAGCCAAGTTTACCCCGTCACCAATCCCAATAAAATCACTCCCAAAATCGCCAGCACAATTCCAATAATTTGGTGCCTCTCGATTTTTTCTTTGTTCACAAAAATTCCTAGCATCACCGACAATGCCACATAACTTTCTGATATTGTCGTCGCAATCGAAATCGGAATATAAACCATCGCAAACGCATACGCCGTCCAAGCTAAATTATCTAAAATCATCTGGCCCCAAATCGTCTTTTTATTATCCCTCAAATCACTGCGTAGTTTTCTAATTTCTCCCTTGTAGACGATATAGATAAAACAAAACACCGCTCCGATTAAACTCGTATACCACATCGTCATCAAGGGTGACGTCTCTTGGCTTGAAGCGCCAAATAAAAAGTTCGCTCCTCCCATCGCCACCGCTCCCGCCACCGCCCACCAAACGCCCTTTTCCAAAATATTCTTTTTAGATTCGAGCGACGCCTCTCGCCTTGTTATCGCCAAAATTATTCCCAAAAAAACCGCCCCCACTAAAACTAATTGCAGAAAGTTCAAATTTTCGTTCCAAACAAAAATTCCCAAAACTACCGTAATCAAAAGTTCGAGCGCCAAGATTGGCTCCACGATGGCGAGCTTCCCGTCTTTATATGCTTTAAAAATCAAAAGCGCCGCCACAAAAAGCGTTAAAGCCGCCGCGGTGAGATACAGCATTCCTTGTCCGTCCGCCAGCGTCGGACCTATTTCTTTGTAAATAAACGGAAAAAGTACGATCGTCGCCGGAAACTCTAGAAAAAATAGCGCTCGCAAAACCCCAATTTTCCGCGTGGCTCGTTGGATAAAAAAATCCCCAAACCCCCAGGCCACAAGCGCGGTAACCGCAAACAAAATTCCGATCACAGCCATTGGTTAATTATAGTCTAACTCCGCTCCAATGCTTTAAATTTCAAATCTGAGAGTTAAAAGAAAACGACATTCTTATATTCTCAAGAACATTAGAATATTGGAAAACAAAAAGGCCGTTCCTTTCGGACGGCCTGTTAATGCATATATTTCAGTTTCTTATCCCATGTTGAAGTAGATCGGAAACTGACCTTGTTTTTCTTGAAGTTCGATCAGCATCTTGCCGATCTGAGTGTTTGGATCGGGGAATTGCCCTGTTGGATTTACCATCTCCCAAAACTTCCGGTTCGCTTCTGCGCGAACCCCGAGGACTTTTTGGATCTTCTCTCCCGCTATCCCCAGACACTTCTTTCCTGCGTCTGATAGACGACCCTCACGGCTCTCGACCTCCTTTATCATTTGAATTGCCGCTCTGAGTTCGTCTCCAATCGGATCATCAAAGATCGCGAGCACTGAATTCTTCTTCGTTGGTTTCTTCGGTACTTCGCTGTCTTTTGGCCGCAATATCGGTATACCCTTCTTTCTCGTCGCTTCCTCGATACTAGTCAGAAGATCATGACCTTCCTGTGTTTTGGGATACTGCCGGCGCTTACTTTTCGGTTTTTCCTTTGCCATCACATCCTCCTCAAAGCGTTGAGTTGAAAAGCGCGCAGTAGCTTGACCAGCTTTTGGCCTCGGCCCAGACTTCCTCAAGCGTCATCGCGCGCGGAGTTGGAAAATTGATCTGATCACCCCACGGCTTCCGATGGATTCTCCGAAGGCGTTTTTGTGCTTCGGCGATAAATCCCGGCGGCAGAGACCAACTTTTTTCGCTCTCCAAATGAATAATCCGGACGAAAGTTATCTCCAACCCATCGCCTCGATGATTCGTCTCTTGCCAACTCACCCGACCCTCGAGTCCATACTTTTCGACCAAGTCAGTGAGCTCTGGATCATTCAGCCGTCTCCAGAAAGCCTGTAGTTTTCTTAACCACTTCATCGATTTCTCCTCCCGTGTTGCCTCTTTTGTATCGGCTTGTTGCAGATTACGTTAAAGGAAGGTTTTCCGAGCGCTCTTTCTGATTCAATATCCTCCTTGTATAAAAGGAGGGTTCCTGATTCCGACAAAAACGAAGTTTTCACTCCTTCTGCGGCGTAGAACTTTTCAATCTCTAGTCTTGTCGCTTCGAGAATATCCGCCGGAATAAAATTCACTTCTCCTCTGATGATTACCTTTCCAAGAAGAAGAATGACTAGAAAAGGCCCATCATCATTCCTCTTCTCCCAACCCACCATTCCAAAGGAATAGTGATATTCAAAAAGGTCCAGCACCTCTCTCGCTTTCATTAAACTCTTATGTGCTCTTCTCCAGCGCTCGCTGACTGCAGTATCTCGCCTCTCCTCCGCCACTTGCCGGTTTAGTCTTTTCTTCCGCATCCTCGGCTTCTTCGTCTTCCATGCGTCGCCGTCACCTTCTTGCCATGGCTCATTCTTCGCCATTTCACCCCTCCTCCTGTTTCACCTAAGTTGTCAAAGCCGTTTTTTCCAAACAAATCGAACGGGTACTCCCCAAAATCTATCACCTCCTAAATATTTTGCAAACCGGGTAGTGAAAACTCGACCGGCAAATATGGCCGCGGGGCGACAGTCGAGTTTCTACTACCCGGAAATTTCAATTTCTCGGAATTTCCGCTAGAATTCATCGTATAGAAAGATGAAGTTAAACGTCCCCGACGAAGTAAAATCCATCGCCGAAACCCTCGAAAAAGCTGGCCACCAGGCCTATCTGGTGGGCGGCTGTGTTCGGGACATGTTGCTACCGAGTCCGCCAGCTGGCGGACCAAAGGATTGGGACATCGCCACCAATGCCACTCCCGAAGAAACCCAAAAGGTATTCGAAGACAGTGTTTACGAAAACGACTTCGGCACTGTCGGTGTCAAAACCGATTCCGAGGATCTTAAACTCAAAGTCATCGAAGTCACCACATTTCGGGAGGAGGGGAAATACACCGACCGTCGCCACCCCGACGAAGTGAAGTTTGCGAAAACCATTGAGGAAGATTTATCGCGCCGAGATTTTACTATTAACGCGCTGGCTATTAACTTCGCCAAAGGTAAATTTGATAAAATCATCGACCCCTACGGCGGCGAAAAAGATTTGAAAGAAAACGTCGTCAAAACCGTTGGCGTACCTGATGAACGGTTTCAAGAAGACGCCCTCCGCTTAATGCGCGCCGTCCGTCTCGCCACCGAGCTAAATTTCCAAATTGAACTCAACACCCGCCGCGCCATCGAAAAAAACGCCGGGCTTTTAGAGATGATCGCTAAAGAAAGGATCCGCGATGAATTTATCAAAATCCTGATGGCCGACCGGGCCGCGCAGGGGATTATACTTTTAGAAGAATTAAACCTCCTCCAGTACATCGTTCCTGAACTTCGCGCCGGTTTAGGTTGTGGCCAAAACAAACATCTTATCTACACCGTCTTCGAGCACAACGTCCGCGCGCTTGATTACACTGCCAAACAAAATTACTCCCTCCTCGTCCGTCTCGCCTCGCTCTTACACGACGTTGGCAAACCCGCCACCAAAAGAGGGGACGGTCCGGATTCTACTTTTCATGGCCACGAAGTCGTCGGCGGTCGCATCACCGCTCAAATTGTTGATCGTCTAAAATTTCCCAAAGACTTCGGCGAAAAAGTCATCCACTTAGTTCGCCAACATCTCTTCTACTACAACGTTGATGAAGTCTCGGCCGCCGGCGTCCGCCGTTTTCTTGCCCGTGTCGGTCCCGAAAATATTGATGACCTCATCAAAGTCCGCGAAGCCGACCGTATCGGCTCCGGCGTCCCCAAAGCCGTTCCGTACAAAATCCGCCACCTACTCTTTATGATTGATAAAGTGAAAAGCGATCCGATCTCGCCGAAGATGCTCAAAGTGAATGGGGCTGATGTGATGGAAATCGCCAAGCTCAGCCCCAGTCCCAAAGTCGGCTACATTATATCCATCCTCCTCGAAGAAGTTTTAGACGATCCTGAGAAAAACACCCGCGATCATCTCGAATCTCGTATCAAAGAGCTAAGTAAATTATCCGAAAAAGAATTGAGAAATATGTCCGAAAAAGCCAAAGAAACAAAACAGGAGTACGAGTCCGTTGCAGAAGACGAGATTAAACAAAAACACCACGTAAAATAGATCTTGACACAAGATTATCTTAAGTTAAACTTAGTCTATGGCTAAAAATATCGTAGGCTTGAAGGAGTTAAGAGAAAACATCAATCACTACATTTCCCAAGTCGAAAAGGGGAAGTCTTTTGTGATAATAAGAAAATCCAAACCGGTGTTTCGTATCTCTCAAGCCGAAGAGGAGGATAATTGGGAAACCGTAGTTGATTTTACAAAAATTCGAAAAGGCGGTATTCCTCTTAAAGAAGTTCTTTCTCGGCTCTAACTTGTAAATGGATAAGATTGAAAAGTTTCTCAAAAAGCTTAGCGATAAAGAAAGAAAGAAAATAAAAGAAATTCTCGCCCTTTTAGAAAATAACAACCTTTCGGGCTTGGATATAAAAAAATTAAAAGGACACAGTGATATTTTTCGTGTTAGAAAAGGGGATTTGAGAATTGTCTATCGAGTGGAAGCTAGCCAAATAATTCTTATAGCCATAGACAGGAGAAACGAAAAAACCTATAAAATATAAGTTTCTTTTATGCCTAAAATCCAAGACAGCCGTATCTGGCGATTAATCACTGACTTCTGGACTGTTATCTTTCTAATTTTTATTATCATTAACTTTGCTTCTGCCGATCGCTATGAATATCTTATCGGCCCTTTCAGCGCTCTCTATATTGGTGTTTTAACTCTCTATGTTGGGAGCAAAGAATTCGACCGCTGGTATGAAGTCTACAACGCCCGTCATCCCGGTGAGATTTTCGTCTACGCCTGGTCGCTAGTTGTTTTTGGTCTTTTCATCGCCTCGCTCTTTTTAGAAGAACGCTACAAAATTCCCTCCGAGGTTGTTGCTTGCTATGTCGCTGTCCTCTCAATCTTTGCCATCACTCAAAAATCAAAACACGTTCACGACGCCAAAAAAAAGAAAAAATGAAAACCCGCATTAAACGCTTCGACAAATCCCTCCCTCTTCCCGAACATAAAACTACTAAAGCCGCCGCTTTCGATTTGTACGCCCGCGAGGCCATCGAAATCCAACCGAGTAGTATCGGCTATATTCCACTTAACAACGCCATCGAAACTCCCGATGGTTTTTTTCTCTTAGTGGCCGCCCGAAGCTCGACTCACAAAAAAGGTCTTTTCCTCGCCAACGGTATCGGCATCGTGGACCCAGATTTCTCAGGTAATGAAGACGAACTCAAGGCCGCCTATTTCAACTTCACCGCTCAACCGGTCTTAGTGGAAAAAGGGGAGCGGATCGCTCAAGGCACTTTTGTGAAAATCGAAAAAGCCGACTGGCATGAAACCGACGAGCTAGGCAATCCCACTCGCGGTGGGTTTGGAACTACTGGCAAATAATCCTTCTTTCCTATAATCTATATATCGTAAACGGGCTGTAGTATACCGGTAGTACGCGCGATTCGGGTTCGTGAAGACCGGGTTCGATTCCCGGCAGCCCGACCATGACCCAAGGATCAGACTTCATCGGTGTTGGTATTATATCCCTCTGTCACGACGGCAAGGGTAATTTTGTTATGGCTAAACGAGGCAAAAATGCTAGGGATGAGCACGGCAACTGGGATATCTGCGGCGGGGGATTAGAGTTTGGTGATAACGTAGAGGATAGACTGAAAATCGAAGTCAAGGAAGAATTTTGCGCCGACGTCATTAATTACGAATTTTTAGGATTTCGAGATGTCCACCGCATCCAAAGTGGCCAGCCAACCCATTGGATAGATTTGGATTTTAAAGTTTTGGTTGACCCAGCCCAAGTCAAAAACGGCGAACCTCATAAATTTGATGAAATCGGGTGGTTTACTTTGAAAAATGTTCCTGAACCCACTCATTCCCAATGGCCAAAATTTCTCGAGAAATACAAAGAAAAGCTAGGTTAGAAACTAAAAACCCCAGTAAGTGGTGTGGGTTTCCTCGTGTCCTCTTCGTCTTCTAATTCACCAAAGCGAGTATTTGGTTTTTAGGAAGCTACCGCAGGTGTTTTTGGATTGGTTCACGTCTGCGGGACAAAAACATCGAGGTCGCAGGTTGGCTCCTGCCGCTGGAGCAGGAGAACAAGCGGTTCCTAAAAATTAAATACGAGCCTACCTCTCTCTTTTCATAATCTCCGCCTGCTCCTCGTACTGTTTTAGCGCCACTGCCAGCTTCATTAACTTGTTTTCATATTCCCGCCTAAGCTCAATCGCCTCCGGGGTGTCGCCCTCAATTTTATCCAAATCCGCTTTAATCGCGTCTAAATCCGCCTGAAATCGGGCAATATCCTCCGCCAAAGCAGCGGCCATATCCTTAACATTACGGTCTCTTTCTACGAAAACCAACCCTAAAACCGCCACCACCACAAACATAAGCGTGCTAAACCACAAAAATATTTTCTCTCTTTTTGAAAAAATAATCATTTTTTAATCCCTATATTTCCTATAACGAACGAAATCGAAAAGCGTTACACCCAGACCAATTCAATCTGTTATAATTTAGCTATGGTCACCGGCCTTTTTGAGCTCGCGGTCGTTATTCTAATCGCCGCCGCTCTTGGCATCTTGGCAAAAATTTTCAAACAGCCCATCATTCTGGCTTATCTCGCCACCGGCGTTTTGATTGCCTACCTCGGTTTTCTGAACTTTGAAAGTAAGGAGACTTTCCAGGTCTTCGCTGATCTCGGGATTATGTTCCTGCTCTTTTTGGTCGGTCTCGAGATCAACTACACCTCCCTCCGGCTTGTCGGTAAAGCCTCCATTATAGTGGGCTTAGGCCAAGTCATTTTTGCCACCCTCTTTGGTTTTATTATTGCCTACCTCCTCAATTTTAGCCTCCTTCATTCTTTATATATCTCAGTTGCTCTTACTTTTTCGAGCACCATTATTATCGTCAAACTCCTCTCGGACAAGAAAGATTTAAACAGCCTTTATGGCAAGATATCCATCGGTCTCCTTCTTGTTCAGGACCTAATCGCTATCCTCCTCCTAGTTTTCTTGTCCGGCATAGAGTCGAGCCAGGGAATAGTTTGGTCCGATTTAGTTTTGTCCGTCCTCAAAGGCATCACGCTTTTTGTCGCTATGATTTGGCTTGGCCGTAAAATCCTTCCGCTTATCTTCGACAAAATTGCTCGGTCCCAAGAACTCCTTTTCCTTATTAGCCTAATGTGGGTCTTCACCGTCGCCGCCTTGGTTAGTAAAATCGGTTTTTCAATTGAGATCGCCGGCTTGTTAGCTGGTCTTGCACTGGCCAACTCTTCCGAACATTTTCAAATCGCCAACAAAATCCGCCCGCTTCGAGATTTCTTTATCCTCATCTTTTTTGTTGTTCTCGGCTCTTCAATCATTTTCTCTGATCTAAGCGGCATCACTTGGCCGATCATTATTTTTTCTTTGTTCGTCTTAGTCGGCAATCCCATTATCGTCTTCATCTTGATGGGCTTCATGGGCTATCGCAAACGCACCAGCTTTTTTGCCGGCGTCACCACCGCTCAAATCTCTGAGTTTAGCTTGATCCTCGCCGCGCTCGGACTCAAACTTGGCCACATATCCGAATCTGTTGTTGCCCTCATTACCGCCGTCGGCGTTGTCACTATCACTCTCTCTTCTTATTTAATCATTCACAACGAAAAAATATTCCACCACCTCTCACCCCTCCTTTCCGTTTTTGAAAAGAAAAATGCCAAAGAAAAATCTTTTGGAAAAAGAGATGGAAAAAAATCCATTGTCCTCATCGGTTGTCATCGCACCGGAGAAAGCCTCGCCCTATCTTTGCCAAAAGAAAAACTTTTAATCGTAGATTTCGACCCCGAAGTTATTGCGCGATTAAAGAAAAAAGATTTTTATTGTCTTTTGGGCGACTCAAGTGATGAAGAAATTTTTGATCAAATTAAATCTAACGCCGCCAAACTAGTAATTTCTACCAGTCCCGACCTCGAAGATAATCTCGCTTTGATCGAAAACTTCCAGACCTTTTCACAGAAACCGCCTAAACTTATTCTTCGCGCCGAAACCGAAGACGAAGCCAAAATTCTCTACGCTAAAGGCGTGGATTATGTACTTTTACCTCACCTCACCTCCGGTCATTATCTCGGTAAGGCCTTATCTAAGGTTTCGAGTCTGACTGTATCATTAAATAATCTCCGCGATCGAGATTTAAGTCTTTTAGGAAAACTCGCTAAAAAAACCTAAAACCCAAAGGCCGATAAAAAAATAAAAAAATGTCCACTTCACTTCTTTTTATCGTCATCCTCTCCGTCATCGGTATCGTGAACACCAGCTACCTGAGCTACCACACCATCAAAAAAACTTTGGTGAAATGCGTTTTCTTCCCGCCCGAATGGTGCGAAAAAGTTCAACACAGCAAATTCAGCCGCACTCTCGGTTTCCCCAACTCCTTCGCTGGTTTCGGGATGTATTCTGCGCTTCTGATCTTGAGCCTTCTCTACTCCGCGGGCACGCTCCACGTCTTCTGGCCCATTCAAGTGATCATCTGGATCGGTTTCGTCTTCTCGATGTATTTCCTCTTCATTCAAGCATTTGTTATTCGTGCCTTCTGCACCTGGTGCGTCGTCTCCGCCGTTGAGTTTGCTCTGCTTTTAACCATCATTTTGAATACATAGAAAAAGTTTCCATCTTCAGTTAAAATTGAAGGATGCTTAAGCCAATCATCCGATTCTTTGATCACCTCGAAGACAAGGTTCGCTCGAGGTTAAGTCGGCGCCCCATCCTTTATACGTTTATCGGGGGAGTGGCCATCGTTCTTTTTTGGAAAGGCGTCTGGGAAACCGCCGAGCTCTTTCCTTTCTTATATGGCCCTTACGCCATTATAATCAGCGTGGTCATTTTACTTATCACCGGACTTTTTGTATCCTTTTTCATTGGGGACCGGATTATCCTTTCTGGCATCAAAAAAGAGAAAAAATTAGTTGAAAAAACCGAAGTCGAGATCGAAGCCGAGGAAGATATTTTAGAAGACATCCAAAGCGATGTTACTAGAATTGAAAAAGAAATTCACGCTCTCCGAGCTAAAACCAAAAAGAGAAAAAAATAAAATGTCCAATCAAAACAAAGAAAAAATGAAAAAAATAGTTTTAGGAGTCGTAGTTTTATTTCTTCTCCTAACTCTTGTTTTCCCCCTCTTTTTTGGTTTCTAAGTTTGGAAATCTGAAATGGTGGGATATTCTAAACTTTGTGAGAGACCATTTTAAAAGAAACTTTTTTGGCGACTATCAAATATCGTCTTTTGTCGCGTCGGTTGTTATCATCTCGCCCTTTGCGATATCACACAAGGCGACATCGCAAAAATTTTCTAAATCCTGCCATGTGTTTGGGTTCTCTGAGTGATTTACATATCGCTCCGGTTCGGAGTAAAGGTGGATTACTCCATGATGCGTATGTGTAAATTCTTTTTCACTTTGTGGAAGATTCTCAAACTCTTCTTTTGTGAGCGGCTTCAGCTTGTACTTAATCACAATTTCGTCTTTCTTAAAATTTCTAGCCGCGTAAACGCCCTTTCCTACTAACTTACCTTCTCCAATATTTATGTCGGTCATGATGTTATTCGGTGGCAAACCGTTTAATACTAAATCTGAAATGGTGGCCCCAAGGGGCGCGCAATGGAACCAGATTTTTGAAGAAATATCAGCCTTCGCGGGGATTCTAAGAGATTATCACACGTCCGAATTGGTGTCCAAGTAGGTGGTTTCACTGAACCCAACTGAATAGACCCCAGTTACTGAAGTCGAACCGAATCAGAATAGTTGCACACCAAGCTCAAGCAAAATCCAAATGAGGCGACCATCACTTTCTGCCTTCCGCTAATAACTCCAAGAACTCTTGTGTTCCAAGAATCGCCACTGGAGTGGTCCCGATTCGGTTGACACCTGCTAAGCGCGGCTTGATACTGCCGCAGTCGGATCGAGTTTTACAAGTTCGAATGATGCCTGTGAGCTTTCTCCGCTTCGTAGCTCGATGAATGGGTACCATTGTTCCTCATAGCCAGGCGCACGGGCAATGGCGATTACGAAGAAATTTGTGTCCGAAATTGGAATCTGGGCGAGATATACTCCGTCATTGTTCGCGTACTGTCCACTAGTCCTTGCGCCCAGTCGACCCGCCTTCGAAGTTGTTTGCAAATGTTAGGTCGGGCTTTGCGACCGAAGGTTACCTATAAATCTTAAGCGTTTCAAGAGTTGCGGCATCGAAGTCTGTCATTTTGTGGAGTGTTCTACATACTACCAACTGGAGCGAAGTCGGAGAACACGAAGGTCGACGGACAATCGTATCTCGCTGTTACACAAGCGATAATGAGGTGGCAAAAAGCGCTAAGTCGTAAGTTCGAGTTCAAACACCATCGCGAATTGTCAGCTGCGACTATCGTTTAAGATTCAGACGACTCGACTTGGCCCCAGTTCGTTTCATTTTTGAATCGTTCCTGCGTGTATAGCACTGTCCGCTTCTCTCGATGACCATTATCTTCTGGTCAATAATTTGAAGGAGTTCTGTTTTCATTTGCTGCAACTCCGGCCGTGATGGTAGATCACGGAGCAACTCCGAACGAAGATCATCAATGACTGACTTCAATTCACTGACCTCTTGCTTGGTCGCCATATCCTTCCGGATAAAAACAAACTCACGGTTGATCATTCTGGCGAGCGCATCGCTCGTAATCTTTTTTGACATGTAGAAATTATTGTCCATGAACGACGCCATCAAAAAGGCTGGAGAACTTGCCATAAACGAGATGTGATGAGTGAAAATGATTTGGCTGAATTGAGCCGAGATGTTTATTCAATTTGGCGAACGGCACGATAGCAACTTTCACACCATAAGGAGGTCCCATGAATGTCATGCGTCTCGTCTCATTTCTGATCGAGTGCGTTCCGTTCATCAGTAAGTGGGCGGATCGTAAGAGCGCCAAAGCGCAACGCAAACTTGAGGTTAGAATTCTCTCCGTTATTGAAGAGTTCGAAACTCTTGGGAAAGGGCACGTCATTGTTCCCGAATCATCTGTTGCCGATGAGGTTGGCATACCTTTACCCGAGCTCCGGCTAGTGCTTTACGACAAGCACAAGATCTTGGAACGCATCAGGAATACGGGGCATGACGGGTCGCGTCCTACCAGTGTCGCAATTCTAGTGCCCCCATCGGCATTCGAGCCGGGCAATGCAACTTACGTTGAGTATGCCAAACTGGCCTATAGCGATGTTCCTCACGCCCATTCTGTGGCAAATCTTGGCGGCCTTGTTGTGCTCGCGGACATCAATTTCGAAATCGCGACAGTTCATGCGGACCGATCCAATCGCACAGCCGAAAGCAATCAATCAATGGTATTTCACAACGCGAGAGCAATGCGCCTCATTGAAGATAAGTCGCCCGAATCGCTTGTTGGCCTCGCCGTGTCTGGGGCTATCTCGATTGTGTCAGTGCGTATAGGGGAGGCGAACTGATGCCTTGGAAAACTGAGATTGCCCTCAAGAACAATCGAAGCGACGACATTTTATGCATAATCCCACAGGGTATGGTCTTCGAGAACAAGTCGATCGGCTCGGGCGTCCAAAACGTGGCTGCCTCGCGTGAGTATCGGCTGCTGATCCCCGCCGATTCCAAGATGACGGTTGAGCTCAATGTTGATTGCATCAACCAATCTTTCAGACCTCCGCGTGGACTTCAGGGAAACGTGACCATCTTCGTGATCGACCATCGATTGTCGCGGCACGGCAGAAACAGAGGGCATCAGGACTCTCTGCGTCCCAAAGTCCGACCGGAAGTGATCCCCAGATTTGTCCGGGAACCCGAATGGGGTTGGGTCTCGGTACTCGCAAACTTCACACGTGTTCCATGGAGGATACACACATCGGCTTCGTAACATAAGTCGTTGAATTCCAATGTGTTATGGTTTAGAATTAGGGCAGATCATTTAAACCATGGGAATCACGACTTACAGGAGGCAATCATGCGAAGCCGAATGTCGGGGACCTATTCTGAGGACCTCACTTCGTCAGAAAAGGCAGTTATTGCGGACATGACCGTCGATCTAGGCTATGAGAACATCGAAGACTTGATCCGCAAGAATGGATGCTCATCGGTCAGAGAGTTCCTGTCCGATTTCAACTTCACGAGTCTAAGAGATTTCTTCCTTGGGTATGGATGGTATGAGCGATTGGAACCATTCCGTCGACGCAATAGCACAGATCATACTGGGAGGATTCCCACGCGTTCAAGACGAGCGCAAGCAGCCTGACTTGCTTGCGACCCTATTACGTGTACAATTACAGTGCATCGCATCGCGATGCACTGTATTTTTTTGTCAGCTAAACCGAATTGAGAAAAGAATCTACGGACGGCTGCCAATGACTCTTGGGTAGTAAGCACGCCTCGTTGGCGGGAAATCTGTCCTATCCCTTCAATTAGTTGTGCGACGCGTTTGCATCTTCGAGAACCAGTCCCGGTCGTATCCTCTGTCACGACTAGCGACGGTTTATGGAAGTCGATCATGCGTTCGATTCGACGTAGACATCCGGTTTCCTTGTCTCTTCGAATGTGAACGACACCCCAGTCGATGAGCCGGTCAGAACCCTCAAGTACAACGTAACCGAATCCGCGGCTAGTTGGATCGATTGATAGTGTGCGGCGCAAGGCGTGTGACTGCGATTCCGAACTGCTGGAGACAACAATCATGACAGTATGATGCGATCCAGCGTTTCCAATTTGCGCGCGTCACGCAAATTCGCGGAAGATTGTCGGAGTTTGGACGAGAGCCGCCGGGCGCGCTCCTTCGTCACTAGAGCGATTTCATCGTAGCTGCCTGCAAGCAACTCCTGAATCGGCTCTCCGAAGACCACGGTGTATGCGATAGCCGTCTCAAGACTCGGCGGTCTCCTGTGTAGCTCGTATCGAGAAATGTTTGCTCCGTTTCGGACACCTAAGAGATAGGCCACCTCGACTTGTGTCAGGTAAGAACGTTTGCGATGCGTTCGAAGATAGTTTGGAAGTTTGCGACTTGCCATTTGAGTGGGCATATTAAGAAGGGCGCACCGACAGGTACGCCTTAGATCTTAGTCGTTACAAAGCGCCGTCCAAGACGGGAAAACTTGCCAGTGTGGCAAGCTTCACGGTCCATTGGCAGGGATCGAGGGTTGCGGCACCAATTCAGTCTAACAATCCTTGACACTTTTCTTTGGGTGTCCTACTTTGTCATAACTGAGACGCCAAAAACTGGACCTTGACGCTGTGATCCGGTGAAATAGCGAAGCGAGGAGGTGGTGCAAAATCAGAGGAGGAGTACACGCAAAGCAACGGAGCGACCTTTACTGGGCGGGACGATAATCGAGGCTGGAAGAAACGAGTGACTTCGAGGGCTGTTCAGAGTGCAGAATGTCCCGCTTATGACAAAGTGGGACATCCGGTTCGTGGTCGGCGTAACGAATCGGTGTCACGCCCTGTTAGGACTGTTTTTCGCAATGGCGAATACCATCTGACAGCTGCACAGTTGCGAAAGCTCATCACTTCGGCAGGCACTTCTCGAAATCGGGCAATACTTCAACTCTTTGCCGAGACTGGTATTCGCAGAAGTGAGTTAGTGGCGCTCGACGTTCTAGACATCGACGCGAAGCAATCGATGCTCGTCGTGCGAAATGGCAAGGGCGGCAAGCTGCGCATGCTACCGCTCACGTCACTCTTGCGAGCAAGTCTGATCGCGCTTGCCAGGAGGCGGTCATCAGATCCCGTCTTTACATCGGCAACGGGTGAACGCCTGAGCGTGAGGCAAGTGAACCGGATTGTAGCGACCTCGGGTCTGAGGGCCGGATTGACGAACCCAAACCCGAGGTATCAGCAGATCACATGTCATCTGTTGAGGCACTCCTTTTCGCGACTCTGGAAGGCGCACGGAGGAAGCATAGAGACGCTCTCTCGAATCCTCGGGCATGCCTCTGTCAAAACAACGATGGACGTGTACGGAACAGAGAGCCTCACGGATGTACGTCGAAATTACGCCAACACCATCACCAAAATGGTCTGAGGCAGACTGAATTCTGACTCGTAGCTCAACACTGGAGGAGAAGATGCATCGGCTCGCGCAAAGTGTGGCATTGGTACTGACCTGTTCCTTGATTCTCACCGCTTGTTCCGACGATTCGGCCAACAATGGAGGCGGTGGCTCAAATGACGACAAGCATTATGGAGCTGGAACCTCGGGCGGTGACCAGTTCCTTGTCGAACTTCCACTGTCGCCGACATCGTTCTCTACCCCTGTCCTTATCAGCTTGGGACCGAAGACGGTGTAGGCCCGGGGATCGAACTCTTTCCCTCGGACCGATTCGGTTCTTAGCACCGGAAAACCCCGGGCATTGCCATTGTTGAGGATTTTGACGAGCTCGGCCTTTTCGTCAGAGAATCGGAAATCCCCCTCATCGACTATGAGTGTGCCGCGCATGGAGTCGTGCCTTTCACCGATCTGGACGAATGCGAAGGAAAATCCAGGAAGGCATTCATCCATGGAAGCCACCACTCGGATACAAGTCAGTTACCACAAAAGGAGAGAAGAAAACCAAACCTGATCTTCCCGATGTCCCAGTATTCAAAAAACTTCAGAAAGCTTGGCTGGATTTCGCAACTGGCGCTTACACCAAAGCGGAAATGCGGAGACTGCTGTTCACGTGGGGTGTCGGTAGAGAGAAGGGCAGACCCATGCCAGCCCAGTCAATTGTCAAAATGTTTCGCAATCCCTACTACGCCGGGATTCTCATCGATCCCTGGTCAAAAGAGGAGTATACGGGTCAACAAATACCGATGGTCAGTCGGGACGTATTTGCCCGAGTGCAGAGCATTGTTTTGCGTAAGAACCGTTCTACTCCCCACATCAAAGATCGCCCAGAGTTTCCACTTCGCGGATTTGTCCGATGCGGAACCTGCTTCCGGCATCTCACCGGTAGCATTTCCCGGGGTCGCACAGATCGCTACGCTTACTACCGCTGCGGGAATCGCGACTGCAAGAATCGAAGCAAGAGCGTACCCGTCGCAGCAATCCACGAGGAATTTCAAACGTTCCTCGTGCGAATAGCTCCTAAGCCCGTGACGATTGAGGGACTCAAAGGCACGATCACTCGGGGCTTGGATATTCGCGAAAGATTCCACCAACAACGAGCGGTGACGATTCGAGATTCCCTTTCGCAAATTGATCGGGAGAATCAGGAACTCATTCGTATGAGGTCACAAGAGCTTATTACCGACTCTGAATTTGCGATCCAAAAGCGATCACTGTTGAATCGACGAATCGGACTTGAAGCATCGAGGCTTGAGCACGGCGTCAAGGCGAGCGATCTCAAGGAGAAGCTCGACTCGATTACCCAACCTCTGATACACCTATACGAAACATGGTTGCAGCTACCGCATATTGCACGTCGTCGGTTTCATCAACTCATTCTTCCGGTCGGTTTTGTCGTTGGACAAAGTGGAACCGCCGAATTGGGGCTTCTTTTCAGGCGTCTTGGCGATTGTGACGGTGGCAATTCAACTGTGGTGGTGTTATTCTAACATTTGCTCGAACTTTTTTTGAAAGAAATTCGGACTCGGCAGGGCGAAAAAATTGACTGGGGATATGGATTCGCCCTGCCTAGGCTGATTTCCCGCCCGCAGGAGGGGTCTGTGGAGGAATG
>CAYIIM010000012.1:0-23247 GCA_964363455.1 uncultured Candidatus Saccharibacteria bacterium
TGCCCGTCAAGCCAAGGGAGCCGGTAAGAGGTGAAGGCCTACGCAAGTAGGACTAGCTTCAGATCGGTGACATGGGCTAAGTCGTAACAAGGCACGCGTAGCGGAAGCTGTGCGTGGATTAATTAAATAAAACGTTTGAACCTTAATTGAGTTCAAGCGTGTCGACAGGTTTTTGCTTTTGCGCAAATCTAGAGCGTAAAGGCAAAGAACTGGTTACCTAAAAGTTTTCGGACTTCAAAACCGAAAAATGGAAATTGGAACAACTAAAAAGCTCTTTTTAAAATAAATTTTGCCGAAAACTGTGATACAATAAGATCTATATGGATAAAAAAGTCTTGATTATCGAGGATGATCACTTCCTCTCGTCACTCATGAAAGCGCGTTTGGAAAAAGAGGGTTTCACGACCCTTCAAGCTTTCGATGGCGAAGAAGCGTTTAATCTCTTGAAACAAAACAAACCCGATTTGATTGTGATGGATCTCATTATGCCAAAAGTTTCCGGTTTCGAGCTTTTAGAAAATATTTCTGCTGATCCTCAGATTAGTCGAGTGCCAGTAATGGTCTTGAGTAATTTAGGGCAAGACAGCGATATCGAAAAAGTGAAAAGACTTGGTGCCACGCAGTATTTCGTCAAAGTGCAAACATCGATTGATGATCTCGTGGTCAAAGTCAAAGAGCTGTTAAAAGATTCAAAATAATATGTTAACCCCAGAAGTTTTAGAAAAAATTAAGCCCGGCGCTCGGGTGAAAGTTTTTGAAGGCACCACTCCTTTCGAAGGTTTGGTGATTTCGCGCAAGCACGGAAAAGAAGCCGGCGCCACCTTTACCGTCCGCTCAGTTGTGGCCGGCGTGGGCGTGGAAAAAGTTTTTCCCATTAACTCCCCGGTCCTTTCTAAGGCCACGGTTATTTCCAGTCCTAAAAAAGTTCACCGATCCAAACTCTACTTTGTTCGCAGCGTTTCCGGTAAAACTATTCGCAAAAAACTCGGCGTTTCCGTTTAACTAATCGAAAGAAATTCAAAAAACCGGCTTGCGAATCAGCCGGTTTTTTGTTTCAATTGGTGTTGAAACGCGCGGGTGGCGAAACGGCAGACGCACTACCTTGAGGTGGTAGCGCCCGCAAGGGCATGCAGGTTCAACTCCTGTCCCGCGCACAGATGGAAAATAAAAGATTTAAAAAAATAGTTTTTGTTACACTCGTCGTTATTCTCGTTGGCGTAGTGGGTTATTTTACTTTTAACCAAAAGAATTCTACTCCAACGCCAGAGCCCGGCCCGGAGAATAAAATCATTTCCACTGCGTTGGGGCAGCAATTTAATTTGAAAAAAGGTCAGATTGCCAAAATCGGTGATACTGGCTTGGAGGTCGAGATTACGGAATTTTACAACAGTCCATGTCCGGAAGGAGCGCAGTGTATCTGGTCTGGTGTAGGTATCGCGCTTGAGTATAGGTTTAGCGGGCAAGTGCAAAAAGGCATTGATCTTGTTCAGGCTTTCGGGTACCAAACCACTATCGTCAAAACTGACCACGAAACTTACGCAGACCTTACTGTTGAGAATATGAAGTAGTTTCGTCGAAAACTGAGCGTCCCGCGCACCATAAAGAAGATTGCAAGAGTTCGCTCATTACCTCACATAGCTCGATCGCTCGTTTGTATTGAATTTTCGGAGTAAATTTGTGATGATTAATCATATGAACCAAAGAGGATTTGCAAACATAGTGCTTATTGTTTTGGTGGTTATCCTGGCGGGTGCGTTGGGGTATGTTACTTTAGTTAAGAAACCAGCTCCAACTGAACAATCACAAACTAATACACCTCCGCCTACTAATAACACTACTTCCCAAAATCCCCCAGTCACACCTTCACAATCTTTGCCAACTACTTGTGTAGATGAAGCCCACGCTGTCGGCGGAAAAGATCTCCCGCCAGTCATTACCTCGATCTCTCCTATATCTGGTCCATCGGGAACTAAAGTAGAGATTCGCGGTTGTAATTTGGCAGGATTTGAAGGGGACCAGGTAGCTATCTTTGAACGAAGTGATGGTAAGAAGCTGTATTTTTATGGTTCTGGATATAACGAAAAAATGATGACGGTAAAAGTAGAGGCTAATTGTCCAACTGGTTCCGAAACTGGACGCTATTCTGGAATTACATCATCATGCGAAACTGTTCAGGCCCTTCCAGGTACATATAAAGTCTACGTGATCACTTGGGGTGATCAGTTTAAGAGCAATTCGACGACCTTTACGGTGAAGTAGTTTCAATTCTGGTTTTTGGTGAGATGATTAGGGGGTAAAATAATGGACGAAATCTACGATGTAGTTGATAAAGACGGAAACAGAATTCGCGAAGCGACTTGGACCGAGGTTCATACTCAAGGACTTCTCCACCCAACCGTCGCCGTTTTGATTTTCAAAGACAAGTCAAAAAAAGAAGTGCTGATCCAGAAACGAAGCGAGAAAATGAAGCAAACTCCCGGCCAATGGCAACATTCGGCGGGAGGCCACATCTTGGCCGGGGACACGCCCGACCAAGCCATTCACAAAGAGATAAGTGAGGAGTTGTTTTCTAGCCGCAACCTGCCTGATTTCGAAATCAAAAAAATCCTGTCTTTTCTCCAGCAAGATTTTCCCAACAACAACGAAATTATGCATTTATACGAAGCCATCTACCCAGGCCCTTTCTACCACGACGAAAAAGAAGTAGCCGAAGAACCAGTTTGGAAAAACTGGGATGAGCTGATCAAAGATATGAAAGAAAATTCCAATAAATACACTCCTTCGTTTCACTGTATTATGAAAGAGTATACAAACCCGAAACCTTAATATGTCTTTCAAATCCCGCGCACAAACTCTATTTCACATAATTAACTCAACACATGCGGACTTTTATAATTCTAACGAAAATATATTTTCATTGACTAAAAGATTATTTAAGCTATATTGTTGCCAGTAGAACGGCTTATCCAAGCTTGATTCAAACAGCAAACAATCAAATCTGAAACTCGTAAAGAAGAGGAGGATGTCATGAGATTGCTTCTTGGTGCGGGAGGACATGCTGCGATCGAGGAAAGGAAAAACATGTTCATTTCCAAGATGAGCGACTTCTTAGGTGGGGTTAAGAGGGTACTCTTCATCCCATATGCCCTGAAGGACTACGACGGGTATGTCCGGAAAATCAAAGAACTTGGCCTAGACGCCGGGCGCGAACTCATGGGAATCCATGAGTTTGAAAATCCGTTGGATGGATTAACCTGGGCCCAAGCCATCTTTATGGGAGGAGGAAACACATTCCGACTTTTGAAAATGCTCCAAGATCAGCAGATCATGCCAGGCATTAGAGAATGCGTGCAAGGTGGGATGCCTTACATCGGGGTGAGTGCTGGGACGAACGTTGCATGTCCGAAGATTTCAAACACAAACGACATGCCGATCGTTTGGCCAAATAGTCCGGGAGGGCTCGGTCTCGTCCCATTTCAAATAAACACTCACTTCGTCTCAGGGAAGGCGTACTACGAGGTTGACGGACAAATGGTGCCGTACGCAGGTGAGAGCCGTGAGGATCGCCTTCGTGAGTATCACGAAGAAAATGGTCAAATGGTACTCGCAATGCGAGAGGGCGCGGTTCTTCAAGTTGAAGGCTCTACAGTCACGCTTGATATTGCTGAGGCCCGACTATTTGAGTGACGTCAGGTGATAGTTTTTAAGGCCTAGCGATACGGTACATCGCTAGGCCTTCTTCATTATTCTCACATCCTCCACGATGTGGCACAATTAGAAAATGCCCTGGAATAATCACAAACTTCAATCTCACTTGAAGTCCGCCAAGCTCCTCGACTAATCCTATATAAATAAGGCTGTTTTTGTGTTAAAATAGTTCCATGATCCCCCAGTTCGTCCGCCCTTTTTTATGGTCTTATGATATTGATGCGCTAGATCTATCCCGAGACAAAAAACGCATCATCACCAATGTGCTGAATTTAGGCACCAGCGAAGCCACTCATTGGCTATTTAACACTTATACGAAAGAAGATATCAAGAGTTGTTTGATCAGTCCCTTACCAGGAGAATGGAACCACAAATCCCTGACTTTCTGGTCTCTTATTCTGAACGTTCAGCCCGGTGAAACCACGGCCAGATTTCTTAAGTAAAAATGTTTTACGATATCCTAGATCAAAAAAGACTGGACATCTTGCCACTTTTTGAGGGCTTTAAAAAGAATTTCTATCTTGCCGGCGGAACCGCTCTCGCTCTGCAGATCGGACACCGAGACAGCGTTGATTTTGATTTTTTTAGCGAGCAAGACATCAATACCCAAGAATTATTTAATCGCCTAAGAGAGATTTTTAAAGACCACACCTTACTCAAAATTCAAGAGGAGTCCAATACTTTAACCGTCTTAGTTGATAACACTATCAAGGTTAGTTTCTTTACCTATAAATACAAACTTATCAGAGAAACTATAACGGACGAAAATTTATCTTTAGCATCGGTAGAAGATATTGGTTGCATGAAGCTATCGGCTATTACAGGAAGGGCAACTAATAAAGACTACATAGATCTTTATTTTATTTTGAAAAACTTCCCTCTTTCTGATTTATTGGAAAACGCTCGCGTGAAATACCCAGAGCTGGAAAGAAATTTGATATTGAAGAGCCTTGTTTATTTCGAAGATGTAACCCAAGAAAATATACTATTTAAGAACAATAACGATACCCCATTTGAAAAAGTAAAGGATAAATTAAGAAACGAGGTTAAAGAATTCAGCAGTCAGTCGCTTTAGCTTGTATGCCCTGGAATTACCACAAACTTCAATCTCATCTAAAATCTGCCAAACTCCTAGACGAAATCAAAATTGAAAGCTTTCAGTTCATCCGGAAAAATCCTAAAATGACTGAGTCCGAAGTTCAGCAGTTTATCCAAAGTTTATTTCAAAAGCACAGTCTCCGCCTGGCAGAGCATTCGCCGATCGTCGCTTTTGGTAAAAATACTTCGCACGTCCACTATTTTTTAAAACCCAATAAATCCGCCCGTCTCGAACCCAACACGCCAATCCTGATCGATATCTGGAGCCGGCTCAATACCCACGAAACCCCTTTCGCCGACATCACTTGGATGGGTTTTTACGGCCAAAGCATTCCAAAAGAATTTCAAAAAGTTTTTGACGTCGTCATAAAGTCTCGCGACGCATGTTTGGAATATTTAAAAATCCAACTTAAAAAGAAAACTATGCCCACCGGCGCCGAGCTCGATGCGGTTGCTCGGACCGTGATCACTAAAGCTGGCTATGGTAAAAATTTTCCGCATTCGACTGGCCACTCCCTTGGCTTTATCTCGCCTCACGGCAAAGAAGCGGGGATTAGCTACAAAAATAATCAACCCCTTGAGAAAAATCTGGGCTACACCATCGAACCTGGCATTTATCTCGAAGGTAAATTCGGCGCCCGGAGCGAAATTGATTTCTACATCGATTCAAAAAATAAAATCGTCATCACTACTAAAATTCAGAAAAAACTGGTTCATATCCATTAAGCCTTGAATAAAATCCTCGGTGACCCTATGATTCTTTTTAGGGTTAGTCGTCAACAACCACATAACGAAAAAAGGGGGGTCGCAGAGTGAATCAGCAAATCGTCAATGAGCGGGAGACAGATATCTGGCACGATGTTGCGAAAGGTATCTTCGAAGAAGGATGCGTGCTCGATAAACGGAAAAATTCCAAGCTAGAGCCGTACTACATCGACGCCCGGATCCGACCCGAAGGCCTAATGAGTGATGAATTAGTCGAGAGAGCCAGCCTCTTACTCTACAGGATGATGCTTCGCCGGAATATCCTAGAGGAGGTCTTGATAGCGGGAGTCCCTAACGCTGGTACGACTTTTGCCAAAGCGATCGTCAAGTTTTCCGGCGGCCTGTTTTCGGAACTTCCGATTTCCAGGGAGCTTAGGGAGTTCACAGTCGGAATCTCGGAAAAATCCAATTGGAAAACCGTGGTTCCTATTGAAAATGTTGTTACCTCTGGCGGGAGTCTTATTCGCACCATTTACGCGACTCGCGAGGCTGGTTTTACCGTGAATGACGCCTTCGTTTTGATTGAGAGAGAAGATACTGCCAAGTATCGACTCAAAGATATCGGGGTGAATCTTCACACGGTCGTCTCCATCAAAGATCTGATGGATTTCGGATGTCTTCATCATTTCATCCTTCCAGATTTTCGGGATGAATGCGTCACCTTCCGTTCTTTCAGATGAACACTTTTTTCATCACCACAGGGCTCTCTTCATGAGAGCCCTTCCGTTTTCTTCAGTCAAAGATACAATTAAGTTAAAGGATGGAGAAATACATTATGGGCATTAATCCCCACACTAAACGAACAACGCAATATCTTATTCTCCATTTTTAAAACTCTCTTGATAAAAAAACTAAAAATAAATATCTTTGTGGATGAAAATAAAAAAATCAAAAATTGTTCGTTATAGTGTGGGGATAGACGAAGTTGGACGAGGCGCCTTAGCTGGACCTGTGATGGTTGCTGTCGCCTTGGTACCTAAGGAATTGAGAATTAGGAACTATAAATTAGGAATTCTTCGAGACTCGAAGAAATTAACTCCAAACCAACGCGAAAAATGGTTCAAAGTTTTCAAAAATGACTCAAGAATAAAATATGCCATTGCCAAAGTCCATCCGCGGAAAATAGAAAAAATTAACATTTCTAAAGCCGCCAACCTCGCCGCCCTTCGCGCCTATCTCCGACTAGTTAAAAGTTCCAAGTTCCATGTTTCAAATTCGGTGGCGTACCTCGACGGGGGACTCTATCTCGGCAACGATAAAAACCGCCTTTCCGCCAAAACTGTTATCCGCGGTGATCAAAAAATTCCCGCTATCAAAATTGCCTCCATTATCGCTAAAGTCTCCCGCGACAAGTTAATGACTCGCCTCGCTAAAACTCATCCAAATTTTGGTTTTGAAATCCATAAAGGGTATGGAACCAAGATGCACTACGCCGCTCTCAAAAAACATGGCCCCTCTGTGATCCACCGCCAAAGCTTTATTAAACAAATCTAATGATGTTTGAAGAAAAACTTATCCCTCCAAGACCACCAACATCTTTTGTCTTCAAGCTTCTATATCGAAACCTGAAAGATTTTTTGAGGCCGACCCGAAAAATTTATGCTGAGAAAATTATTATCCAGCCTAATAAACTAAAAATTTGGGCGTTTGGCCACGCAACCATCCTCATTAATTTTTTTGGTAAAACTATCCTCACAGATCCAATCCTATCTAATTGGTTGCCTTTTATTAAACGACACATAGCCTTCCCTTTCTCAGCCGAAGAGCTTCCTCATATCGACTTCATTGTTTTATCTCACGCCCACCACGACCATCTTCACAAAACGACCCTCCGCCGCCTCTCGCGTAAAACTTCCACCATCATCATCCCCAAGAATTGTTCTGACTTAGTTCTTGGTCTCGGGTTTCAACAGGTCATCGAATTGGATTGGGGAAAAAGTTATATAAACGACATTGCCATCCGCTCATTCAAGTCTCATCACTGGGGGCTTCGGTATCCTTGGGAAAAAATAGAGAGGGGATACAACGCTTATGTTTTTGAGAGAAATAATAAAACCATATTTTTTGCCGGAGACACTGGGTATGGTAGTTTCTTTAGAGAAGTCGGGAAAAGCGAAAGAATTGATTATGCCATCCTACCCATTGGAGCCTATAACGACCCTCCAACTTTCCTCCCTCACCATATGGATGCAAGACACGCCCTGGCGGCTTTTAAGGATTTAAAAGCCAAACATCTCATCCCGATCCACTGGGGAAACTTTAGGTTATCCCTTGAGCCAATCGACGAGCCAATACATATTCTTAAAAAAATTACCAACTCCAGTAATATATCCAGCCAAGTCCACATTCTTGAAAACGGGCAGTCTTTTTGTGATCCAGATTAAATCTCTTTACATTTTTCACTTTTCCTTCTAAACTTCTTCCCATGGGTGGCGTACCTATTAAACACCATACTAAAGGCAAAGTGGGCCGCAGGCGGTCCCACCATACTCTCAAAAAAGAGCAGCTTTTAGTGTGTAAGCACTGCGGCGGACCGACCAAGCCGCATCGCCTCTGCCCATCTTGCGGTAAAAAATAGAATAGCCCATAGGGTATACGGTTTAGGTTACTTGGATATAGTTTTTGCTATACCCTAAACCCTAGTGGCTAGTGTCTCGTTTTACTATGGCAACTCGACATCTTGTAAGAACCGTTATTCTTCAATCGCTTTACGAATGGGATTTCTATAATCAGAAAGCCGATATTACGGCTATCCTCGAGCGCAATCTCGAAGAGTTTGCGCCCGGTATCGATGAACCCGAATTCGCCTGGAAGATTTTGAAAAACTTAATCGAGCATTTGAAAGAAATCGACGAGACCATCGCCAAGGCCGCGCCGGACTGGCCGATTGATAAGATTGCCGTCATCAACCGGAATATTTTAAGAATCGGTTTATCTGAACTCCTTTTTGCTAATCGCGAAGAAGTTCCGCCTAAAGTGGCGATCAACGAGGCCATCGAAATGGCCAAAAATTTCGGTGGTCCCAATTCGGTGAAATTTGTAAACGGAGTTTTAGGTACTATCTATCGTGAAAGGGAAGGCGGCGAAAAACCCATCAAGAAAGAATAAAATAATGAATCCCGTTAGAAGCCGCGATCGCGTCGTTAACTTCAACATAAAAATTACAATGATAAACCAAAAGTCAAAAACCAAGCCACAGATTCGCCCAGATCGCGATCTGTTTCTAACGGGATGAAGCTCGAAGAACTAGAGAAAAAAATCGGCGTCAATTTCAAAAACCCCGACCTCTTGAAGGAAGCGGTGACGCATCGTTCCTATTTAAACGAAAAACCGAGCTGGCCGGTACCACACAACGAGCGCCTCGAATACCTCGGTGACGCGGTTTTGGAGTTGGCGGTGAGCGAAATGCTCTATAAAAAATTTCCGACCGATCCCGAAGGTCAGCTGACTTTACTCCGCGCCGCGCTCGTAAATTATCAGATGCTTTCTCAGGTCGCCGTTTCGATTAATTTGGACAAATTTATTTTGATGTCGAAAGGCGAAGCCAAAGATACTGGCAAAGCTCGCGAAGTGATTTTGGCGAATGCCATTGAGGCGCTGATCGGCGCCATCTACCTGGACCAGGGTTTGCCCAAGATCAATGAATTTGTGGAAAAGTTTATCACCGTCCGCCTCAAAGAAGTTTTGAAAAATAAAACCTACAAAGACGCCAAAAGCACGCTTCAAGAAATCATTCAGGAAAAACTCAAAGTAACGCCGACGTATGATGTATTAGAAGAGTCTGGCCCCGCCCACCAAAAGATTTTCAAAATCGGAGTTTTCTTTGGCGAGAAATTAATCGCTCAAGGCGAAGGCACTTCGAAACAAGAAGGGGAGACGGCCGCCGCTAAAGAGGCGCTTAAGAAGTATGAAAACTAGAAATTCATCCCGAAGGGATACCAAAATTTTTAATTTTTCATTTTAAATTTTAAACTTCCCTTATGGCCAACTTTTTAAAAAGTCTTGAGTTAAATGGTTTTAAATCGTTCGCCCAAAAAACGGTCTTAGAGTTTCCTTCGGGCACCACCGCGATTGTTGGCCCCAATGGCTCCGGTAAGTCCAATGTCGTGGACGCCATCCGCTGGCTCTTAGGTGAAAGAGATTCAAAAAATCTTCGCGGCGCCAAATCTGAAGATTTAATTTTTGCCGGCACTCCCGAAAAACCAAGAATGAGTTTGGCTCAGGCCACCCTCAATTTTAATAATCAATCCAATTTTTTCCCCGTCGACGCCTCTGAAATTTCCATCACCCGCCAGATCAATCGTGAAGGCCAAAGCCAATACTTTTTGAACAAATCTGAAGTTCGCCTCAAAGACTTAATTGATTTCTTTGCCCACTCCCGCCTTGGTACCAAAGGCATGATTGTAGTGAGCCAAGGCAACAGCGATGTTTTTATCCGCGCCAACCCAGTTGAGAGGCGAGAGATGATCGAAGAGATGTTGGGTCTGCGCGAATACCAAATCAAAAAGAATCGCGCCGAAAACCAGCTCAAAAACACTCAAATCAACCTCGAAAAAGTCCGCGCCCTGATCGAAGAAATTTTGCCCCACCTCCGCTCCCTTCGTCGCCAAACCGGCCGCTGGGAAAAAAGGGGCGTCTTGGAAGATGAGCTGAAAAGTCTCGAAGACTCCCTTTTTGGTTCTGAACTAGCCTGGGTCTCTGATGAAGTCAAAAAGATTGAACACGAAATCGAAAATCATAAACACGACCACGCGAAACTTGAAGAGCGCAAAAAACTCGCCGAAAAGAAGCAAAAAGATGTGGAGGTGAGCGAACCTCAAGAAAGAGAAGAGTTGCGGAAAATCAAAATTGAGACCTCGGCGCTTTTAGACGATCAAATCAAACTTGAGAAAAACTTAAGCCGACTTGAGGCTCAAATTGAAATCGGCAGAGAAAAAAAATCCTCTTCCGAAATTTCCTCCGACAAAGCTATCAGTCTTATCAAAAAAGTCCGCCAGCTTTTAGAATATGGTTTAACCCAAGACGCCGAATCGCTCAAAACCTCCCTACGCTCCATCATCAAAGAAATCGACGACAATCTTTCGAGTACGCCGGCTGAAAAAACTCCCACCCTTCCGGATAATTTCAAAAATCAATTTGCCGAAATCAGTGAAGAATTAAAAACCATAAAGTCAAAAATCGAAAGTCTCAAAGAAAAAGAGCGTCATCTTGAAAAAAGCCAGGGTGAATTTTATGAACTTTTCAAAAGAGCCGTCGCTGAAGTCGAAGAAGCTAAAAAAAGGATTGAAGAGTGGGATATCAAAAACCAAAAACTAACTTTTGAAAAAGAAAGGTTTGAACTTCGCCTCGAAGAAATTAAACGGCAAATTGCCCAAGCCGGCCGTCATATTGGTGAATTCAAGGATATCCAAGGATCCGTCCATCTATCGCGGGGCCTGGAAAGTGAAGCCTTAAGAGAAATCGAAAACAAAATTTTCAAAATCCGAGGCGACCTCGCCTCAATAGGGGACATCGATGAAGCCATCCTTAAAGAGGCCCGCGAAACTGAAGATCGATATGAATTCCTTAAAAAAGAGCTGGAAGACACCGAAAAAGCCAAAGATGATTTGCGAAGCCTCATCAAAGAATTAAGCGAAAAAATTAAAGTTGAGTTCGGTAGCGCCTTACAAGAAATTAACCGCGAATTTAGCAACTTTTTCAAAACTATGTTTGGCGGCGGCCACGCTCGACTTATTTTCAAAAAACCGGAAAAACCGGCCAAAAAAGAAAAAGAAATCGAAGGGGAAAAAGAATCTGCGCCCGCCGAAGTGATACCTATAATCGACGAAGAGGAGGAGGAAAAAAGCGAGGAGGGGATCGAGATCGATTTGGGGCTTCCCAAGAAACGCATCACCTCACTTGAAGTCTTGTCCGGTGGAGAAAGGAGTTTAGTCGGTATCGCCGCTCTTTTTGCGATGATTTCCGTCAGCCCCCCACCTTTTTTGGTCCTAGATGAAATCGATGCCGCCCTCGACGAGAGAAACGCTCGCCGTTTCTCTGAAATGTTAAATAGTTTTTCCAAAAAAACTCAGTTTATAATTGTCACCCACAATCGCGCTTCAATGGAGGTTGCCGACATTCTCTACGGCGTCACATTAGGGGCTGACGGCACCTCCAAAATCGTTTCCTTGAAACTCGAACCCTCTGTTTAGAATAGAAGACCTCGGCTTTTTTTCCACTCTCTTTTTTAAGCAATGAACGTACCCCGTAGGAAATCACGAAAAATCTTTTATTTCCTCCGGGGTGTGCTAAAATTAAGCTTAAGTGATCAAGCTCAATTTTTGGCAAAAAAAAGAAAAGTTTTTGATTCTCGAAGTTTTCGGTGAGAAAAGTTCCGGCTTTCTTTTATCTCTCGACGAAGAAAAAAATTTGAAAATTGAAAAACATTGGCTCGAGTTTTCTTGGAAAAACTTGTCTCGGCGGTTTTTGCGCCACTTGGAAAAATGGAAAGTAGTGGTTTCGGCCGATCCAAATTTTGCTTCTACTGTTTCTGTACCGATCAAACTCGAAAGGGAAGCGGGGATGACACGTTCTCCATTATCGAGCATCGAACTTGAAAATCTCCTGGCTCAGATGAGCGCCAAACTCTTTACTCAGGTCCGAGGTGAAGCCAGTCAAGAATTGGGCATCGATGAGCTCGATACTATTTTAATCGACAATCGCGTCAGTAATTTTAAAATTGACGGCCACCACGTTTTAAATCCCTTGGATTTCAAAGCCAAGCGGCTCGAAGCCCTCTTAGAACTTACCTTAACCACCCGTTCGATTTTTGAAGATTGGAAAAATTTTTTCAACATTGGCCAAGTCAAAAACTTTTTCTTCACCGAAAGCGCCCGCTCTGAACTCCTAGCTCTTAAAAGATTCAAGAGTTTGCCAGTCAATCTCTTAGTTCTAAACTCTGGCGAATTTTCCCATTTCTTCACTCTTGAAAAAGCTGCCGTCGGCGAAGTCATCCATCGCCACCGTATCAAGTGGTCTACAAGCCGACTTTTAGAAATCATCGAAAAAAATTTTGGTGTCAGTCGAAAGGTCTCTTCTAATCTCTATAATCTCTTCCTCGAAAAGGGTCTTTCGCCTCGCCTTGAGCGCCACATCGGAGTTCTCCTTAAACCCGCCCTCGATCAACTCGTCAAAAACCTCGAACACCTAAAAGTCAAAGGCCATATCTATATCGACTCCAGCTTAAACCTCCCCTCATCACTTTCTTTGAGGAAAATAAAAGCCGTCACCAAAAAACTTCCAACTGACGAACTGACCGAACATCTCGGATTCAAAATAGAAGGGGAGGCGAATTGGCCTTGGCCCAAAGACCAAATTTTTAAACACCTCGCTCCTTTTATTGAGTTTTACTATAATAACGAAGATCTCTCTATTAACCACTGGCTTCGCCGCCGGCTTCATTGGCTCGGTTCCTCTAAGTAGACACTTTTAAAAATTGTGATTTAAAGTTAAAATATTAAACAAAGTCATTAAATGAAACCCCATAATACAAATTTGAAAACTCCCAAATATCTTTCCCTGATCTATGGCTGGGATTCCTTCTTCTTGATATCACTACCAGAAGCGAGCAAGGTCGGCTTAAATTCAAACCAAATTTGTAGTACGGGGTGAAAAAAGTTTTTGTCAGTAAAAACGACAGCATCGCCGAAGTTGTTGAAAAAGTTATCTCCGAACCGGAGGTTGAAATTGTTTTAGTAATTCCCAAAAACACGCTTCTACAAGATTCTGTTAGTGATTTCCACCTTTTAAAAAGAGAGGCCGACGCCGCCGGCAAACTCATTACCGTTGAATCTGTCGATGAGGATATTTTATCTTTAGCCAAAGCCGCTCGTATTGAAGCTATCCATCCGCTTTTTCGAAAGAAAAAAGCCTCTTCTCTTTCTGATATTGTTCCACGAAGCCAAGACGAAGAAGATGAATCCGAGCCAATGCCTACCCCTAAAAGATCTTCCCGGTCTACTTTAAAGAGAAAATCTATCGAAGAAGAAATTGTTGATGAAACGCCAGAGCCTGAAATTGCTGAGGGTGAAAACGAAGATTTAATCTTGCCAGGCAGTGTTAAAAAATCTTGGCGGCCTAAAATCCGCTTCAAGGGCGTGATCGCAGTTGGAGTTCTCGTTTTGCTCCTCATTCCAACTTTTTTTCTTTTCTACCATAATCGAAAAGCTGATATTGCCATCGCCTTCAACACTCGGCCGTTTGAGTACCAAGGCGCCTTTACGGCTAGCGTGAATAGTTCCGAAATTGATTTTGCCTCAAACATCATTCCTGCTGAAATATTCTCCCAGTCTAAAAACCATACCGGCCTTTATCCCGCCTCTGGCCGAAGCAATGTCTCTGAAAAAGCCACCGGCAAACTTTTAATCTACAACGCCTATAGCTCTCAGAAACAAACCCTTGTGGTCAACACCCGCTTCGAGACTCCAGATGGTAAAATTTTCCGGCTTCAATCCCAAGTTGACGTTCCCGGCGCCCAAATTAAAGATGGCAAGATTATTCCCTCAAGTATCGAGACTTTAGTTATCGCCGACAAAGCCGGGCCAGCCTACAACCTCGGCGCGATTGAAAAGCTTACCATCCCCGGATTCAAAGACCCCGAGAAATTTAACGGTTTCTATGGTTCGCTGATTAGCTCAAGCGGCGGATTCATCGGCGAAAAAGCCGTCCCGACCGAGAAAGACATCGCCGACGCTAAAAAGAAAACTGAGGAAACTTTGAAACAATCTCTCGAGAAGAGCCTCACCCTCGAGAAACCCCAAGGCTTTAAAATCTTGGACGACGCCACGGAAGTCGTCGTTACCAAGGTTTCCGTCAACAAAATCACCAACGAAAAAGGGGAGTTCAGCGTTTTCGGCGAAGCTGAATTCCGCGCCATCGGTTTTAAAGAAGAAGATCTAAAATCCCTCCTCGTTTCCAAAGCCGAAAATTCCGAAAGCTTAATTTTTAAAACTATCACTCTTGATTACACCGATCCGGTCAAAAACTTCACCAAAAAAGAGTTTAAATTCAGTCTCGTCGCCAAAGGCGTTTTAACGGAAAGTTTTGATTCCGAAAAATTCGTCCAAGGTATCCTTGGGCTCTCGGTTGATGAAGCCCAGGCGGAAATCAGGAAACTTAAAGGACTTTCGGTGGGAAAAATATCGATTTCCCCCTCTTGGCTTAAAACCCTCCCCGAAAAGATCGAAAAAATTCAAATCCAGGTTGATTAGCCCTTATTTTACAGGCCTGGGCGCCCCAAGCCTTTATTTAATTGACAAGACCCTGATTTTTCGTTTATAATCCTTAGACCGCTTTTAAGTATAAATGCCCTTTAATTCAGGTCCTGATTCGAACCGCCAAACCGGCCTTGTCAAAGAAGCCCTTCCCGGACTATCTTTCAGGGTTAGCCTAGAAAATGGGCAGGAGATTTTGGCTTATCTTGCGGGACGATTAAAAATCCATCGCATTAAAGTTTTGCCAGGGGATAAAGTCACCGTTGAAATGAGTCCTGATGGTAGGCGCGGTAGAATCGTGCGGAGGTTATAGTTTCAAATGAAAGTCAGATCATCGGTTAAAAAAATTTGTAAAGATTGTAAAACGACCAAACGCGGTGGTCGTGTTTATATTATCTGCAAGAATCCCAAACACAAACAAAGACAAGGCTAAAGGGCTTTCTATAAATTTTTAAATGAACATACAAAAATTTATCAAGAAAACCTTTACCCAGCCGTACTTTTCATGATAACTTTACCCAAATAACAAAATGATTATAAAATCCCCAAACATCATCAAGTCGAACTCCGCAGTGCTGAAAAGTACGGCCGGGTGCTCAGTTTTAGGGCTAAATTTTAGTCGCCCGAAACAAGCTCTAAAATTTAAGTAAAAACGGCATGCGTCTACTTGGTGTTAACATTCCAGACAATAAAAGAATTGAGTATTCTCTCACTTATCTCTACGGCATTGGCTTAAATTTAAGCCGCCGAATTTTAACTAAAGCCAACATCGATTTTAATAAACGCGCCAAATCTTTAACTAATGACGAGTTAAGTAAAATCCAGGGCGTGATCGAAAAAGAGTATCGCGTTGAAGGTGAGCTCCGACAATTAATTAAAAGAAACATCCAAAGATTAAAAGAGCTTCAAGTCTACCGAGGCACTCGGCATTTAAGGCGATTACCAGTTCGAGGTCAGAGAACTAAAACCAATTCCCGTACTGTTCGAGGCAATGTCCGAAAGACGGCCGGTAGCGGTAAGAGAAAGGTGGATCTGAAATAAATAAAATGGGAAAGAAAAAAGTTAGCGCACAATCCAACGAGGAAGCCCTCAAAGATAAAGAAGCGGTCGATACCGCTGTCTCCAAGGCCGCCCCTTCCAAAAAATCCCGCCGAGTTCAGGCGGGTAGGGTTTATATCAAAACTTCTTTTAATAACACCTTGGTTACCATCACCGACTCTACTGGCAATGTTATGGCTTGGGTCTCGGCTGGTTCCATGGGTTTCTCTGGCCCGAAAAAAGCTACCCCCTTTGCCTCATCCAAGATTATCTCCACTTTAGCTGAGAAGCTAAAAGCCACTGGCCCGACGGACGTGGAAGTCATCGTCTCCGGCGCTGGCGGCGGTCGCGATTCGGCGATCCGATCCTTGATTAACCAAGGGTTTAACATCCTTTCCATTCGCGATGCGACTCCGATTCCCCATAACGGTCCTCGCCCACCCAAACCTCGTAGAGTTTAAAGGGCTTTCTATAAATTTTTAAATAAACATGCAAAAAATTTATCAGAAAACCTTTACCCAGCCGTACTTTTCATGATACCTTTATTTAAATAACAAAATGATTAAAAAATTTCCAAACACCATCAAGTCGATTCCGGCGTTACTGAAAAGTACGGCTGGATGCTCGTTTTTAAGGCTAAATTTTAGTCGCCCGAAACAAGCTCAAAAATTTAGATAAAAACGGCATGCCTCAAGTTAAAGAAAAAAGAGAAAGATCATTAGGCGAACGTCTTCATTTGAAAGGCGATCGTTGTAATTCTCCAAAATGCGCGGCTGTAAGAAAGCCGTATCGCCCTGGCGTTCATGGTCCGAAAAAACCCACGCGGAGTATCTCTGAATTCGGCCGACAAGTCACCGAGAAGCAAAAATTCAAATTGACCTACGGTATCAACGAAAACAACTTAGCCCAAATCTTTCAAAACGCCAAAAAGAAAAAAGGCTCTACTTCAAATGAAATTCTTTCGTTACTTGAAAGGCGGCTTTCAAATATCGTCTTCCGCCTCAGCCTAGCTCCTTCTCGGTACTCCGCCCACCAACTCGTTCTTCATGGACACATTTTAGTTAATAAAAAGAGAGTCAAATCTCCGGGCTTTTTAGTGAAGGCTGGCGACACAGTGAGCTTCCGCGTTGAGTCCCAAAAGATGAAAAATGTGACTCCGCTTCACGAAAATCTCAAAAAGTACGAACCTCCGAGTTGGCTTCACATCAACCCCGAAACCCTGGAAGGCAAGGTTCTTAATATTCCTGAGGAATTCGAATCACCATTCGAAATTAATCTTTTGGTCGAGTCGTTTTCAAAATAAACCAAGTAGTGAAAATTCGACCAGCCTAAAAAATAAAAAAATAAAATGATTAAAAACATGTTTTCGTCATCAGTCAATAAAATTAAACCTTCCTTCGTCATCTTAAAAAGTCGAATTTCTACTACCTGGTAAAAAATAAAAATTTAAAAAACTATGTACTGGGGATACTTAAGTAAAACTGTTTCTATTAAAACTATTTCCGAAGATTCCAAAAAAGGTGTCTTCGAAATCGAGGGTTTGTTTGCGGGTTATGGTTTGACCGTGGGTAACGCCTTAAGGCGTGTGCTTCTTTCTTCTTTGCCAGGCGCCGCGGTAACTCAAATCAAAATTAAGGGTGTTTCTCATGAGTTCGCCACCTTGCCCGGCATGAAAGAAGACGTGGTTGAGCTTATGCTTAACTTCAAGAAAATTCGTTTCCAAATGACTGTCGACGAAGCTCAAACCTTAGCTCTTAAAGTTAAAGGCGAAAAAGTTGTCACCGCCGGTGATATCAAAACCTCGACGGGTGTAGAAATTTTAAACCAGGAAGAAATCATTGCTCATTTAACTGAAAAAAGTGCTGATCTCGATATCGAAGTCCGCGTTGAAAGGGGATTAGGTTATTCCTCGGTTGAATCCCGCAAAGAAGAAGACAAACTTGCGATCGGCACTGTGGCTATCGACGCCTTTTTCTCGCCAGTTACAAATGTGAGCTACACCGTTGAAAATATGCGTATTGGCGACAGGACCGACTACAACCGCCTTAAGCTTGAAATTGAGACCGATGGTAGTATCAGCCCCTCCTCTGCCCTTCATAAGTCCGCTAATATCCTAAACGACCACTTTAAGGTCATCTCCGAGGTTGCCGTCCAGGATTTCAACGCCGATGGTGGTGATGCTTCTGAAAAGCCCAAAACCAAAAAGGCCAAAGCTAAAAAAGAAAATAAAGAAGAGTAGAAAATTAGAAATCCATGCGTCATTTAAAGAAAGGTAAAAAATTTGGTCGGCTCAAAGGCCCTCGTCAGCACTTCTTGCGAAACTTAGCGAGTGATTTGATTCGCAAAGAAAAGATTGAAACCACCGAAACTCGCGCCAAAGCCATCCGCCCAATCGTGGAGAAATTAGTGACGCTCGCTAAAAAACAAAACTTAGCCAGCCGCCGGCTTTTAATCTCTCGCCTCCACAACGCCCGCGTTGCTCAAAAGATGTATGAAGATATTGGTCCTCGCTATTTGGAGAAAAAAGGCGGATACCTTAGAATCACCAAAAGCTCAAAAGCCCGAAAAAGAGACGGCTCCCAACTAGCCGTCATCGAATTTGTTAAATAAAATGGATTATCACATCGACGCCAAAAATAAACCCCTCGGCCGACTTGCCTCCGAAGTCGCCACCATCCTCCAGGGCAAAAAAAGTGCTAGCTTTAATCCGCGATTAATTGGCTCCGATCGAGTGATTTTAAAAAACTACAATCGTATCGTGGTTACCGGTAAAAAAGCTATTCAAAAAATTTACTATCGCCACACCGGTTACGTTGGTCACCTTAAAGAAACCAACTTTGAAAGCGCTTTCAAGAAAAGCCCTCAAAACGTAATTCGAGAAAGTGTTCGAAGAATGTTGCCGAAAAACTTTTTAAACCAAAAGCGTTTGAAAAATCTAATTTTTGCTGAAAACAATGATTAAAAAAGAAACTACTGCGGTGAAAAAAACCGAAAAAGCTGTTAAGGCCCCGGCTGCAAAATATTTTGAAGGCGTCGGCCGACGCAAGACCGCCGTTGCCCGAGTTCGCATTCAAACTGGCCATGGAAAATCGAGCGTCAATGGGAAAGAAACCGCCACTTATTTCGGTTTAACGGAACTTAAAGAAATCGCCCTCGCGCCGATGAAGGAACTTAAAATCCCCGAAAAGTTTGATGTTTCGGTCAAAGTGATGGGTGGGGGAGTCCGCGCCCAGGCTGAAGCGATTCGCCACGGCCTCTCTCGCGCTTTGGTGGATTTCGATGAAGATTTTAAAAAGCGTCTTCGCGGTCTTGGTTTTATGACCCGCGATTCCCGCATGGTGGAACGTAAGAAGTACGGCCTCAAGAAAGCAAGGAGAGCTCCACAATGGAAAAAGCGGTAATCCGCTTTTTCTTTGTGGAGAAGGAAGGGGTCGGGAAGGAACGGGAATTGAGTTCCTTCCCGTCTAGGAGAATACTAAGAACCGTGGGTTCTTAGGGAGTGATCCGCCGTTGGCGGATCACGACTCCTCATTGGAAGAAGCGTTAAGCTTCTGGAACTGTGGCGAAGGGTGGGTCGGAGGGAAAGCCATTGGGTTCCCTCCGTGTAGGAAATTATTCAAAACCGTGGGTTTTGAAAGAGCGTAGCGACTCCACACTGGAAAAAACGTTAATCCGAAAAATAAACAGCGATCTAGGTCGCTGTTTATTTTTTTGCTATAATCAGCCCCATGGCTAAATTAACTTTATTCTCGCTTATCGGAATCCTGTCCTTTCATTTCTTGGGCTCTTTCTACCATTGGTATGATGCTGTCTTGTGGCTCGACATCCCGATGCACCTGATCGGGGGAATGTGGGTGGCTTTGCTTTTTGTTTATCTTTTCGAAAAGTATTTATTGAAACTCGAACAGGTTCATTTTTTTAGGTCCCTCATACTCGCTCTTGGCTTCGTTGCTTTAATTGGCATCCTTTGGGAGTTTTATGAATATCTTTCCGACGTCTATATTTACAAAATCCACCCCCTCAACCTCGTCTTCAATCCTAAGAACTATCCCGACACCTTATCGGACATCGTCAACGATCTTGTTGGCGGAACAGCAGTCTTGTCCATCATATATCTCTTAAGAAAATCCAAAAAAGCCCTTCCGGAAAATACCGTCAACCAAGCTAGTGGATAAACTGGGTATAAATTGGCTCGGCAAACAAAGGCTTATTTCCTATTTGTTAATAGAACTTCTCCCCGAAGAGTAACTTTTCAAAGTCTTTTGGTATTATATTAGTGAGTCCCGCCGTAGATTCCAGATCAACTATTTACTAAAGGGAGGCCAAATTTTCTTGAATCGCTGGTTCGTCCGGGAATTCAAGATTGAGTCCACCCACCTAAGTCTAATGACTAGGAATCATTTAGCGGGTTCTCACTAAAGTAGCTCCTCTTCGGGGGCTTTTTTAGTTTTTGCTCTAGGTCTAAATAATTTCTTAATTTCATCTATTGCCTTCCGCCGATTTTCTCTACTCTTCAAAATCGGCACAATCGCCGGCATGAGCGACAAAATAAATATCACCAAAACCAACGGGATGATAATCGAATCAATATTTCCAATCAAGTTTCCTAAATAAAATCCGAGCGTCGTGAGTGAAAAGGTCCAAGCCAAGCCTCCGATGATGTTGTAAAAAAGAAATCGGCCGTAGTTCATGTTTCCCACCCCCGCCAAGACTGGCGCAAAAGTTCGAACGATTGGCGTGAATCGAGCCAGGACGATCGCTTTCCCGCCGTGCTTTTCGTAAAAAGCCTGGGCTTTAGCAATATAGGCTTTCTTAAAGAAAAAAGATTCCTCTTTTTTAAAAATTGCCGGTCCAACTCTCTTTCCAAACGCATAACCAAAACTATCACCCAAAACCGCTCCGAGGAAAACCGATGCGACTAATGACCAATAACTAAAAATGTCTTGAGAAGCCAAAAACCCACTCGTAAAGAGCAGGGTATCGCCTGGCAAAAACAATCCCAAGAGCACCCCGGATTCAGCAAAAACAATGCCGAAAATTCCGAGATATCCTGCAGTTTGTATGAAACTGGTTAAATCAAACATTTGGTCGGGCTGCCGGGAATTGAACCCGGTCTTTACGCACCCCATGCGCACGTACTGCCGGTATACTACAGCCCGATATTCTAAAGAATAAAATAGGGCAATTAGCCCTTTAATATATTATTCAACAGAAATCCGAGGAAAGCCAGCTCCTAGGTCTTTTTTGTCGTCTTCTGGCCCTTTCTCGCCATCGTTTTCATACAACTAGTACAAATCAAGCCTCTTTTGCCGTTTGGCAATTTGCTCATCTGAAGGTTGGGGTATTTTCTTGAGCGGTTAGTCGGATTGTAATGGCCCCGGAGGAGTATCCGAGTTCCCATCATCGCCGAGCTTTTCCCGCAAATCTCACACTGTCTCATAGGTTTAGGTTTAAGCTTATAGGTTCCAGCTGTCAGGATAAGATACCAGAATTCTCAAATCTAAGCAAGTCTATTGCCTTCAGTGAGCTACTTACTACTTTCTACTCTCTACTAGCTAGCCAATTAGTCCAACTTAACCTTCAGCTTCTTAGACTTCCTTTTATTGAGCTTCGGTAGGCGAATCACCAAAATTCCGTTCTTCAAAGAAACATGAGAATCTTCTGGATCAATTTCTTGAGGAAGAATAATCGAACGTGAAAATTTCCCCCAATAACACTCTCGATAAAAATAATCTTCTTCTTTTACTACTTTTTCCCTCCTTCTTCGCCCAATGATTGAAACCGAATCTGTTGTGACATTAATATCCAAATCCTCCGGATCCACCCCCGCAATCGCCGACTCAATCACAATCTCCGTGGCCGTTTGATAAACATCAATCGTTAGCTGCCCTTCCGGTTCGCTGTCGTCATCGTCCTCTGTCTTCTTTAAACTAAACCGAGTTTTACTTCCCAAAGTTGTCGCCTTAGTGAGTTCAATCTCCGGCTCGCTCTGATCTTCGAAATAGTTTTTTTCCTCTTCCATTTTAAAATATTTATTAAATCGACTTTCTTTTTAATTTTTCAAAATCTGTAATTACTAAAAATCCCACCACCAGCAAAAGCACAATCAAATAAAACCTGTCATCAAACTTAATTATAATGTAATTGAAAATCGCGTGCAAGACAGTTGCTATAACGATACCCCAAGCAATCAAACTTCTTTTCTCAAATTCCCTTATGCTGATAGCCCAATAATATCCAACTAAGCCCGAAGCCAAAGTGTGTAAAAGTGTAGCCCCGATAAACCGAAATGATATTGACCGAAACATCTCTATAAAACTGCCAAAGTTATCCACCCCCATTGAATTTGCCGCCGATATCGCTACCGCTAAATTTTCTACCGTCGCAAACCCCAAAGATGCCACCACCATATAAATCATCGCATCTACCGGCTCATTCAAATTTGGGTTTCGATTCACTGCAAAAAATGCCGCTCCAAACTTTAAAACTTCCTCAATCAGCGCCAATGCCACCACTAAGTAAATACCATTAAAAAACGACAATGAATTAACCGCATTTTCTAATCTTATCCCACAACTTTCAAATCCAAACACATTCTGAAAAGTGTAGCATTGAAACGCTAGCGCGATAAAAGTCACCACCGCTCCCGCAGCAAAAGTTGCCGCAATCAATTTCTTTGGTTCTGGGTGTAAATCTTCCTTGAGATAAAAAAGTAACCAGGCAAAACCCGGTAGAATCCCTAATGCAATCGCGAGTATTAGCATTTAGTAAATTATACCATCCTAGAATTCCGACACTCCAACACTTGAACATTCAAGCATTTTCGCAATTTTTACTTGGGTTTACCCCGTACTGAATTTCGACCCTTTTAAAAGCTGTATTTTACGCTGTCGAAATTCTAGTCGCGGGGCCACCTCTCCACCATCAATAAATTTTTGTTTCCCATCTTCTGCCAAATCTCCTCCGTCACAAATGGAATAAAAGGGTGAAGCATAATCAAGCTTTCCTTTAATATTGTTTCAAGTTTGGCATAGGCCGCCGCCGCGTCTTTAGTATCCTCTCCAATTAAGCGTGGCTTTGAGCTTTCAATAATTTTGTCCGCAAACTCATGCCAGAAGTAGTGGTAAAGTTTTTCTCCCGCCAAGTGGAATTCATATTCTTCAAGATGTTTCGTCACCTCTGTTTTGATCTTTTTGAAACTAACTAAGTCTTTCTTGTCGGCGGGAGAGAGGGCTGCTTTAATCTTTCCAAACTCTGGTTTCTGGCTCATCATCACAAACCGCGCCGCATTCCAAATCTTAGTGGCAAAGTTCCGATACCCCCGAATTTTATCTTCTGAAAGTTTGATGTCATTTCCGGGCCCGGCGCCAATAATAAGTGACAGTCG
>CAYIIM010000013.1:0-4461 GCA_964363455.1 uncultured Candidatus Saccharibacteria bacterium
TTGCGTGACGGTAAAAGTTTTTTTCGGACTCACTACATCTAGCAAGTGATGCCTCACTCCTCCGCTCAAAAAAATCTCATTTTTTGGTTCAAGTTCCTTCCCTTTATACTTAATACTAGATACTAGATACTTATCTCTCGTCACCTTATCCGACCCAACATCCACTCCGCGATAAACCTGTCTCGAATCCGCCGAAATAACTTCGCCTTTAAACTTTTTCGCCAATCGAATCGCCAAAGCCGACTTCCCCGAAGCCGTTGGTCCCAAAACTACAATTACTTTCCGCTTCCTTGACATTTTTAATAATTTAATCTATTTTGAGCTCGGAATCAACTACAACCACACGGGGAGGTGAAAAAGTTGAGTAATTTATTTTGTTCTATACCGAGTGAGCTATGGTTCTTTGCCTTCGTGGCCGGATTATGTATGTGGCATTGGAACTCTCTCACCCAAATGCGCGCAATCAGATACGCCGGTAGCTCGCGCTGGTCGTTGTCCAAGAGACTGTCCTTAATATGGACCCCTCTCTTGGTCGGATCTATTTTTGTATCTCTCGGGATCATTCAGCAATATACATGCTGAATCCTGCGAACCAGAAAGTTCTCATGAAGCCCCGCGCTAACACAGACGGGGCTTTAACATTTCAACATTCTCGCATTCACGCACTACAACACTCTTTCCTTTATCTCTCCGGCGATTTGAGCAATAAATTCCTCTAATTTCATCTCTAGACTATCCTTTCCTTGGCTCGCCTTAGCTTTAGCGTCGGCGGCAGTTCCTCGTTTGCGAACATTCACAAAATTTCCAGATTCTTCTTTTTCTCCCACCACAATCACATACGGAATCTTTTGCGTCTCCGCTTCGCGGATTCTTTTCCCCAAAGTCTCATTTGCATCCGAAATTTCTACCCGAATCCCAGCCGATTTCAGTTCGTCGGCCACCTTTTTCCCATAATCACTAAATTTATCACTCAACGGCAAAACTATTGTTTGAACTGGAGAAAGCCATAGCGGCAACGCGCCCTCAAAATGCTCCAACAAAACTCCAATAAATCTTTCAAATGATCCATAAACCGCCCGGTGGATTACCATTGGTTTCTGCTTCTCGCCTTTTTCATCGATATAATTCAAGCCAAACTGCTCCGGTAGCATTAGAAGATCAAGTTGGATCGTCGCCAACTGCCAACTTCTTCCTAAAGAATCCTTAATCTCAATATCGATTTTCGGTCCGTAAAAAGCCCCATCTTTTTCTTTAAGATCGTATTTCATCTCGTTTTCCTTAAGAGCCATCCCAAGCGCCTCTTCTGCCTTCTCCCAAACTTTTTTATCACCCATCGCCTTATCCGGCATGGTCGACAAGTAAAATTTCGGCGCAAATCCGAACATAGCATAAACCCTAGTCACTAACTTTAAGAGAGAAGAAACCTCGCCTTGGATCTGATCGGGCCTCAAATAAATATGAGCGTCATCCATCGTTAGCTGCCGAACCCTAAAAAGCCCGCCCAAAACTCCAGAGAGCTCATTTCGGTGAAGCCTCCCAATTTCCGAAAACCGAAGTGGTAAATCCTTGTGGCTTCTGGTTTTCGAGCCAAAAACATAAGTCGATTCTGGACAATTCATTGGTTTCAAAAAGTACGTTTGATCGCCGTCCTTAACTTCAAACATGTTTTCTCGATAGTATTTAGCGTGACCGGATTTTTCAAAAACCTCTTCTTTCACCATGATCGGCGTCGAGATTTCCTCATATCCTTCCTTGTCTAATTCCTCTCGGATCAGCTTCTCGAGCTCCCGAAAAATAATCATGCCCTTGCCATGCCAAAAGACCGTCCCAGGAGCTACCTCGTGGAAAGAGAAAAGATCTAGATTTGTCCCTATTTGCCTATGGTCATTTTTCGCCCCTTCTTCCTTCAATTCCTCATTAGACATGGATTTGATTATAAGCCAAAAACCCTAGCTTTTAAAGCCTTAACATAACCCAAGTTCTAAGTTATATTTTAACCCTGCTACTTGAAAAGGAGGCCACATGGCTAAAATACTTTACGTAGAAGACGACCCTAGATTCTACGGCTATATGCTGACGCTACTAACAAAACACGAAGTAGTCCTAGCTTTCGATTTTTGGCATGCGCTCAAACAGCTCAAAAAACATCCAAACATCGAAATGGTTATCACTGATATTGATCTTGAACCCGATGTCGAAGGAGCCAAAAACGGAGTTGATCTCGCCGATCTTTTAAGACTTGGCCAGCCAGAGCTGCCCTGTATAATCTTGAGCTGGGGGCCGCAAAGGGGACTCGAGCGAGCGCATATTTCGTTTCACAAAAGAGTCCTCGATCTCAATGACACCAGCTTCCCCGCTATCGTCAGAGTTGTTTTAGATAATTGGGACGAGAAAAGCCGAAAAATGTGGAGCTTGCTCCCCAAAGAATAACCCGCCGGTGGCTAAAACCATTGGCGGTTTTCATTTTTTTAAGTTTGGGCTATTATTTTACGTATATGCTCGATATCAAAATCATTCGCGATGACCCCTTCCGAGTCCGCAAAGGCCTAGAGTCCCGAGTGTTGTAAGTAGCAAAAGCTAGTCATCATCACATGCCCCATCTCTTTGTTTCTACAAGGAGACGGGGCATTCTTTTTGAAGCTTTACCAAAGCGATAGTCTTGGGGTAATATGAGTACAATGCAAAATAAAGAATTACGCATAATAAGGCAAAATTTGGCCAAATCTAAACCCGATCTCAAAAAAAACTACGCCGTAAAGAGAGTCGGAGTTTTTGGCTCGGTTGCAAGAGGTGAACAGAAGAAATCAAGTGACCTCGATGTTTTGGTAGAGTTTCAAAGACCCATTGGTTTTTTCAAGTTTATTGAACTAGAAAATTTTTTGTCCAAAAAACTTGGTCGCCGAGTTGATCTAATGTCCAAAAAATCTATAAAATCCGTCGTTAAAAAAGTCATTCTCAAGGAAACTATTTACGTATGAAACGCAGCGTTAATCTTTATCTTCAAGATATTTTTGATTCAATCTCAAAAGTTGAGAAATATACTAGCCGTCTTTCTTTTACAAAGTTTTCAAAAGATGAGAAAACCATTGATGCGGTTACAAGAAATTTAACGATTATCGGCGAGGCTACTAAAAATATTCCTCCTGCGTTTAAATTTAAACACCCAAGTATTCCTTGGAAAGAGATGGCTGGGATGAGAAACAAGATTATTCACGAATATTTCGGTGTTGACGAAGAAATCCTGTGGCAAACCATCAAAGAAGATTTATTTCCGCTAAAGTCTCAAGTCAAAAAACTACTAAAATAAATGCTCGATATCAAAATCATTCGCGATGACCCCTTCCGAGTCCGCAAAGGCCTAGAGTCCCGAGGTATGGACCCTAAACTTGTCGACGACTTTTTAGCCTTCGATGAAAAGTGGCGGGACCTGACCAAGCAATCCGAAGACCTCCGCGCCGAACAAAGAAAGGCCGGCGACGCTAAGGATATCGAAAAGGCCAAATCCCTCAAAGACCAGTTTCAAAATCTCGAAGCCGAATTAAGCGCCACCGAAAAAGATCGAGAGGGTCTTCTTATTAAATTTCCCAACCTACCCTTCGAAGATGTGCCAGTTGGAAAAAGTGAAGTTGAAAACCAAGTCCTTCGCCAAGTCGGCAAACCGACGGAGTTTGATTTTGAACCAACGGATTATCTCACCCTCGCGGCCCAGCTGGACTTGATCGATGTTGAGCGCGCTGGCAAAGTCTCCGGTTCCCGCTTCGGTTATTTGAAAAACGATGCCGTCGTTTTGGAGTTCGCTTTAATCGACTTAGCTTTCAAAACTTTGATCAAAGAGGGATTCACTCCCATCGTCCCGCCAGTTCTAGTGAAACCCGAAATCATGAAGGGGATGGGCAAGTATAAGTTCGTGAGCGAAAAGGACGCTTACCATTTAGAAGAAGATGATCTCTATCTTGTCGGTTCCTCCGAGCATTCAATTGGTCCCTATCACTCCGGCGAAACTATTCTCGACAACCAACTGCCCAAACGCTACGTCGGCTTTTCCACCTGTTTCCGTCGCGAAGCGGGCAGCTACGGCAAAGACACTCGCGGCATCTTGCGGGTTCATCAATTTGATAAAGTGGAGATGCTCTCGTTTGTGAAACCCGGCGACTCCGAAAAAGAGCACCAGTTTTTACTCTCCATTCAAGAAAAGTTTATGCAAGCTCTCGAGCTCCCGTATCGCGTGGTCGCGGTTTGCACGGGGGATTCTGACGCTACCGCTGCTCGTCAGTTTGATATCGAAACCTGGCTCCCGAGCGAAAAGAAATATCGCGAGACGCATTCGGTTTCCAACACCACCGACTATCAATCTCGAAGTTTAAATATTAAATACGCCTATCCCGTGGCCGACACCGACAAAGGCGCCAATATGGTGAAAAAATATGCCGAATACGTCCATATGCTAAACGGCCCCGCCAT
>CAYIIM010000013.1:4471-21595 GCA_964363455.1 uncultured Candidatus Saccharibacteria bacterium
TTCCCCGAGCGCTAATCGCCATCATCGAAACCTACCAAACCAAAGATCGCAAAATCCGCGTTCCGAAAGTTTTACAAAACTACGTTGGCAAAAAGGAGATTGGCTAAAGAGAGCCAAAAGTGATAAATTAAACCAAAGGTCAAAAAACAATAAAACCATGAAATTTGAACAAATTCCCGCCGCGGCCAATGAAAACGAACCTGAAAAAGTAGAAGATACTCGTCTTAGCTAAGAAGAGGCTCGCGATGAGGCCAATATGATGACGGCGAAAATAGAAGTTAATCCAAGCCGAGGAACAGTCCAGAAAAAAGAAAATTATATTTATGGCGAGGGGGGTGACGTATTTAAAATTGAGTCAAAACCCACTAACGAAGATTATGACCAAGCATTCGAGGCTATCCAAGAGCTAAAAAAAGCTGCAGAAGAAGAACCTGGTGTCATGAAAGTTCTTTATAAAGTTGGCCGGATAATAAACAAGAGCAAGTTGGCTGTGGAAGTTGTAATGGACGCAATAGGAGGAGCTGTCCCAGGGCCAGAAAATTTTGGAGACAAATCACGCCTCACGGAGTCTATAGGGGAATTTTCCAACACTAAAGTATTCGAAGATGCTGCGGCTAGGTTAGCAAAGATGAAAGAAAAAGGAGAGAAGTGGGGGCAGGAAGAAAAAAATAAGTCAGAACTAAAAGCTTTCGTTGGAATAGGGGAGGTTGATAAACCCGAAGACCAAGAGCATAAAAAAGCTGCTTAGCAATAAAAATCCCTCAAACGAGGGATTTTTATTTGGCTTAACAAACCCCCAGATTTCCTCTACGATTTAGTGGATGGTAAAAAAGCCAATTCCAAAAACCCGCGGCAAATTTCATTCCGAAGGTTCTTTTCGCACCTGGGTAGAAATCAGTAAAAGCGCTGTTTCAAAAAACATCGCTACTTTTCGAAAAATTGTTGGTCCAAGAGTGAAGCTTTGGGCGGTGGTAAAGTCCAACGCCTACGGCCACGGCCTCGTTCAATTTTCTGAACTGACTGAAAAATCTGGTATCGATGGATTTTGTGTTGATTCTTTTGTCGAAGCCCTCCGACTTCGCAAAGAGGGGATCAAAAAATCTATTTTGGTTTTAGGTCCAACGCTCTCTGAGCTCGCCAAAGATGCCGCTTCAAAAGACATCACTCTTTCCGTTTCTAATTTTGAAATTTTAAAGCACCTCTCCCAAACTAAGAACCCACCCAAGTTTCATATAAAAATCGACACCGGCATGTCCCGCCAGGGATTTTTCCTCGAAGATGTTCCGAAAGTTATAAATCTATTAAATAATAAATATTCTATATTAAATACTCGTCTTTCAGGCGTTTTTACCCACTTCGCCTCCGCCAAAGACACCAACTACCCTACCTACACCGACCGCCAGTTCGATAAATTTCAAAAAGCTATCAAACTTTTTGAAAAAGCTGGGTATAAGAATTTAGTGAAGCACGTCTCTGCTACTGGCGGTACGATGATTAATTCCAGATATCACCTCGACGCTGTCCGGATTGGGATCGGCCTCTATGGCCTCTGGCCTGCTAAAGAACTCGAGCTTCAGTTAAGCAATAAGATCCATTTAAAACCAGTTCTAACTTGGAAAACTATCATTAGTGAAGTAAAAAATATCCCATCTGGCCAATTTGTGGGGTATGATTTAGTGGAAAGAGTTACGCGCCCCACCAAAATCGCGGTTCTCCCGATCGGCTACTGGCACGGCCTCCCGCGCGCGCTTTCCTCCGTTGGCGAAGTTTTAATCAACGGCCGCCGCGCCAGAATTCTTGGTCGCGTCTCGATGGATTTAACCGTGGTGGACGTAACCGGCGTAAAGTGCCAGGTAGGGGACATCGCCACTTTAATCGGCCAAGACGAAAAAAACGAAATCAAAGCCGAAGAAATGGCGCGCCACGCTCAAACCAGCCACTACGAAATCGTCACTCGCCTCAATCCGTTAATGGAAAGAATTTTAACCCCGTAGGAAATTAAATATTTTTCGTTATTATCGCCTCTAATATTAAAATAGAGAACACCATAAAAGAGAATAGATTATGTTTCTTGGCTCAAAAATATTTTATATTTTCTCGCCATTTCCTCCGGGGTAATCCAAATGAAAAAAGATCACCAAACCGATTTTAAAGAAATCCAGTCCAGTCGTCGAAAACGCCGGCTGATTATTCGGTACTCCCTCCTCGCCCTACTTCTTGTTGTCACCTCTTTCGGTTTAGTCCGTTTCATTTTCTATTCCAATTTTTTTAAATTTACCGAAATTATCTTCGCCAATGAAACCACTATCGACCAAGAAAAAGTTTTAAGTTTTTTAGAAAATAAAATCAAGAGTGGTTCCTTTATTGAACGCTCTCTCGGACCTAAAAGTTTTCTCGCTTGGCCCAAGTCCATCGCCGGCAGCGACTTGCCCAATTTTCCTGAAATCGAAAAACTGGAAATCGAAAAAAAATATAACGACAACGCACTCGTAATCAGCGCTTTTGTCCAAGAACCCCTCGGTATTTGGTGCCTTCGATCCATTGCCGAGCCAAAGTGTTATTGGTTCAGCGAAGACGGGAAAATTTTTAAAGAATCTTTGATGCCTTCCGGTAACTTAGTTAAAGTCATTTCCGACTACAGCCAAACCGATCTTTCTTTAGGGGGTCAAATTCTTGAGGAATATTTACTGAGGAATTTTATTTCCATCTTTAAAGTTGTTCTTAGGCTAGACGTTAGCGTTTCTGAAATAAGATTGGATACACTGGAAGATGAAGAGATTACTGTCAAAATTCAAAATGGTCCTGAAATTTATTTTAGTCTTCGCCACAATGCCGAAAACTATCTCCCCGTTATTAATTCCCTCGTCAAAAAAGCCGGCTTCAAAAAACTTGAATATATAGATTTGCGAACCGAAAACCGCGTTTACTATCGTTAGATTCTTTGAGGAATAGCTTTCGAGTGATAAAATAGTTATAGATGAGAAATCCATTCAGTTGGGAAAATTTCCGCCCCGTCACTGATATCAAACCACCCCAAGAGGGAGGTGGTGCAAGCAACCCAAATCTTAAAAAATCCCCGCTTTTAAAAAAGAAAGATCCTCTGAATAAAAAAGATTTAATTAACACCAAGCCTAAAATCGAGACCGAAAGCCCGATTCGAGAAAAAAAGAAAAAGTTTGCCCGCAATCTAACGCTGGCCGTAGTCGCCTTTATCGCGATCGGGGGCGTGATGCTTTTTTCCAGTCTCTATAGCTATCGCCAAAACGTGGTGCGATCCCTGGCGGACAATATTGACCATCTTCGTCAAACCACCGAAAACTTCGATATCTTAAACGACCTCCAAGGAAAACCCCAAACTCCTCCCGCTCCTCCCTTAAAAGGCAGTCCCGCTCAAGAGTTTGCCTCCAATTTCTGGCCCCTCCTTAAAGAAAGTTTAAACACTTACAAAGATTTCCAAGGCCTAAGCACTGAAGCCTCTTCTCTTTTTTCGCAAGTTTCTTCACTTGCTGAAAACTTCCCCAACTTAATTTTCAAACAAAAAGGCCCCGAGATCATCGCCCAACTTGAAGCGGTGAATGTCAGTCTCAAAGCCATAATCGAAAAAAATTCCAGTCTTGCCACTCGCGTTGGAAATCTCAAAGACTTCTCTGGTTCTAATTTCGATTTCTATCTGCCTTTCCAAACCGATCTTAGTCGTTATCAAACTTTCCTCGAATCACTCATTGCTTGGCTGAAAAGTGAGAATCATCGCCACATCCTTGTTTTATTCCTAAATCCTTCTGAGATCCGTCCCGGCGGGGGATTCTTAGGTAGTTACGCGGACGTCACTTTAAACCAAGGCAATATTTTAAATATTGAAGTCCACGACGTGAACGACGTCGACCGAGGCCTGACTGCTAAAATTATTCCACCCAAACCCGTTCAAGTTATCGCCAGCCGGTGGAAAGTCGCTGATTCCAATTGGTTTTTCGATTTCCCGAATTCGGCCAAAGCCACCCTTCAGCTTGCCGAAAGCTCAGAACTTTATAGCAAATCCAACGTCACTTTCGACGGGGTTATCGCCGTTTCTGCTGAGGGCGTTGGCGATCTCTTAGGTGTTGTTGGTCCGATCGAAATTAAAGAAGAAAAAATCATTCTTGATAAAGAAAATTTCCTTTTCGAGATTCAAAAAGAAATTCAAACCGGCCGAGCCGAAAGTGAAAGTTACCCAAAGAAAATTCTTCAAAGCGCCACGCCTTTAATTCTCGAGAAAATTTCCAACCTTGATTCCAGCCAGAAAGCCCAGCTCTTTACCCTGTTCCAAGATTGGTTTTCTAAAAAGGATGCCGTTGTGTACTTCAAAGATCTAGAATTTCAAAAAATGTTTTCAAGTTTAAACATTTCCGGCGAAGTTTACCAAATCCCCAACAACTTTCTTGGCGACTATCTCGCGATCGTAAACGCCAACTTAGGCGGTGGAAAAACTGATATCTTCATTGATCAAACTATTGATCTCCAGAGCCAAATCAACGACGATGGCACGATTTCCAATAAACTTAAAATTACTCGCGACCATACCGGGGATGTTGCCAAGTCCTGGTGGTATCGCGTCGCCAACCAAAATTACCTCAACGTCTTCACCCTCAAAGATGCCCGTCTCGAAGATTTCTCCGGCGGGATTGCCAAATCCATTAAAGCCCCAGTCAATTACAAAACCGGGGGCTACATCACCGATCCTCTTATTTTAGAAATCGAATCCAGCGAAAAAGATTTTCTGGTTTTCCCAAATCTAAAAACTTACCAAGCTTTCGGTAAAAACATTTTTGCTACATGGACCAAAACTGATATCGGCAAAAAATCCGAAGTTTCCATTGAATACGTTAATCGCTTACCCAATCCTCTTCAAGTTGGGCAAACCTATCAATTTATTTTTGAGAAACAATCCGGCGCTTCGGGAAATTATAAATTCGATATCAGCGCCCCGATTGGTTTTGTTTGGAAAGAAAACAATCTCCCGATTTATGAATATGTTTCAAAAGACCCACCTGGCCGTTTGATTATTCCACTTACCCTCAAAGTGCCGGATTAAAACAAAAAACCGCGAGACATTCGCGGTTTCGTTTTTTTGTTTGCTCGTGTAGGCCACAGGCCTTCCTATGGCGTGGCCTACAAGCAAGGAATCGGGAATTATCTTCCCGTGCCCTGCGCTTGATCAGGCTTTCTGTTTGGGTTTTTTCCTTCGCGCCATTGCACGTAGCTCCCAAACAAGAAGAGGAAAAATAAGAGAGCCAAGACCAGAACGAATCCGCCCCGATCTCCTGTCTTAATCTTCTCTTCCTTAAGTCGCACTTTCGCTGTCAGATATTTTCGGCGTCGGCTCATATACCACATATAAAAAGAGACGATACCGATCACTGTCAGCGATGTTCTTGGCCACTGTCCCAAAAATCCTAAGATGTCCAAGAAAGCGACACCAAATGTTTTGGTATGGTGACCCGCGACTTCTCCCATTCCTCTGATCGTTTCGAGCAAGTTTTCTCACCCCCTTTCGTAGGCTAAAAACGCTGGCCATATATTAAATAAAAAACTCCTAAATGTCAAATCAAAACAGCTAGCAAAAAACCCCGACTTATTAGGCCGGGGCTTAGTGTGTTTTTCGCTGATTGGGAACTAGTGATCGTCGTGGATTGGTCCTTTGATTCGTCTCACCCGCGGTCGTCCTCGCTCCGTTTCAAGCGTGTAGTCTTCGCTTGGTTCAACGAGCCAAGGTTTGTCCTCGACGAAATCCCCCTCTGTTCGTTCTTCAGGAGATATCCACGTTGGAGGTTTATAATCTCTTCCGTCGTTTCCGTCATCGCCCTCGTCTTCTTTACCCTCCACCTTTTTTTCTTGCTTCCTTTCCGACGTGAAATATCTGATTGTCCAGTTGATCAAAAGGCCGGTAAGAAGGAGAAAAACCAACCCGAGTTTTACTGCGTCTTCAGTCCACTCGGCTTGGAATCTAGCCATCACAAGAAACAACCCCACCACCACCCAAGATATCACGAGACAAATTTCTTCTTTGCCGATTTTCCATCGACTTGGAGCCGATAGTCGAAACTGCACAATCCGAGGAATTCTCATTCGCTCTCTCCTATGTAAAGTTATCTGATTACGATCGTTCGTTGCTCCCCCAAAAATAACTCAAAAAATCATAAATATCAAATTTGGTTTTCGACCCGTATGCCTGCCCCGTTGGAAATTGAATATTTTTATAAAATATTCAGCATTTTACGAAGGACTCGTCATTTCCTACGGGGTGTGTTAATTTGAAGTCTATTAGCCAATGACCAACATCCGCAATTTTTGTATCATCGCCCATATCGACCACGGCAAATCCACCTTGGCGGATCGACTTTTAGAAGTCACCGGCACGGTTGAAGCGCGCAAAATGCGGCCGCAGTTTTTAGATCGTCTCGAACTCGAACGCGAGCGGGGGATTACGATTAAGATGGCTCCGGTTCGAATGTCTTATTCCTACAAAGGCACACCCTTTATTTTGAACCTCATCGACACCCCCGGCCACAGTGATTTTGGCTACGAAGTCTCCCGCGCCTTAGCTGCCGTTGAAGGCGCGATTTTACTCGTAGATGTCACCAAGGGTATCCAAGCCCAAACTCTTTCCAACTTCCGCTCCGCTCAAAAAGCTGGCTTAAAAATCATCGGCGCGGTCAACAAAATTGATTTAAATGTCCCGCACATGGAAGACACAATCCAAGCCCTTGCCAACCTTCTTGAATGTTCACCCGAAGAAATCTTTCGCGTCTCCGGCAAAACCGGCGCCGGCGTCCCCGAACTTCTGGAGGCCGTCGTGGAAAAATTTTCGGCTCCCAAAGAAAGTCCCCATAACCAGTCTTTAATTTTTGACTCGCTCTACGACGACCACAAAGGCATCTTGGCATTTATTCGTAACTTTGGCGGCACTTTAAAAAACACCGACGAAATTTTCCTCCTCGCCACCGAAAGCAAACTTAAACTCAAAGAGTTGGGCTACTTTATGCCCGAACTCCGGGCCTCCAAAGAAATTCTCGCCGGCGAGATGGGCTACATCGCTACTGGTTTAAAAGAACCAGACTTGATTCGAATTGGTGATACCGTTTCCAATAACCCCAAAAGTCCGGCGCTCCACGGCTATCGCGTTCCCGCGCCCGTCGTCTTTATTTCTTTTTATCCTATCGGCTCCACCAAATTCGAAGATATGAAGCTCGGCTTCGCCAAACTCAAACTCACCGACTCGGCTCTTTCGATTGAGCCGGAGGCCAACGACGCGCTCGGCCGCGGCGTCAAAGTTGGTTTCTTGGGTCAGCTCCACTTTGAAATTATCTCCAGCCGTTTGAAAGATGAATTCAACGCCGACTTCATCACCAGCTTCCCCTCCGTCGCGTATAGAATCAAAGAAGGGGACAAAGAGTACGTCATCAAACAGCCCCAAGATTTTCCGGTCAAACCCGACAAAGTTTTCCAGCCAATGATCAAAATCGAAATCCTCTCACCATCGGAGCACTTAAACGCCGTGATGAATCTCAAAAAAGTTTTTGATTTAGAAATTCTTGAAGTTCAAAATATCGGCCAAAACGTTTTGCTCGAAGGCCGAATGCCCTTGGCTGAACTTATCCGCGATTTTGACGATCAGTTGAAATCCCTATCTCAAGGCTACGCCTCTTTCAGTTATGAAATCACCGACGAAGAAGAAGCTGAAGTGGAAAAAATGGAAATCATTGTGGCTAACGATATTGTCCCAGCTCTCACTCGCATCATCCCTAAGAAAGATTTAGAGCGTGAAGCCCGCAAGTCCGTTGAAAAACTCAAAGACCTTTTACCAAAACAAATGTTTGCTCAAGCCATCCAAGCCACCTCTGGTGGGCGCATCATCGCTCGCGAAACCATCACCGCGATGAAAAAACTTCTCGGCGACTTTGGCAAAACTGGTGGCGACCGCACTCGCAAAATGAAACTCTGGAAAAAACAGAAACGCGGTAAAGACCGTCTCAAAGAAACCGGCCGCGTCGATGTCCCCATTGAAGTTTTCCGCGAGATTCTAAAGAAATAAAATCGACACTGATCCTGGGCGAAGCCAAAAAGTTCGCAAAATTTTGAAAAAAATATAGAGCCGCCCAATATTCTTTGAACGGCTCCATTATGCTTCTTCAGGGGTTAGACCGAAATGTAATCGGCCGCGGTTTTTCCGGAAAATGATGATTCAAAATCCTTCCGGATGGATGCCGAGGTTTTTGACATCCAAGTCGATTTGTTACCAGTCTTCGGGGGATTTGCTGCTTTGCAACAGCGCAGGATTTCTGCCGCCGGGATTTCTTCCAGCTGGCGCGCCAGGCTAAATCCACCCCTCATGCCCCGATGAGACTTCAGGATCCCCGCTTCCGTCAAAGACTTAAAGATTTTCCTCAGAAACAAAGATGGGATCACCTTACCGTCACCACCCACACACCCCGCTTCTTCTACAATCTCATCCAAAGACATAACAAAATCCTTGGGCTTCTTGCTTAAAACCCCTATTCCAATCAAAGCGTAAAGCACCTCTTTCGTTGGAAACATCTCATCCCCCCTTGTGATATTGTTCTTTTCCTTCTCGGTTGGCTAAGGAAAGTCTATAACAGCGAAAACTGTTCTGTCAAAGCTATCTCAGCTTAAGCTTCCGAGAGATTCTAGAAAAGTAAAACCCGCGAGTATCCTCGCGGGTTTTGGTTTGATCGGTGAAATCGAGTCAATTGGTCAATCCGGTAGCATTCTTGATCTTTCGTCGCAGAAGTGGAAATGATCTCGATCCATCAGCTGAAAGGACAATCTCTGTCGCGGTCGATTTTCTTAAGCCTAATTTCTCCGCGGCCTTTTCGAAACATCCTGGATCTTCTGATACTCCGAAAACTAAAAGGTGAACGGCCGTAATCGGACAACCTGCCTCTCCATTACAACGGATTCCAGATTTTGGAGACTCGCTCCAACCCCACCCCCTCGTTTCCCGTAGTAGGCTGAAAAACTGTGACTTTCTCATCACTCCTCCTTTTAGATAACGTGAGATAAGATCAGTTTCACCCGATTGACTACCTCTTCTTTTGTTGGAGCAACAGGAACGTCGATCACTTCATACCCTAGCGCTTCATAAGCTTTCCTCATCTCCCCGTTGAGTTTCCGCATAAACTCCTCGGTCTCAGTCCGGACTCCGTCATGTTTGTATGGCAGCTGTTCCATCAGGAAAACCTTGACGTAAAGATTAGGCTCGCAAAACTTCAAAGCCTCCTGAGGATCAATTCCGTTCAGAAAGAAATAAGGAATACTACAGGGGACTGCATTGTCCAGAAAAGTGATTCGATTCCTATCGATCCCTCCCTCATCTTCAAGCTTCTTTTTAAGGACAAGCCTCTGAAAAGCCGCCTCATCTCTTCGAGTCACTTCAGTCGGAATTCCCTTTGCCCTGTTTGCCTCAATCAAAACTCTTGAGGCGTTCGGTACCACGGCATAACCCATACTTTCCAGGATTTCAACAACGGAAGTTTTTCCCGATGAAAAACCCCCTACGATCGGATACCACTTTGATTTAGCGGTCATATCATATCCCTTTCCTTTTGTGTTTAGTCTCTTGTGCTTCGTAAAAATTATCAGTTTTAACTGACTTAGTCAAAAAACTTACTGGCTGAAGGGAGCTTAGGGATATTTGATTTTCCTTAGATATGTTGATATACAAGTAAGTGGGACTGCTCCTTTCACAATTTAAACAAGAGGAAAACCATGAACTCAAAATTCCGCATTGGACTTTTTACTTCAGCTTGGGACGGAGTCGCTTGGGATTTAGTCTCGGCCGTTCACCAAGCTGTTCAGTCTGGTTCAATTCCAAACGCCGAAATCACCTTCCTTCTTTGTACTAGGGAAGAAGGTGAAACACCTTTTGGAGATTTGATGATCCAGAACGCGAGGAAACTTAAACTTCCGCTTATCACCTTTTCCTCGCTTCGCTTCAAACCCGATCTTCGTAAGAAAGGGCGCGAGGCTAATCGAAAAGGCGATTCATCTATACTTAAATCGTGGAGAGAGGAACACGACCACGAAATTGCGAAGCGTATTTCGTCGACTGATCTTGATGTGCTTCTGGGCTACATGTGGGAATTCAGCGACGAGATGTGTCATGAGCGCACAATCATCAACCTCCATCCTTCGCTCCCAGGCGAATTAAAAGGTACGTACAAAGAGGTGATCTGGGAGCTCATCAGGACTCGAGCAACTGAAACCGGCGCGATGATGCAGCTGGTCACCGAAAATCTCGACATGGGATCCGTGATTTCTTTCTGCCGTTTTCCAATTCGTGGCGAGGCGTTTGATTCACTCTGGCAAGATATGGACGAGCGGCTCAAACATGAATCTCTCGATGAAATTGCGGCGAAAGAAGGCGAGGCCAATCCGCTTTTCCATGTCATCCGGCAAGAAGGAGTGAGAAGAGAACTTCCCCTAGTCGTCAGTGTGATTAAAAACCTAGTGGAAGGCAACATCTTTATCAACGGCAATCGAGTCCTTGATTTCCACGGTCAGGTTTTGGCCAACGGTCTTGGTCTCACCCAAGAAGTTGAATCAACCATCGCTCACGGATAGGAGGGGAGTAAAAGTGAAGACCAATAAAAGCGGTATCTGGCTGTTTCTCGACAACGAGGGTCCCTGTACTCTCAACGATAACGCTCAAGAAAATGCCGTCGCCCTCGCTCACGCTTGTGGGCTCGGCGAAGACATCGGTTCTAGCTTCTATCGCAATATGAGTAACATCGACGACATCTGGGGAGATTTTCACAAAATCCCCAATGACCCGACGTACTCTTCTGGGCACACCTTGAAAGTTGTCCTCCCATTTTTCCGAGCCATGGGTGCCACCACTGAGCGACTCGAACGTATGGCGCGCGAAAATCTTCGCGTAGTTCCAAACATCAAAACCGTCCTCGCCGCTCTCAATCGAGACTTTAGCGTGTGGCAAATCTCCACCAGCTACGAGTTTTTTGTGCGAGCATTTTGCGGTGAAGTTGGCTTTGATTTCTCTAGGGCTCGCTGCACTGCGGTCGACGGTTTCGATGCTATCGAAGTTTCCCTGCAAGAAGAGCTCTTGCTCTTAAATTTCATCCTTGAGGCCGCTGAGATGCCGCTTATCCAATACGATAAGAAAACTGGTGAAGTTGCGGCCGAGCATCAAGAGCACTACGACCGCCTTACCCAATTCGTCTGGGAAGTGGTTTATAAGATGCCTATCGGGCAACTCCTGCGCACTGTGCATCCCGTGGGGCAGGCGCAAAAGCGTGAGGCAGTTGAAAGCATTCTCCGTAAGTTCGGCGCGCCACTGGAGAAAGCAATGTATGTTGGCGACAGCCAAACTGACGTTCAGTGCGTTGAACTTCTTCGGGGTCACGGCCTTTCGATGATGTTCAATGGCAAAGGCCGCGCGCTTCAACTTTCCGACATCGCCTATATCGGCGAGAGCGCTCACGCGATAGAAGAGGTCGCTCGTCGCTTTGCCGAAATTGGCCGCGAGGGTGTCATTCGATACTACTCATCTCCGCGAGAGCCCGACTATGGTGGCCTGATTGCCGCCATTAACCCGAGCAACTTCGAAGAACTTCATGCCCTGAGCGTAAAAAAGAGGCAAGAGTTCCGTGGTACTCAAATCGGTTTGTTGACCTAAGAGCAGACTATTTAACCAAGAAGACCAAAGCCCCTCCGGCAACACAGGAGGGGCTTTCGATTTAAAGTCTTTATCAAATCCTCCTCTGATTGATTAGATCACCCAGAACCACTAGAATAATTGAGTAGTCCGTTTTTTCTTGTTCGCGTTATTTTGCTCAAATTCACGATTACCCCAATAAATCCCGTTAGAAACCGCGATCGCTTGAAGTAAATAGAAGTTTCGAACATATGCAAAAAAGTCGTTTTAATAAAAAAATCAACAGCTTCGCGTCGATCGCGATCTGTTTCTAAGCGGGATGAAGCTTTTCGCCCTTATTTTCCTCTCATTTTTGCTGATCCTTCTGATCTTTCAGACCTTTTCTTTGTTGTCCCAAAAAAAAGATGTTGCTGAAAAATACGAAGAACTTCAAAGCGCGCTTGCTCAAACCAAAGATGACCAAGAACGTCTCAAAACCGAAATCAACTATCTATCCAATCCCTCTAACTTAGAAAAAGAACTCCGCCAGCGCTTTAACCTCAAAAAACCCGGTGAAAAAATGATCATCGTCGTCCCGGCCGTCGGCACTTCCTCTAACCCCTAAATGGAAACCATTAAGCAGTACAAGCCCTATATTATTTTTTCGAGTTTTATCATTGGCGGGCTTTTGATTTTCGCTCTCATCTCCCAAGGGTTTTATCCGATTGCTACAGTTAACGGCACTATAATCACCGCTCACGATTTCTGGCAAAAATATCAAACTGATTCTGCCTACTATCAAAACTACGCCAAATCACTCGAGGCTGCTCAAGTTGCCGAAGAAGTCGATCCACCTACCGCCGATGATTTTAAAATCTCTGCCCTTACCCAGCTAGTTGAAAACATTATTATCTCCGAAGGCGCTGAAAAAGAATTAGGCAACGATCTCGAAGCGCTCGTCGAAAACAAACTTAGCAAAGTTCCCCAAGACGACAAATTTAAAAATGGCGTCCAAGCCGCCTACGGCGCTAACTTCAGCGACTTTTTAGACAACTTTATGGTTCCGCTCGCCAAACAGGAGATTTTAGAAGGACGACTTTTTTTGAAAGGGGAGGACTTTGACGAATGGTTCTTGAAAGCTAAAAGCGAAGCCAAGGTTAAAATTTTCTCCGGCGAGTACATCTGGGACGGCCAGCAAGTTCAGATTTCAAACTGAGCGGGAAAATTGGTTAAAAAAGCAACAACTGAGTTGTAAAAAAACAATAGCTCTGGTATCTTATCGATAGAAACCCGTAAACAGGAACCGAGGAATAGGAGGCTTCTCATGAAGCTAGAAGTGGGAAATATTGTGACCGTCACTCTTGATTGTATGTTTACTAACAAACAAGGGGAAGTAGTTGCTATAGTTGACGACGGCGACGAGGATGGGAATATCGATGTAAAGTTCGGTTCAGACTGTGATCATTTGTTTAGCTGGAATCGAAAAGGAAAAGGAGCTCTTCGTTTCAAAGAATCCGATCTTCGCAAGGATAAGGACTACACAATGGAAGTGAAGGCCTATCATCTATTCGGTGCCGGTATGTTTCATCACCTCGCTCCCCTCAAGCACCCTTTCTCTTTGGAGAATAAGTGTATGCATGAGAAGTGTGCTGAGAGTGCGACAAACCGAGCCCTAGTTAATATATGGGGTACGGTCTGCGAGGTTGATGTTTGTAAAGGCCATTCTGATTGGCACGGAAACTGCGCCGATTCATTTCCCTGGAAAAGACCAGCAGTTGCCTAAACAAAAACGTATCCTCAAACGAAACCCTGCTCAGTGGAGTGGGGTTTTCTTTTTGAGCGGGATACCGGAATCGGACCGGCGACCCTTCCTTGGGAAGGAAGTGTATTGCCACTATACTAATCCCGCTTTATTACTACCTCGTCCCGTACCAAACCTAGATTTTAAATGTTTAGAAAGGTTTGCGTCGGGGCAACTTCTCCAATTTATCACTTGTAAATTTTTATTTCAAACCTTCAAGTGAATTTTACTAAACCTCTTTTTTCGCTTATTATCAATCCTATATGTTCCTCCAGATTATCATCGCCAGCTTAGCTGGAAGTATCCTCGCCCTCATCGGCGGAGTTTTGCTTTTATGGAACGAAAAGTTTGCCAAGAGAATTTCCTTGACCCTCGTCAGCTTCGCCGCTGGTAGTTTAATCGGCGCCGCTTTTCTCGAACTCATCCCCGAAGCCGCCGAAAACACTAGTATTAATTCTCTCGCGCCATTTATTATCGTCGGCATCTTTTTAATCTTTATCTTCGAGAAATTCTTGAACTGGTATCACTGCCACGACCAAGAAACTTGTGATGTTCACTCCTTTTCCAGCTCTGTCATTTTCGGGGACGCGATTCATAACTTTATCGACGGCATCGCCATTGCCTTAAGTTTCAGTATTTCCACCGAACTTGGTATCGCCACCACCGTCGCTGTCTTTTTCCACGAAGTCCCGCAAGAAATAGGGGATTTTGGCGTCCTCCTTCATGCTGGTTACACTCGCGCCAAAGTTCTCGCCATCAACATATTTTCTGCTCTCACTACTGTCGCTGGCGCTATTTTAGGATATCTTATGTCCGACTCCATCGGGCAATACACCCCCTATTTTCTCGCCTTCGCTGCCGGCTCTTTTATATATATTGCTGTCTCCGATCTTCTCCCCGAGATTCGCCACCGCTCCAAAGCTAACGACTTCTTCCATATCTTTACCATTATCCTTGGCGTCCTTGTTATCTGGGTGGTCGGCATCTTCTTCCACGAGTAGTCTTGTTTCTAATCCCTTTTGTATTTTAAATCTCTAGGAACGGAATAATTTTCCAGAGAAGCTATCGGAACCCTTATTAGCTCGGTTTTGCTCATAGCAAATAATAAGGGTGAGATGCAGGCGCGCTTCTTCGCTGGAAAGAAGCGACGCCAGTTCTCTGGAAAACCTTATTAAGCGACCCTTGCCGAAGCTAGTAATCTCCCCTAGAATTCGATTGAATCCGCGTTCTAAGCATTTGGATTCCTCTTCTTATCTTTCTTATATCTACTTACTACTTTCTACTCACTAGTTCATGTCCAGCCCTGTCGAACAAATCAAAGAAAAGCTTGAAGTCGCCGAATTCCTTAAGGGCTATTTAGAGCTTCGCCCGGCAGGAAAAAACTTCAAGGCCCTCTGCCCTTTTCACGGCGAAAAGAGTCCCTCGTTTATGGTCTCACCCGATCGGGGCACTTGGCACTGTTTTGGTTGCAACTTAGGCGGTGATGTTTTTTCCTTTATTATGCGCTACGAAAATTTGGAATTTTCCGAAGCGCTCAAAGTCCTCGCCGAAAAAGCCGGCATCGAACTCCAACGTATCAATCCCGCCGAATACAAACTCTTCGGTCTACTCTATGACCTAAACGATATCGCCAAAAACTTTTTCATCAAAGAGCTCGCCAACTCGCCCGTTGCGCAAAAATATTTAAAAGATCGTGGCCTAACCGAAGACACTATCAAAGAATTTGAAATTGGTTTTGCGCCCAACTCTCCCGAAGCCCTCAATCTCCACTTCCTAAATTCCAACTATCGCCCCGATGACGTCCTCCGCGCCGGCCTCGCCTTCAAAACCGAAAAGGGGACTCAGCTCGATCGTTTTCGCGGCCGCATTATGTTTCCGATTAAAAACAACGTCGGCAAAACCGTCGGCTTCACCGGCCGAGTTCTGCCAGAGTTTGATACCGGGCAAATGGGCAAGTACGTGAACAGCCCCGAAACTCCCATCTTCGTAAAATCCAAAATTCTTTACGGTTTTGATAAAAGCAAAGAGTTTATCCGTTCTACTAAAAGCGCGTTTCTAGTTGAAGGCCAGATGGATTTGATTATGAGCTGGCAGTCCGGCGTAAGAAACGTGGTGGCTTCCTCTGGGACAGCCCTTACTCCCGACCACCTCCGGATTCTAAAACGCCTCACCGATACCTTAATCTTGAGCTTTGACACCGATGACGCTGGTTTTGCGGCGGGAGAACGTGCCATTGACTTAGCCGAAGCAATGGATTTTAATATAAAGGTCGTAGTTTTTAATAACTACAAAGATGCCGCTGAAGCGGCTCAGGCGGATCCGGGTAATTTGGCCAAGGCCATCTCGGAAGCCATCCCCGCCACTAAATTTTACTTTAAGAAATATCTGGTATTCCCAGATTCTTTTTCTTCCGGCAACCGCGAGCACTTGAGGAACCTTCGGGTCGTCCTCGCAAAAATCAAAAACCTCGCCAGCCCAGTTGAACAATCGTTTTGGATGAATGAGTTATCGGCCCACGTTAACGTTCCCGAAAAAACTCTTCTCCAAGAATCAGAAAAATTAGCCCATCCAACCGAAAGTCCTCGGGCGGATTCAGGTGATAAAACCGAAATCTCTCTTCCGGCTAGAAACTTCTCTCGCCGCGATGTTGTGAGTCAACGCCTCCTCTCCGCCATTTTTCAAACCGGAGACTTTGCCCAAATTGGTGAATGCGTCAGTTTCTTAAATCCCGACTATCAATCCATTTTAGAAATTCTAAAGCGCGGAGAAAAAAATTCTCCCGATCCCAATCTCGATAGTTTAATCAATTTTATCCTTCTTCGTTCTGGTGAGTCGGCGCCAAATGAATTAGTTGATCTCAAAAAAAATCTTTTTTCAGAATATATAAAAGAAGAGCGCCAGCGAATCGCCGAAAAAATTAAACGCGCCGACACTTTAAAAGATGAAATAGCCCTCGCTGAGGCCATGGCGGAGCTCGGCGAGCTAAGTTCCCAAAAACTTACTGAAGATGAAAAAATCCAAATTCAAGCCTAAGAAGAAACCTTCAAAGCCTAAAAAGGTTAAAAAAGTTAAGAAAGTAAAAAAAATAAAAAAAGTAAAAAAACCGCTTAAAAAGAAAGCGGCTAAAAAAGTTAAACCCCAAAAGAAGTTACTCAAGAAGAAAAAGGTTAAAGCCGCTAAAGTTCCTAAAAAGCTCAAAGGCAAACTTCTCGGCAAAAAGAAAGATCGCGACTTAAGCGAAGAAACCTTAACTGAACTCATTGAAGCCGGCCGGCCGAGAGGCTTTGTCACTGACAATGAAATCCTCTACTACTTCCCGAAAGTTGAGGAAAATCTTCCCTTTTTAGAAGAAATTTACGACCGACTCGAAAAAGCCGGTATTAAAGTCATCGAAACCACCGCCCTCATTGATATTTCGAAAGACGAACCGGGCGAAGCCGAAATTAAAAACATTGCCAAGTTCGATACCGAAGTCCCCGACGCCGTTCAGATGTATCTTAAGGAAATCGGTAAAACTCCGCTTTTAACCAAAGACGAAGAAAAAGAACTCGCCAAACGGTTAGAGAGGGGGGAAGAGGAAGCCCGCCAGCGCTTGATCAAAGCCAACTTGAGGTTGGTGGTCTCTATCGCCAAGCGCTACGCTAACCGCACGCCTCATTTAAGCATCTTGGATTTA
>CAYIIM010000014.1:0-20309 GCA_964363455.1 uncultured Candidatus Saccharibacteria bacterium
CCGCTGGCGATCAAAAGATCAACGTCATCAAAGTCGTTCGCGAAGCCACTGGTCTTGGCCTTAAAGAAGCCAAAGACATCGTGGATGCCGCTCCGAAAGTCGTCAAAGAAGGCTTAAAGCAAGCGGAAGCTGACGAGTTAAAAGCCAAGCTCGAAGCCGCCGGTGCGACAGTAGAATTGCAATAACGCCGCAAGCAAAAAAACAGCGCGAACTCACCTAGAAAGATTCGCGTTGTTTTTTGCCATAATCAAGCTTATCTGTTAAAGTAAGGCCGATGATCGACATTAAACTTATGGTCTTGTTTGGCTCAAAAGCTACAAATTCAAGTGGCCGAAATTCTGACACCGATATTGCCGTCTTAGCCAACCACCCCCTTTCTCTCCAAGACAAAATAGATCTTGCGGAGACTATTAGCAAGGAATTTAAAGTTGCTGAAGGTAAAATCGATTTGATCGACCTCTGGCAAGCTCCTCCTCTGCTTCAGTTCGAGATCGCTAAAAACGGAAAACTTCTTGAGGGCAGTGAATTTGATTTTTTGCGGTTTAAAGTTTTAGCTTGGAAACGGTATCAAGACACAAAAAAGTTAAGGCAAGCGCGCGAAGAAAGTTTAAAAACTCGTGTCTATGTCCGCTGAAGTTATATTCAAAAAATTAGAGCAGATTGGCAATTTACTAGACGAACTCGATAAGTTATTCGACCGTTCTTTTTTTGATTTCCAAAAAGATTTAGTTATTATTCGAGCCGCTGAAAGAAACTTCCAACTCATAGTAGAAATAGCAGTGGATATAAACACTCACATCCTCATCAAAGAAACTAAAAAAACACCCGACACCTATCGCCAATCTTTCGCCGATTTAAAAAGGCTAAATGTTTTAAAAGGAGATTACGTCGGAGACCTAGAGAAAAGTGCTCGACTTAGAAATATTCTTGTCCACGAATATGATTTCGAAGAGGATTTTCAAAAGTTTTTCGAATCCGCTAAAGAAATGCTTCCCGCCTATCATAACTATTTAAATCAAGTTTATGGCTACGCGAAAAAATCCAAATAAGTGGCCGCTACCGCCGAAGTGCCTCTTCCTCGTAGGCTCTCTTAGTCAGACAAATTTGGGGCTGTGGAAACACCGCGGCCTCTTTTGTTACTTCCTACCTAAAACCACTGGCGTGAGCCTGTGGATGAGAGGGTGATCCGTTTTCAAAGAAAACGGACAAGCAAGGCTTGGTAGTTGAAATGCCACGGCCGTGAGGCCGTGGATGTTTACTTTTTAAAAGCAGTCAGCTGCAAAATCTGAGCCACTATGACAAGTCATAGTGGCTCAGTATGATTTTCGACTAGTGCGCGCACAAGGGATCGAACCTTGGACCTCTTCGATGTGAACGAAGCGCTCTACCACTGAGCTATGCGCGCCTACGAAAAACACTATACAGAAAAACTTACACCCTGTAAATAACTGACTGGAGTTTTTCAAAAATTACCGTTAAAGTAAAACAAATACGTTTTTGAATATTATCTAATGTCGTAATGATTGAAGTCGAAAAGAAATTCTCCTTAACCCCCGACCAAATGAAGCGGATTGAAGAGTCTGCTGAATTTGTGAAAGAGGTGATTAACACCGACATCTATTACGACACACCAAACTATGATCTCATGCGTAAAAATCACCATCTTCGAATTAGAAACGGGGAGTGGGAACTGAAAGTTCCTATTGGCAAAAAAAATAGCGCCAACACCGTCTTCGAAGAACTTACCGATGTTGACGAAATTTTTAAGCAACTCAACCTTAAACAATTATCTGGTAACCTCGAAGAAAATCTTAAACAAAATGGCTTCGAAATTCTCGCTAAGCTTGTCACCAAACACCGAAAATTTAAGATTCAAGAATTTAATATTGACGTTGACGAAGTTGATTATGGCTACTCTCTTTGCGAAATTGAAAAAATGGTAGAGAATGAGGGAGAAGTTGAAAAAGCCACTAAAGAAATATTCGACCTCGCCGGAACCCTCGGATTAGAAATAAAAAAAGTAAGAGGGAAGGGGATGGAGTATTTTTTCCGCTTCAATCCCGAGGCTTACAAAATTTACGAATCTGTTAGATATGAATAACCTAAAAAACCAAAAATGCGTCCCATGCGAAGGGGGGACTCCGCCACTCACCAAAGAAGAGTCCGAAAAACTCCTCGCCCAAGTTTCTGATCAGTGGCACCTAAATGAAAAAAGTATCTCCGCCGATTTTAAATTTAAAAATTTTAAAGAATCAATGGCCTTTGTAAATAAAGTCGCCGAGATCGCCGAACAAGAAGGTCATCATCCCGATATCTACATTTACTACTCCAAAGTCAAACTCGAACTCACCACCCATGCCATCAAGGGCCTTTCGATCAACGATTTCATTATGGCCTCAAAAATTGACGAAATTAATTTTAAGAAATGAGTAAGGAGAAATTTGAAGTACCTCAGGCTGACGATCTTGTTGGCGTACCTTCTGACAGAGGAGAGATCAGAGAGAAAATAATTTCAGAATTTGAGAATCTTTTCGGAGGCATCGGGGGTCAAAAAATTGAAGGCTTTGAGATTGAAAAATCCGAAAGGGATATTGAGCTTATTGATTTAGCCAACAAAGCTATATCTGAATACCTAGCGAAATATAAAAAAGATAAAAGTGTAAACGTTCCTTTATCAAATGTTCATTTAGTTGAAGAGGGTGGGACAGAGAAATTTACACTAGGACGCTTTGGGGGCGGTGCTCACTCGACTCTTTATGGAGATATGATTGTTGACCGTATGCAATCCGACCTCGACTTCTCCTTGAGACTTTTTCACGAGTTATTCCACGCGCGATCTTATAATGCCGTTCAACTTACGACTGCGAAGGAACCAGGGCACCGGCAACTCAAAGAGTATCGTTCCGGTTTTAAAGTAACATCAAGGGATGGTACTAAAACCTATTTTAGTAATGTCGAAGAAGCAATAATCGGCTATATGACGAAAAAATTCTATAACGATTTTTTAGTCAAAGAAAAAAGCTTTAGTAGTGAAATCGAAGTCTTAAAACGAGCAGGGAAGGAGCCGAATTTCAGTCGATCTCCTGAACAGGAGCAAGGAAAAAAACTCGTGGAAAAAATTTATGAGCTAAATCAAACGGAATTTGAATCCAATGAAGAGATTATTGAACTATTCGTTGAAGCCCAGATTACCGGCAATTTATTGAAGGTTGGCAGACTAATTGAGAAAACTTTTGGGAAGGGAAGTTTTCGAAAACTAGGCGAAGGTGAAGCTTTAGAGAGAGAATAATTTTCTTACAAGCCAAACCTGCGTAATTTGTGGATATCTTAGGCCCTAGGCCGATAAAAACCCTTATAAATCAAGGGTTCTTTATTTTGAGCACCTTGTTTTGACACGTGTGGGGGAGTGGCATAAAATTACATGGAAGTGGGGAACTGTGGATGAATCTGGGGATAAACACCCCTAAAAACCACTCTTCTGGGGATAAGCTTGATTCTTTGCCTTCCAGCACTTTTTCAGTTTTTCCTGAAAAGGTGCTGGGCTTTTCCCGAAAATCCCCTTTCTTTTATGTTTCAAGTTTCATGATTCACGTTCCATGTTATTAGGCGAATACAAACACAATTTAGATATCAAAGGTCGAGTGGCGATTCCGGCGAAGTTCCGCGAAGAATTAAAATCCGGCGCCATTATCACTCGCGGACTAGATAACTGTTTATTTGTTTTTACCAGCAAAGAGTGGGAAGTGTTAGCCCAAAAATTAGTTTCACTTCCGCTGGCGCAAGCCAACTCTCGCGCCTTTGCGAGATTGATGTTAGCGGGTGCTACTGATGTTGACATCGATAGCCAGGGCCGAGTCTTGATTCCCGACTACTTAAGAAAATACGCTGGACTCTCCAAACAAGTTACGGTCGCTGGGCTTTATAACCGCATCGAAGTCTGGGATTCCGAGAGTTGGGATAAGTACAAACAGAAAACTGAAAGTTCATCGGATGAAATCGCTGAAAAATTAGGCGAGCTGGGGATCTAGGTTGTAGTGCTCGAATTGTTCGAATGTTGTATTGGAAAAACAAGATTCAGACATTACAACACTCAAGCACTCGAACATTATAACTATGCATGTCCCTGTTTTACCAAATGAAGTTATCGAGTCGCTCGATCTTAAACCTGGAAAATTCATTATCGACGGCACAGTTAACGGCGGGGGGCACACCGAACTAATTTATAAAAAAGTTTCACCCGGCGGAAAAGTCTTGGGTATCGATTGGGACGAAAAAGTTTTAGAGGTTACCAAAAAGAAGTTCAATAAAGAAAAAGGAATTATTTTACGCCAAGGCAACTACGCCGATACTCTCGAAATTCTAAAAAAAGAAAAATTAGGTAAAGCAGATGGACTTCTCCTTGATCTCGGATTCTCAACGGAGCAAATCGAAAATTCAAAAAGAGGCTTCAGCTTCGACAAAGATGAACCGCTCTACATGACTTACAGCGATGAAAGTATCCCCGTCGCCCAGATCATTCGAGAACTGAAAGAAGACGAATTAGCCGAAATAATTTTTAAACTTGGTGGTGAGAGATTATCGAGAAAAATCGCCAAAGCCATCAAAGAAGAAAGTAAAAACAAAAGAATCACCTCGAGCCTAGAGTTGGCCGAAATCATCCGCAACGCCGTTCCGAAAAGTTATGAAAATGGCCGTATCGATCCCGCCACTCGCACTTTCCAAGCCCTTCGGATCTATGCCAACCGCGAACTCGAGAATTTAGAAAAAATTTTAAATAACCTACCCGAAATCTTAAAGTCCCAAGCCCGAGTGGCCATCATCAGTTTCCACTCTCTCGAAGACGTTATCGTCAAAAAATATTTTCAAAAATTAGAACAGATAGGAATTTTAAAAATTTTAACCAAAAAACCCATCGAACCAACTGAAGAAGAAATAAACATTAATCCCAAAAGTCGCTCTGCAAAACTGCGAGTAGCCATCATGTCAAGTGAAAAGTTCAAAAATCAAACTGTAAAATGACAATCCAAAGTTCAAAATTAGCAAATAATAAAATCCGTTCCGAAGGAACACCAAAACTTTTCATTTTTATATTTAACCTTTAAATTTCTCCATGACCTTCATTAAACCAGAAAAATTTGGCCTCGTTAATAAAATTTTGATCGCTCTCGCTATCCCCTTAGTTACAGGAGCAATTTGGCTCGTTTTCGTTTATAATCAAGTAGTCAGCATTAATCACGAAATTTCTTCTCTCAAAAAAGAAATTGAAGTGGGTCAAGCCGCCACCGCTGAGCTCAAAAGCCAAGTCTTTAGTCTCTACGGCTCTGAAAATGTCGAAGCCGCAATCAGCCAACTAAATCTAGTTCAGGAAAAAAATCCCGAATACTTTAAAATACCGGAAAAATGGGTTTTCGCCTCGCAACAGTAGCTTCAATCTTCGCTCTTATCTATGGATTTTTAATCTTCCATCTTTATGGCATTTCGATCTTGCAGAATGCCAATTATACCGCCAAAGCTGAAAACCAATACGCCGCCTCTGGGCTTCTGAAAGCCCAGCGAGGCGGTATCTATTTTACCGATAAAGACGGCGATAAACTCCCCGCCGTTTTGAATAAAGACCTTCCAATCGTTTACGCCGTTCCAAAAGAAATCGAAGATCCCGAAGAAGCCACTAGCCAGATTCTCGCTATCCTAACCGACCCGATTAAAAATCTCGAAGAAAACTTGGCTCAGAAAAAGAGCTCTTATAAATTACTCGCTCGCAAAGTTGATAAAGAAACCGCCAAAAAAATCTCCGAACTAAAAATCAAGGGAATTTATACCAAAGAAGAGTCTTCCCGCTTCTATCCATTTGATTCGCGGATGTCTAAAGTTTTAGGCTTTGTCGCACCGAATGATGAAAATGATGGCTATGTTGGCCGCTACGGTTTAGAAAGTTTTTACGAAGATTCCCTTTCGGGTAAAGACGGCGAAGCTAGCGGCAACGAAGTTGTCGGACCGGAACAAGGAGAAAACCTCAACCTCACCATCGACCCCAATATCCAAACCGAAGCCGAGAAAATTCTGACTCGCCTCGTCACTACTAAAAATGCTAAGAGCGGCTCGATCATCGTTCAAGATCCGAAAACCGGAAAAATTTTAGCCTTCGAAAATTACCCGGGTTTTGATCCCAATGAATATGGCCAATTCGAACTAGAGCTTTTTAAAAATAATTCCGTTCAAGGTATTTATGAACCCGGATCTGTATTTAAAGTTATCACCATGGCCGCTGGAATTGATGCTGGCAAAATTACTCCTGACACCACCTTTAACGACACCGGAATTTTAAAAGTCAGCGGTCGGGAAATTCGTAATTGGGATTTGAAAGCCCACGGCCGCGTGACGATGACTAATGTGATTGAAAAATCTCTTAACACCGGTGCCGCATTCGCCGAAAGGCAAACTGGACACACCGTTTTTACGGAATATTTAAAAAAATTCGGTTTTAGTGAGAAAACTGGCATCGACTTACCAAGTGAACTAAGTGGCGACATCAAGCGACTCAAACCCGGCGCGCCCGAAGTGGTTTTTGCCACCGCTTCTTTTGGTCAGGGCGTGGCCATTACTGAGATCGAACTCATCAACGCCTTTTCGAGCATCGCCAACGGCGGCCATTTGATGACCCCCTATTTAAACGCCGCTCTCGAACCTAAAGAAATTCGCCGGACCATCTCGGCTGGCTCCGCTCGAAAAGTGGCGGAAATGATGGTTTCCGCCGTTGATAAAGCCGAGATTGGCCAAATCACTGGTTACAAACTGGCCGGCAAAACCGGCACGGCTCAAGTCCCGGATTTCAACAAAGGTGGCTACACCGACAAAGTTATCAACACCTATCTTGGCTTTGGCCCGATCACTGATGCTAAATTTACAATTCTCATCCGCCTAGACGAACCAGAAGGCGCTCCGCTCGCTGGTACCACAGTCGTTCCCGCGTTTAGGGATTTAGCTCAATTTATATTAAATTACTACGGCGTCCCACCGGACAGAATAGGGTCTAGCCAATAGCCAATAGGGTATAGTCATTAAAAAATTTAAAATGAAACTGTAAAATGACAATTCAAAGTTCAAAATTAGCAAATAATAAAATCCGTTCCGAAGGAACACCAAAACTTTTCATTTTGATATTTAAATTTTAAATTAAATCAGGGTATGAAGGAAATATTAGTTAAGGTTCTAAAGACAGTATTAAAGAGATTAGCTCATCTAACCTTGTGGCGCTACCGACCTGGCATCATTGGTGTCACAGGGAGTGTCGGCAAAACTTCCGCGAAGATGGCTATCGCGGCTGTTTTAAAAGGGGAGCGTTTGGTGCGCTTTGCCAAAGGTAACTTTAACAACGAAATCGGCCTGCCCCTTTCAATTCTTGGCGATTACGGCGAGATCAAAGGTTTTTTATTTTGGCCGATCGTTTTATATAAATCTCTCTGGCAAGCTCTCGGTCCGAAAAATAGAAATTATCCCGAACTTTTAGTTTTAGAATACGCCGCCGACAAACCCGGCGACATTAAATACCTCCTCTCGGTTGCTCGGCCAAATGTGAGCGTAGTGACCGCCATCGGCGATATTCCTGTTCATGTCGAGTTTTACGCCGGCCCCGAAGAAGTCGCCCGTGAAAAAGGCCGCCTCATTGAATTCCTTCCGGTCGCTGGTTTTGCCGTTTTAAACAGTGACGACGAAGTCGTTTTAAATTTAAAAGAACGCACTCGCGCTCACATTATGACTTTTGGTTTCAGCCGCAACGCCAACCTCCGCATCACCAACTACGAAATCCGCCAAGACGAAGAAAAGCCCATCGGCATCTGCTTTAAACTCGAATACGGCGGGAGTGTCGTCCCGGTTAAAATCGACGGCGTTTTTGGCAAGGCTCAAGCCTACGCCGCGGCCGCCTCGGCCGCCGTTGGCATCGCCTTTGGATTTAATTTAGTCAAAATCTCCGAACAGTTAAGAAATTATAAACCCGCTCACGGCCGAATGGATTTAGTAGAAGGGCAAAAAAATTCTCTCATTCTTGACGACAGTTACAACGCCAGCCCGCTTTCAATGAAGGCCGCCCTCGACACCTTTAAAGAAATCAAAGCTAAAAGAAAAATTGCCGTTTTGGGCGATATGACGGAAATCGGCCAATATACTCTTGAAGCTCACGAAGAGATAGGAAAATTAGTGGCGGAGTTTGTCGATGTTCTAATCACTGTCGGATTAAAAGGCAAAATGATCGCGGATGCCGCCAAAAAATCTAAATTCAACAAAAAAAATATTTATGAATTCGCGGATGTGAGTGATGCCAAAAAACCGGTTGAGGATTTAATCCGAAAAGGGGATTTAATCTTAGTCAAAGCTTCTCATTCCGTCCGCCTTAATGAATTAGTGGAAGAAATCCAAGCTCTAAACGAATTTGATATAAAATCCCTCCGAGAGGCGTAGTACTTGCCTGATTTTGCCTCGAGGGCTAATATTGTCCCAGCACGAAATTTACGAGGAATAGGTTTGATAACTCAATATCTTCGATGAAAGGAGTAAGACATGGAAGCGGAAGAAATCAATCCAAGGCTAATCAACGAGCTTGAGAAAAGAGGGCTTCGATTAGTATGGAGCCCTAAGAAAACCGATCGGCTGAGCCCCGAACACCTCAGAGTTTTTGGAGCCGAACAGTCGCTTGAAAGCACCGAGGAGCGCCTTTCGACTGGCTTTGGAAGAAGTGGGCACGGTGAAGTCTTTGGAAATTCACCCGACCACCTAATTGAAGAACACCACGAAAGGTTTCTCGCGGCTCTGGAGGAGGTCGGCATTCCAAGACAATCTCTTCATTCGCATTTCATCCGGACCTGTCGCGGAAAGATTTGGCCAACCTTCATCGCTCGCCTTACCCAACCTGAATTCAAGGGACTTAAACTACCCCAAGGAGTAGTTTCATGACCCAGCCCGCTCCGACTGGCCAACAAGCCATAAAGGCGCTTTTCGATCTTTCGATTCGATTTGAAGGAGTTCTCGATGCCTTAAGCAAAGGATTTCCTTCACCGATCCCACCTGATCAACTTGCGCAGATGAGCCGCGATTTTATCTCTCTTCGTCACGCGGTGAATGATTTTATCAATCCACCGTTCGTGACATCGGAAAGAGTTCGAGATCAACTTTATTCGATCGGTGGAATTGTGAAGGGGCATTTTGTCGGGACCAACGATGCTCATTTCAACGAGTATATAGCCAAAGATATCATCGCCTTGCGCAACAGTCTCAACTCTGAGTTCTGTCTTGGCTTCGCCCAGCGATTTTATCAAGACAACATCGACGTTGTTGTTGGACCGGCCTACGGTGAAATCTCGCTCGCGGTATGGACCGCTTACCATTTATCCTGGCTCCGTCCGGATCGACCCGAAGTCCTCTTCACTTTTTCTCAGCCAGAAGAAATCGAAGTTCTGGCTCCCAGAGAAAGTGAAAATGAAGGTGCTATTTTAAAACACGGTCACATGCGTGTTTTCCAAGGCGAGAAACTTATCTTGCGCCGTAGCGGATTTATTCTTAGGCCTGATTTTATCAAGGCCGTGAGAGGCAAACGCGTTCTGGTTGTTGTGAACGTCTTTACCACTGGCGGTTCTGCTAAGCGCACAGCCGAAGCTGTTGTGGCCGCTGGAGGTATCGTCGTTGGTATTGCAACTTGGGTAGATCGCGGGAATGTCCCATTGGAATATTTAGGCGTTCCGCGTTTTGAATCCCTCCTCACCATCCAAAGTCAGGTCTGGACGGAGGAAGAGTGTCTTAAATCCGGCCCGTGTTCCCAAGGGATTAAACCTAACACTGACCTTGGCCACGGCGCGGCTTTCCTTGCTCGACAGAAGCAGAAAGTTTCCTGAAACAAAACCCAACGTTTTCCTAACCGGGGCGGATCTCACGATCCGCCTCTTTTTGTTTGTAGTGCCAACGGGAAGTTTTCTATCTCAAACCAACCTTACTTTCGAGCACATGAATTTTTTGTTCGATATCCTTCAAGCGATGCTCCGAGTCAGACACCCAGGCATTGACCTGAAGACCTAGGTCGTTGATTGCCTGGAGAATCTCAGTCTTATTGGTCCGCAGGCCATCTTCGAGATCTTTTTTTGTCGCCATGTCACGGCGAATTGTCGCAAATTCGTCCGCGCTCATTCTCGCGAGTTTTTCCACTTCATTTTCCATGATTTTATTGTAGTATTGTCGTAACAAGTGTCAAGCTTATAATTTTACTCACAAGGGGTTTATTTTGCTAAATGTAGCGCCAACGGGAATCTCACTACTCGTCCCGCCTTAGCGGGACTGCGTTTTCAAAACCCTCGGTTTTGAATAATTTCCTACACGGAGGGAACCCGGTGGCTTTCCCTCCGACCCACCCTTCGTTCGAACCCACGAGCGCAAGCATATCAAAATATAATCCCAAAAAGGGAGTATATTTTGCTAAATGTAGCCCTAACGATTCAGAATTCAAAACCATTGGTCTCGACTATTTTGAAACTCGGTAGCCTAAGTAAAAACACAGAAAACAGCATAAGTTTGCTCACTTCTCCTTCCCCTAATGATATTAAAATCTAATATGTATTTTTTGTCGCTTTTTGATTTCTTGATTTTTTACCCATGAAACACGGTGGAAAAAGAAATGGTGCAGGAAGGCCAAAGGGTTCAAAAGCTCCTCATACGCTTGAGATTGCGAAAGCTAAAGAGTACTTGATTCAAGAAGTGGTGAGAGAGATTGAGGCAATTTTAAGACCCCAAATTGAGAAGGCGAAACAAGGAGATTCCTCGGCTTTCCAAAGATTACTTGATAGGACTTTTGGAAGACCCAAAGAGGTGGTTGACTCAAACGAAAAAATCACCCTTGTGGTAGACATATAATCCTACTTCAAAAGCTTTTCTAATACTTCCCCTAGGTGTTTTTCTCCTTTTGAGGTGGTAGCTATTTCTTTCTGTGACTTATATCGGTTCTTTTCTATATACCCCACCTTACTAACATCAGAAAGCATTATTGGTAGTGGTACGTTAGACTTGATACCGCTCTGATTAAAAAATGTTTTGAGTTGTTCATAGCTAATAACCTGGCCAGGGTATTTAAGCTCAAAGAGATAAGCAATTAAAAGCATTGCGTCACGAGGGATAAATTTTGAAGTTTTTATTATCTGTATGTTGTCGTTTTTTACACCGAAAAAGTTTGATGATTTTAATTTATCTACATCAATCTCTAGTTTGCTCGCCAAAGTATTTTCCAGACCATTATCATTTGGATCGGTATTAGCTTGGGTGTTTACTTGTACTCTTGGTGCCACTACAGAACCCACTCCGCTTATTTTTGATACACTCTTAAGCAGATGGTTAACGGTTTTTTCAACACTATCCACAGTAGTACTGCATTCTAGCTCTAAGTTAAACTTTTCGAAGTTCAGATTAATCTTTACCTCAACCTTTTTATTATCAGAGTCTTGGGTCATTTTATTTAGAATCCTGATTTATTTTTTTGTATCGACTTTCTCCTTCATCAGATAGTTGCCATTCATTTGTTTTGCTGTTCAAGAAAAAAAAGTGTGGGTACCAGTGCTTTAAATTCTGATTAATTATGCCTTTCGCAATAACAGTTTTATTTCCAGCCTCCTTAAAATAATTTGATATATCGTCTGCGTTCTTTGGTTTAGATTGCTTAACTGCTACCACTATTTTATTAATTATACTATTTATCTTATTTATACGCACTTTCTCTTTCTCGTCAATTGTTCCCTGTTTAGGTGGCTCAGGGAGTATGACATGGTCAATTACATTTAAGTCCAAAATTTGATTTATGACGAACTCAACCAACTCATAGTAGTCATCCATCGAATCGTCGGAGATAGTCTTAGTCGAGCTTTCGTGATAAAGATCACACCTAATTTCATAATAGTCGTCAATTTGATTCCATACCAATGCATCAAAAGTGGTGTTCTTCTTTACAGCCTTCTGCAAGGGTTCTCGATTCTTACTATCCCCAACTTCTATGTGCTTCAATTTAAGAAACCTCCTGAAAGATATTTCTAAAACGCTATCTAGGATTATAAGGGCTAATCGGTTTTTGTTTTCAAGCTCAGAAGCTAGAATGAGTTTAGCACACGAAAAATGGTCAATTATAGACCGGGTAAAAGCGGTTGGCTGAGTCTTATCCATGGCAATATCATATTCCGATCAGCCAATAATTCCAAGTATCAATCTAGTAACTCCTACAAAAACTATCTTCGCAGTGGAATTGATAATGGTTTCCTAGGGAGTCGGTGACAGTTCCACTAGAACCCTCCCACCTTACTTGCCATTTGGCTGAGTTGTTGAGATAGGAATTACTGGGTAGTTGTGCTGAATCCAAAAAGAGTGGAGGAAAAGAAATTTTGCTTTCCAATCTATACTTCAACTCGTCCACCGAAGACTTAAGTCGAGAAAGTTCATAAGTCGCTTTATCCTGCTCTGTTATTGTTCCGCATCTTGACTGTCTCAAGTAATTTTGAGTAGCAGGATCAAGCACTCGCTGGTCCTCGGGTGTAGGCTGCATTAAACAATCAAACTTTTTCTTTTCTTCTGCAATTTGTTGTTTTTGCTGGTCTGATATTATAGCAAAGTATTGAGCTACAAACTTATCTATTTCAGAGCGGAAAATTAAATTGGAATTATATCCAGGCATAAACTCCGGTTTACTGCAGACTGAATTTAAATAAGTACTTGCTAAACAAAATCTTCTCAAATTTGCCAGTTGCTCCAGGGTTGGAGGGTTCACATTCTTAGTTTGGGTGATTTTCTGAATACATTGAGCATCCCCAGTCGCTGGGCAATAAAAACTCTGTCCTGTTGGGCATTGTGTCCAATACTTTCCATTACACAAGGTAGTGCTTGGTGGAGTAGGAATAAAGATTTGGGGCTTGTTTTCTGTTAGAGGATTAGAAGATTTTATTGGGTCAGAACTTGTTGTCTTCTCTTCCATTGCTATTGTTGAGTAAAGACTGCTGACTATCTTCCTCGTTTTTGGTCCAAAGTAGCCAGAGGTGGGAAAAATTCCCTGCTTAATTTGAAATGCTTTAACTGCTTGCTGAGTGAGAGAAAAGAAATTGCCTGTAATGGGTCCTGTGTAAACCTTCTGTTCGGTAAGGAATTTTTGTAGCTCGGAAACTTGTGGTTCGTTTGTTATTCCGAAATACAAATCTTTACTCAATTCAGCGTGAGCGAAAAGCGGAGAAACTAATACTAAACTAATTATTAAACCAATTTTTGTTTTCATATTATTTTTTTGTTTAACTATTCGATTGGAAACATTGACGCAAACATGGTCACTACGAAAACTACTGGCAGTGAAATAACAGCCAGAGTTAAATGTCCACTTGTCCAAAAGATTGTAGCGACGATTATTGCGGATGCTATTGGTAGGGCGTAGTTTGCTGGACTGTGCATTTTATATTTTTGATTTTTTGACCTTTAAAACACAAAACTCCACGCTGGTCCGACGTCTTACGACGTCCACAACCTTTCGGATGTGACCCCTCGCAGAGTAGACCAAACGTGGAGTTTGGTATCTGCGAGGGGATTTTTGAGCCATGCTCAATATTTCTACTGGGTTTAGGCTACTTCTGTATTTAGTTGTCGCTTTTAGTATAGGGCTTCTTATATAAGAAAATCAAATTATCCACATATTGCATTTGCTTTTGATAAATGAAGATTTATTATGACCTTGGGGATGTGAGATTGATCTTTGTAATAACCCCACTTTTCGAAAAGTCCCGACCTTCCGGAAAAGGACGTTTCAGATGGTTTCTATTCAACACTTTACACGAGTTACTTGTGGGCAGGAGATGATGCCTCGAGAGAAGAGAGAGGTGCAATGAAAAATGAGAATTGAGTAAAGTTAGAGATTAGGGATTAGGGCTGAAAACTAAAAGTAAGATAAACCAACTAATTGTCCGTTAGTTGTTATTTTGCTTTTGAGTTTCGGCTCTTTTGTTTTTCAAAAAAGAGCTGTGGTACAAAAGCCCTAGCTTAGTGTTTCAAGAAGAGCCTGACTTAGAAAAACTAAGTAAATATTTAAAAGCCAAATATCCAAGGCTTACCGAAGAAGAAATTGAGCGACTCGCCCAGAGGTACGCTGAATTTGGTTTATTTCTTATCCGACTATGGCTGAAAACACACTCTAAGTCGTCGAAAAGTGGGATTTCCACAGACTTTAATGAGAAGTTGTAGAGATCCCCCGATTCTTGCGAAGGATGTGCGAGGAGCCAAATTTTTGGGTAATTCCCAATCTTTGGGATTAAGACCAGAAATTAACTAGAATGAACAACTTGATTTCTGTCAATGTTAAGAGGTTAAATTAAATCATAAAGAATTAAAATGAAATTCAAAAAAATTAAGGTGGAAATGAAAACAGCCATTATCTACACAAGGGTTTCTTCGAAAGACCAGGTGGACGGCTTTAGTTTGGAGAGTCAGGAAAAAGTTTGTAGAGAATTTGCTGACAAGAATAAGCTACAAGTGTTGAAAGTTTTTCGAGAAGAGGGTGAATCGGCAAAAACTGCCGATAGAACTCAACTCCAGGCGATGATTCGATACTGTCAGAAAAACCGTGGGAAGATTGGTAAACTTCTTATCTACAAAGTTGATAGGCTTTCAAGAAAAAATGAGGATTACTTCACTCTCAAAATTATATTCAGGAACTATGGATTGGCTATTCAATCAGCCACAGAGCAAATAGAAGATGATCCAAGCGGAAAGTTTATGGAGGGAATTCTTGCTTCTATGGCTGAATTTGATAACAGTACCAGAGCTCAAAGAACTGCGGAGGGCATGAGAGCGAGGTTGCTGAATGGTTTATGGTCTTGGACTGCTCCGGTTGGCTACAAGAATTCAAGAACCGTAAGTGGAGATCGTGTAATGATACTCGATCCGGAAAAAGCCCCACTCATTAAAAGGATTTTTGAGGAGTACTCAACTGGGTTGTTTACCTTTCAAGGGGTAGCTCGCAAAGTTAGCAAAATGAATTTGCGTAGTAAGCGTGGGAAGAAGATTTCAAATCAGTTGGTTATGAAAATCTTACGCAATCCACTTTACTGCGGACGCATTGAATGTCCAAACTGGGGAGTATCAGTTCAGGGGCAACATAAGGCAATTGTGCCAGTTGAGTTGTTCAAAACTGCTCAAAGGTTGATGAATGGCGAAACTCCTTGGAAAAAACAGAAAAGTCGTGCTAACCCGGATTTCCCCCTAAGGGGGATCCGGTGCGAAAGTTGCGGAGGTAATATCAGCGGAGGATGGACTAAAGGAAGAAACAAAAAATACGCCTACTACTCTTGCATTACCGAGGACTGTAGTAAAAGGCAATCAATACCTAGAGAAGATTTCGAAAATGATTTTTCGGTTTTTTTGGAGAACCTCACGCCTAACTCCGAGGACGTTGATGCAGTGCGAGAATCAGTGAAGCTTGCTTACCAAACAGAGATGGAGTCAGTTTTGAGAGATAATAAAAAAGTTGATACTGAAATTGAGAGAGTTAAGTTTCAAAAGGAAAAATTGCTTGAGTTAAAGCTCAAAGAGCTGATTGATGATATTGAATTCAAAGAACAAAACGAAAAGTTTGGAGAGCAAATACAAAACCTTGAACTTTCAAGGCAGGAGCAAATTGATAGCGGATTAGATTTTGAGAACGCAATCAACTCTGCTTTTGAGCTAATAAAAAGTCTTCCTCGAAAATGGAGAGATCTTGAGGTTGAGGATTTAAGGGTTTTAAGGGGCATCCTTTTTCCTGAAAACCTAACCTACTCTTATCCAGGGATTAAAACCGCCGAAATACCCATAATTTACAAGCTTAATTCGTCCTCCAACCAAGAAAAAAATCTTTTAGTAGCGCCAACGGGATTCGAACCCGTGTTACTAGGATGAGAACCTAGCGTCCTGGACCAGACTAGACGATAGCGCCATATAATTTCAAAAGCATTTTACAAATTTTCCGCAATTTAGACAAGTCATTAAAAAATGAAAAAGGCCCGTGAAAAAATCTCACGGGCCCATATGTGATCGTCTGAATATCAAACTAGTCGTCCTGCTTGTCTAGCGCTAATGCGGTATCGGTACTCAGCCGATAGTTGAGGGTTGAACTGACTTTTCTTCTCTGGCCACCCCCAATCCGTAAGCTTGCAACCGACTTCGTTTACATCCTCGATCATCGTTGAAGCCGATCCGGTTACCAAAATCCTTCTTGAATCCTTCACCGACTTAATCCGAAGCTCCTCCGGATCAAGGATAAAAACACAAGGCTTGCCCATTTCAACGACGGTCTCTCGAAGTGTTCCCCCATTTTCACTCTTCGGACCACTTACTACAATTACCAGGTCAAAAAGTGGTGCGAGATCGCGAATCTCTTGAATCTTAAAGGTGATATCGTCGCAAGTCGTTGGTAGGTAAACCACATCTCCGAAAACACGCTCAATCATCGTCAGTATTGTCGCCACTTTTCTGGGATCAAGTGTTGTTTGAGCGATGACGCCGATTGGATCATCAACCTTATATGTGATTTGTCTGATCTGAGTTTCGTCTCGAATTAAAATCACTTTATCATTCAAGACGCCAATCGTTCCGAGAATTTCCGGATGGTTTGGGCGCTTACCGATCAAGATCATCTTACGACCCTGCTCTATTTGAAGCTTTACTGCTGCCTCATGTTGGGCAATGACGATTGGGCAAGTCGTATCCTCGATGTCGTAAGCCACCATCCTGAGAACATCCATCAATCGAGGATCGATCCCGTGAGCGGATGTAATAACGTTCTTACCGTCTGCTTCCTCGACATGGTTTATTGTTCCTATCCCTTCTGCCATGATTGAATCCACGGATCTAGTGTTGTGGACGACTTCACCCAAAGCCACCAACTCGTTTCGATTTCCCTCTCTTTTCAATCTTTGGTTGAAGATTCTTGCTCTGTTACGCGCTCGCTTTACGCCCCAACATTGCGCGGCTGTTTGTGCCTTGCTGTGGAATATTTCCATACTACCCCCCTCGGTTATCAAGTTGCTTAACATCTATCTAAGCTTTTTAAAGGTTTATCGTCAACCTTTTTTATGTTAAAATCCAAATATATGAGTAAACTTATTGTTGCCAACTGTCCCGCAACTGTCCGCGAGTACAGCGAGCGGTTATCAGTTGGCGCGATCCCGCGTATCTCCGAAATCAGGCAATTAAACCAAGTTCTCGTCGCGGACAAACGGGATCCACGCCACTCTACCCTCGAGCTTTGCTCTTCGGAGATTGGCGGGAGAAAATGAATAAAATATAAAAATCATGAGCAAACTTATTGTTGCCAATTGGAAAATGAACCCAATCAGCGAAGCCGAAGCGGTCCGGCTCGCCAAATCTTCGGACGAAAAAAATGTGGTAATTTGTCCACCCTTTCCATTTTTAGGCGCCGTTAAAAATTCTCTCAGAAAAGCCGATATCGGTGCTCAAGATGTCTTTTGGCAAAATCCTTTGCCCGGCGGGGCATTTACCGGCGAAGTTTCGATCGGTATGCTCAAAAAAATCGGCGTCACTCATGTCATCCTTGGCCACTCCGAAAGACGAAACTATCAAGCCGAAACTGACGAAATGATCAACGAAAAATTAAAATCCGCCATTGCTTTTGGAATGAAAGTGATTCTTTGTGTCGGCGAACCTCTTTCGATTCGCCGAGAAGGTCTAAGCGCCGCCGAAGCTCACGTCAAATCCCAACTCGCCAAAGATTTAAAAAACACCTCCAACTTAAAACCTTTATCTGCCAACCTAACTATCGCCTACGAACCCATCTGGGCGATCGGTTCTGGCAAAGCCGACAAACCCGAAGAATCCGCCAAAATGGCCGCTTTCATCAAATCTTTCTTATCCACTAAAACATACAACCTAAAACCTAATGTCTTGTACGGAGGTTCCGTAACTTCCGCAAATTGCGAGCGTATATTCGAGCATAAAGAGATAGACGGCGCCCTGGTCGGTGGCGCTAGTTTAAAAGCCGAAGACTTCAAAAAAATCATTCGAATATCTTCATCGTCGTGAAGATTCGCATTATTAAATAAAATTCGCGTTATTCGAGATTACTCATGAACAACGACAAATCAAAAAAATATTTCTGGATTCTCTTAAACATCTTTATCGCCGGATTAGTAATTAATCTTTTCTTTTTCGTAATGCCCGCGCTTGATCGCGTTGGTAATGCTCAACCCATCAACCGAACAATTACCGTCAACGCCGAAGGTAAGACTGCCGTTAAGCCCGACCTCGCCCAATTCTCTTTTTCTATTTTAACCGAAGGCGCGGATCTGGCAAAAATTTCTGAAGAAAATAATAAGCGCGTTGATGAAGTTTTGAAATTCATCAAAGGCGAAGGCGTGCCAGAAGGGGACATCAAGACCAGTCAATATAGTGTTCAGCCGAAATATGAATATGTTGAATCCCAAAGGCGCTCCTTTATCAGTGGCTACGAAATCAATCAGGGTGTTTTTGTAAAGATCAAAGATCTTGATAAAAACCTTGACAAAGTTTCCAAGATTCTCGGTAATTTGCCAGAAATGGGAGTTAATAATATTTCAGGCGTGAGCTTCACCGTTGAAAACCCAGATGAATTTTTAAATGAAGCCCGCGAAGAGGCCTACACCAAAGCCAAAAATCAGGCCAAATTTATGGCCGAAGCCAGTGGTACAAAACTTGGAAAAGTTGTTTATATTAACGAGTACCAAAATGGTGGCCCAATGCCTTACTACAATTACGCCAAAGGTATGGGTGGTGATATGGAAATGGCCGCGCCAGCCGTTTCCGCACCACTTGAACCAGGCACCGAGGAGTTAGTCCTGAGCGTTAGCATCACCTACGAACTCCGATAATTGGCTAGTCAGTAGAAAGTAGCGAGTAGGAAGTAGTTGGGGATAAAATAAGATTTGACATATATTCCCATATCTGATAAGATACCTGCAAATGAGTGTGAGTAGTTCTTTGGGCAATCAAAGAACTGCCCCATTAATATGTTTGGCTAAAGACCCCGTAAGGGGCTTTTAGTTTAATTGACACATCAGGACTCTTTTGGTATAAGATATTTAGCACGCTCTCATTCTCTATCTTTGAAAGTTTGGATTATTAACCCCAGGAGGGTCTATGGAAAAAACGGTTAAAACAGAGGAAAGGGACGGTAATATTTTTGTTATCACAGTCTCTTGCTCTGGATCGATGAACTGGCTTGACTTTGCATGCCTCGCGAATGTCGAGTATGAAAAACTTCCACTCCCGTCCAATCCAAAGGAGTGGGCCATAATCACAATACTGGATTTATCTGGCATCACCGAAGTGCCTTCACCTCCGTCTCAAAACTTTGCCGAAGTCACGCTTGCCTCCGCGCTTTCCTTGTATGCGAGTTCTCCGCAGTGTCCTTTCGTCATCATATCACCCGCCGAAAATCCAATCAGTGAAACACTCTTCAGCTCTGGTTCCTATCTTCTCGAAGAACTCGAATTCAATCCGGCTGTCTGCCTAGTTCACGAAGTCAAGGACGTGGCACCGGAAAGAATCTTAGAGTCGATCGCAGAACAAAAAACATCTGGAGAATTCATTGCGCTGGTTAGGCGGATCAAAAGGACTGAACCCGAACGTCGCCGCATCCTCGGCCCTCGTCTCACAAGAGAAAGCGATCCAAACCCAATCTCCCTTCAGGCGTTGGCTGATTTAGAAGATCACAAAGAGCCATAGCGCTTGCAAAGGTTCTACAGAAAAGCCGGACAACCCAGTCCGGCTTTTTCACACCCAACCCACCTATTCGTTTAAATACGACAAATAAAATAATTCGCATTATATCCGATTAATCTGATATAATGCGAATAAATTAATCAAAACTCAAAAAAATCAGCGGGTAGCGTCCGAAAACGCCACCCGCTTTTTCATGCGTTACGTACCATCAGCGCCAGCGCCGGCAACCGATAAGCTGCCACTATCGCCGCTACCAACGATGCGTAACGAGCCATCCATACCGCCACCGCGATACGAATGAAGATCGAGATTGGCATTCGCGTTCATATTTCCTCCCTTCTCCCGTGTCTTGCCGGGAGCGAAATTACTCACAGGAGAAAGTCGAGCGGAAATGTAAAGTACCAATCCGAACCAGTTCAAAATATCACAAAACAAATCACCCCACAACAAAAATCCACCCCCCGTTTCTCCTCCAAGTATTAAAAAATTATATTTAATTTATTATATCCCTTGTTTTAGGCACACACATATGGCGGGTTTGTTTGTCGGTGTTCGACCAGAAA
>CAYIIM010000015.1:0-19031 GCA_964363455.1 uncultured Candidatus Saccharibacteria bacterium
GTTCGACGGGAAAAAGTATCGAGTTAATAGTTTAATATCAGAAGGCGAACATCAAGAAGGCAATACTTGGGAGGCGGTAATGTTTGCGGGGAAGAATCGGTTGAGTAATCTGACGGCGTTTGTGGATCGGAATAATATTCAGATTGATGGAGATACCGAAACGGTGATGCCGCTTGAACCATTTAAAGAAAAATATGAAGCGTTTAATTGGCACGTGATTGAAATTGACGGGCACAACTTTGAGCACATTACGGACGCTGTGGCGGAGGCTAAGGCGATTCATGAAAAGCCGACGATGATTGTTGCGCACACGATTCCGGGTCGGGGTGTGAGTTTTATGGAGAATGATTATAAGTGGCACGGGATGCCGCCGAACGCGGAGCAGGCGCGGGCGGCGCTTAAGGAATTAGAGGCGGAGGGGAAAAGATTGCATGGGGGATACTGACAAAATTAAAAATGCAAATCCCAAAATGTAAAATGACAATTAAAAGTCCAAAAATGAGAATTTATTAATACATCCCAGAGGGATACCTCAATTTTTAATTTTGATATTTAGATTTTAAACTTACATGCTATATCCACTTGCAAAACTTAATCCAGATTTATTCGACAAAGAGAAGATAAAAATGGCGGCGACGCGCGATGGGTTTGGTGAAGGCTTGGCGGAAGCCGGAGAAAAAAATAAAAATGTGGTAGCGCTTTGCGCGGATCTCACTGAATCAACGCGGATTGAGCCCTTTGCGAAAAAGTTTCCAGAAAGATTTTTTCAAGTGGGGGTGGCGGAACAAAATTTAGCGACGATTGCGTCGGGGTTAGGAGTATCTGGAAAAATTCCGTTTATTGCGTCGTACGCAACTTTTAGTCCAGGCCGGAACTGGGAGCAGATTAGAACGACGATTTCATACAATGATTCAAACGTGAAAATTGTGGGAGCGCACGCGGGGATTTCGGTAGGGCCGGACGGAGCAACGCATCAGGCGATTGAGGATATTGCCACAATGCGGTTGATGGCGAATATGAAAGTTTTTGTGCCGTGTGATGCGATTGAGGCCAAAAAAGCGACACTAGCAGCCGCTAAGGTTTGGGGGCCGGTTTATTTAAGAATTGGAAGAGAGAAGAGCGCGGTTTTTACTACAGAAAAAACTTCGTTTGTGCCGGGACAGGCCGAGGTGCTTTGGGAAAATGAAGGGAGAGCAAAAGCGCAGGCGGTAATTATTGGGTGTGGACAGCTACTATATAATGCGCTTTTAGCGGCGAAGGAATTGGAAAAAGAAAAGATTGGGGTGATTGTTTTAAACTCGCATACGGTCAAGCCTTTGGATGAGAAAAAGATTATTGAGCTGGCTAGGAAAACTGGGGCGGTGGTGACGGTGGAGGAGCATAGTGTTTTGGGTGGTTTAGGAGGGGCGGTCAGTGAGGTTTTAGCTAAGCATGCGCCAACCCCAATGGAATTTATTGGGATGCAGGATACCTTTGGGGAATCGGGAAAGGCGAGTGAACTGATCAAGAAATATGGAATGGACGTTTCTGACATTATCCACGCGGTCAAAAAGGTTGTAAATAGGAAGAGGTAGCTCCGACGCTCCGGTCGGAGTCCTCGATTTTGCCGCCTCGCTTAGCTTCGGGCAAAATCGGGAAAAAGTATGGGATGAGGGTGAAGGATATCGTGCATGCGGCGAAGAAGGTAGTAAATAGGCGATAGGTGTATAATAAAAGTACTTAAAAAATAAACAAAAGTCGTAGATATCAATAATGTAATCCCTCGTCGGGGACTCGCTCGGGATAAGTGTACCCTTATGAAAAAAATTTTAGTCGTCGGTTTATTTTTCGCTTCACTGGCGATGATAGTGGTTCCAGGTCGAGGCTTTGCGCAACAGTCAGGTGTCGATATTTCGGCGCTTCAAGCCCAGATTCAAGCGCTCCTCGCGATGATTCAGCAGTTGCAAAATCAATTAAATGCGATGCAATCGGGGGGTGGATCAGGCTTGGTTGTTCCGGAAATACCGGCAACCCGACCTTCGATTGGTATTTCCGTTGGCGATCGAGTGCAGTCAATGGATACGATTCGAGTAAGGTCTACTGCTAACGGAGTCGCGGTCTCTAAAGTTGGATTGGGAACAAAAGGAACAGTAGTGGGAAACTCAGTTTGGAAAGATGGATATTGGTGGGCAGAAATTTATTGGGATAATCGCGTTCGTGGATTTTCAGCGGAGGATTTTACCACTAAAATCTCGATGCCAATCTCGGGAGTTTGTGGAGATTTAAATGGTGATGGAGTCGTGAATATTAAGGATACGACTTGGATTAAACTCTATGCGACTGGTGGAGCACCAATTCCAATGGGTACTAATGCAGATATGAATGGAGATGGCGCGGTGAATGTACTTGATCAGATGTCTCTTGAAAATTATGTGTTGCGAGGAGGAGCTCAGCCGAGTTGTACGGCTCCCAGTACTTCTTCTATCACAGTAACTTCGCCGAGCGGAGGAGAAGTGTGGAGTATGTATGTTCAACATACGATTAGTTGGACACCGGACTCAAATTCAACAGCTGTGGAGGCTTATCTTGAAAAGAAAGTTGGAGATAGTTTTGTGAATGTTGGTAAAGTGGTTCCTGTAGGCAGAGGATCCATTGTTTGGAATGGTGAAATTGACACATACGGCAATTACTCGACGCCCCCAGGTTTTTACTATATAAGAGTGCACAACCCTTTAACTGGGCAGTCGGGTAGAAGCGCTGCTCTGTTTCAGCTTGTAAATTATAATTCGGTTACGGCTGTATCTATAGATACAGTGAATGGTTTAAAACCAACAGGCGTTTTGTATGAGAACCCAGCGGCAGACGTTCTTTCCACCGACACTACTGTTGCTCTTGGTTGGTCTTCTAGGTTGATCGATGGCACGTGTCAGGTGAGAATATATGACGCAAGCACTCAAGGAGGAACTACTTTCGTACAGAATTTACCACTAAATGGAGAAGGAAAGTTTAATTTGCCGCCTGGAACTGGGTTGTATTACATAGCCCACGTCGATTGTTCTGGTACTCGAGATGCTTCTGGTAGCGCGTTTGTCTATCTCCGACAGAAGAAGGTGGAGCCAAGTATCGCGCCGTTGGTAACTATTACTTCTCCGGGCTCAGGCAGTACTCTGAATCCTGGAACGGTAGCGACAATTAATTGGTTAGCGACTGGAGGGGGATTTGATAAGTATCAAATCATTGTTGGTAATACAGTGATGAATACCGAGCGACAACTTTACGATAGAGTGTCGATGGTAGATTATATTCCTGCGAACCAGACAAGCTTTCTATGGAATGTTCCTGATCTGTTGAATGATTTTGCGAAAGGGACCAGCTATTCTTTTGACCAGATAAAAAATGCGTTCTATTTACAGATTAGACTAGTAAAAAATGATAGTGCAGGAGGAGGTTATGTTGCTTCGTCGAATAAAGTAGCGTTTTCGGTACCGTTTTCGGCTACAAAGAGTGGCGGGTTTGTTTGTGGGGACGTTGATCAAGATGGTTTGATAAACTCCGATGATCTTACAAAGATTAATGAGTATGTTTTTGGAGGACTACCGATTACGGATAACAAGTTGGTGGATTTGAACGTGGATGGAGTGCCAGATATTATTGATGTGACGCTTCTTGCTAATTTCGTAAATCGGGGAGGGGTGGCGCCGAGTTGTGGAGGACAAGGAGCTCAAGCCCCGACGATAACAAGTTTGACCGGGCCAACTATTTTTTATCGTAGTTCAGATAAGACTTGGTTAGTGACCGCGACCGATCCCGAAGGCAGTGCCATTACCTATTCCGTGGACTGGGGAGATGGTGAAAAATCAATTTCGGCTTATATGGGTGCGAGTGGAGCGCCAGTTTCAATTACTCATCGGTATTCGACAGGAGGTAAGCCGATAATAAAAGTAACAGCAACTGATAGTAGTGGTTTGGCGGCAGTGAAGTCTATGAGAGTTGAGGTTGGAATGGCGAACCTTATAGTGACAGATTTCTGGGGAAGGTCGGGAGCTTCGATTGGACTTGTGAAAGGCGATACTCTGATTGCTAGGGATGGAAGGGGCGTATTTTCTGGATTGACGACCGTTGGCGACGACGGGGTATTTATTCTTCATGCTTATGGGGATGATCCAATCACGGTAGGTTTTGATGACGGACTTACCTCGGGCGAGACGGTTAAATTCTATAAAGATACAACGCTTTGTACATTGATTAGCGGAAGCGCCGTTTTTTCGGGGGCGGTGGGTTCTTCAAAAGAGATTGCTTTGAATTGTTCGGGGTCGGCGGCGATTTCAACGCCTTCTTCTTTGGCTTCTATAGGAGATCAACTCAATGGTATTAGTCAGACTCTGATTGGTCTTTTGGGGCAGTTGGGGATGTAGTTTTGGCTATAAATCTGATGGTTTTAAGAAATCTCGCCTTGGGTTAAACCCAAAGCGGGATTTTTGGTTGTCCCTCATTACACTCGGGATACTGAAACGCTAAGCTCGAAGACTCGCCACGCGTTTCTAGTTATCCCCAAAAATAGTAAAGATACTTTGGAGATAAAACGGTATAATTTAATCAATAAAGGTCTTTGCGCTCACGGGGTTTTGTGGGCGGTTCTCAAATTTAAATCCCTAAAATTTGTCGAAATTTATTAGGGCAAAAATAACCAAAAGTAATACCTCGTCGTTCGTCAAAAGACGAACTCGCTCGGGATGTTTTTAATAAGCATCTTAAATAGGGAATAGTTTTGGAGATTAAAAACAAATGAAAAAAATTTTAGTGGTCGGTTTGCTTTTCGCCTCATTGGCGCTGATGGTTTTCCCGGGTCGAAGTTTGGCGGCGTTGGATGATGCCGGGATGGCGGCGTTACGGGCCCAGATTGCGGCGCTTCTAGTGCAAATTCAGCAGTTACAACAACAGGTTGCTGCGATGCAGGGTGGGGTTGGGAGTTCAGATGTCGTAAGTCCCGGATCAAATCCTTATACCATACCCGGGAGTGGCGGTTATCAAAGTGGTACTAAGTTAGCCCTGGGACTTTCGGTGGGAACGAGAGTGATGGCTAAGGAAGCAGTAAGAATCAGATCGGTGGCAAATGGCGCGGCAGTGGTGACAGCTCAGGCTGGAGCGAAGGGAACGGTCGCGGGAAATTCAGTTTGGAAAGATGGATATTGGTGGGCAGAAATTTATTGGGACAATCGCGTTCGAGGATTTTCAGCGGAGGATTATTTAGAAATTACAAAACAAAACATAACTGGAATTTGTGGAGATTTAAATGGTGATGGAGTCGTGAATATTAAGGATACGACTTGGATTAAACTCTATGCGACTGGTGGAGCACCAATTCCAATGGGTACTAATGCAGATATGAATGGAGATGGCGCGGTGAATGTACTTGATCAGATGTCGCTTGAGTCATATGTTTTAAGAGGAGGAGCTCAGCCGAGTTGTGTACCACCCCAATCTTTCCCAGTTCAGCCGACAGGAGCTAATCCAATTTTTAACTCTATTGCCAATACGAATGTGTTTGTTCCGGATTACTCAATGTGTGGCGATGTGAATGGCGATCGGGGTTTAAGCATCTTTGATGTAGATTTATTAAGTGAGGTAGCTTTTCAGGGTCGGGTATTGCCAGTTGGAGCGAGGGCGGATTTGAATGCGGACGGAGTGGTGGATATTTTAGATGTGACACTGATAACGAATCACGTGAACAAAGGAGCGGTAGCGCCGACTTGCATGAAACCGAATAACGCGCCGACGATTATTGGTTTGCCGGCTTTACCAGCTAGAATTGAGGCTGGACAGAACGTGAATTTATCTTGGACGGCGACGGATGCGAATAACAACCCCTTGCAATGGAATGTGACTTGGGGAGATGGAGCAGTGAGCGCATGTTCTGTAAATTGCCCTAATCAATATTCTGTGGCGCATACGTGGAATTTTCCGGGAACATATAAAGTAGAGGCAAAAGTGTTTGATGGAATGGCTTGGTCTCAACCTCATAGTTTTACACTTGAGATTCTGGCAAAGACAATAGTGCCGACTACAGCGGTTCCGGTGTTGACTTGTGGGGATATTGATTTGAATGGATTAGTAAATGACGCGGATTCGGTGTTGATGACGGACTATGTTTTTGGTGGATTACCAATTCCGAATATGGCGGTGGTGGATTTGAATGGCGACGGAGTGCCAAACATCATTGACGTAACCTTACTCACAAATATTTTGAGAAATCGAACGCCTTTGCCGACTTGCCCATTACTCAACACCAATCCTTATAGTCCTTATTCTGGAACGGCTGGAACATAGGGCTAGCGAGTAGTTAGTAGAAAGTAGGGAGTAGGAATTAATAAGAAGGTAAGAAACACCTCGCCTAGTGGCGGGGTGTTTAGTTTTCCCTCGTCGATCCGCCAGCTGGCGGACTCACCTGCTTGCGCAGGCAGGCTCGGGATACTGAAACGCTAAACTCGAAGACTCGCTAAGCGTTTCTGGTTATCCACAGACGGTTTTTTCTAAGGGGGGTATAATTACATTAGACGTGAATCATGGGTTAGATTCATGAATCACAAATCCTTCACTCTTTTCTGAAGAAAGATTTGGGGGCTAAGGTGCAGGGTTTAAATATTAACAAAAAGGTCTAAATATTTTTATTAATCAAATTTGAAGAGCGAGGGATGAAAAAACTTTTAGTTTTAGGTTTTGGGGTGGTTGCGTTTTTTGCGGTATCGTCGATAGCCAATGCGCAGTTTGTGGTGGGGGATAGGGTGCAGACGACGGCGGCGGTAAACGTGAGATCAACACCCGGAGGAACCTACTTGGGATCTCATATGACAGGAGACTATGGCACAGTCATTGGAGGGCCGGTAGTAGCACCGATGGGGACTTCTACTCCTTATACTTGGTGGAATGTGGATTATGATTTTTCGGTAGATGGTTGGTCGGTAGGTGATTATTTAATAGGTGTGACCAAACCCCCAGTTCTTGTTGTTTGCGGAGACTTGAACGGAGATGGAGTGATTAATGCGGTAGACGTGACATTAGTTATTAACTACGCTTTTCGGGGGGTGGCAATTCCGGCTGGAGTAAATGCGGATGTAAATGGGGATGGAACGGTGAATATTTTAGATGTGAATTTAATTATCGACACGGCGTTTAGAGGAGCGGAGGCGCCGACGGGGTGTGCACAATCTCAACCCAACCAGCCGCCAGTAATCACAAGCTTGATTGGTCCGATGAACCCTGCGGTGGGGACTTTAACGAATTGGACTGCTCAAGCTTTTGATCCAGAGAACGGGGTCCTTAATTATTATTTTAATTGGGGCGATGGTTCGCCGGTGAATTTGTATGAACTTTCTCCTAGTGGGGTGACTGTATCTCTGAATCATGTTTTTGCGAATCCCGGGGTTTATACAGTGGTTCTTACGGTGAGGGATTTTGGAACAGGAAATGCTTCAGCAACATCGAGTGTAACTATTAACGTTGTTGGGTCAAACCAACCACCAACGAATCTTTCTTTGTTTGCTCCGACGATTGTTACAGCAACAACTACTTATTGGGCTCAAGCCTCTGACCCAGAAGGAGGAGGTTTGATTTACAGCATTAATTTTGGAGATGGTATTTATTTGAACCCTAACCCAACTAGCACCTTTCCGAGTGGATATACTTTCTACTTCAATCATACTTATTTGAATAGTGGCACGTCTACTATCACTTTTACAGCTACCGATCAAGGTGGACTTTCTTCGAGCGTAAGTAAGGTTGTTTTACACCAGTCTAATCTTCAGGTCCCAGCGGTTAATGCTCAGACTGAGGTTTCTGTACCTAGTGTTTCGCCTAATCAAGTGGTGGCAGGTTCTGTGAATAATACCTTGGCTTCTTTTCGATTATATGAGACGACCAATATCGAGGACGTTAGAATTCTGGGTTTGAATGTTTTCCACAATGTTGGTTTGGCGGGTGATCGGCAGTCTTTAACAAATTATCGTCTTTATAACGGCGCTACTTTGATAGGAGTGGCAAGCTTTGAAGACCAATCAGTTTCAATCTCTAGTCCGGGTCCAGGTTACTTTATCCATTTTGATTTTTCTAATCCAGTGGTTATTACTAAATCGGGGAGCGTAATTTTAACTCTCAAGGGTGATGTGGCCGCTTATGGTACTGGTGCTGTAACGGATAATAGTTTCCATAGATTCAGGATCGTAACTTCACAAGATCCAGCAAATGACTGGCCGACTGAAACAGTTGTGGCTCGAGGTGTTAATTCTAATCTGCTTGCGAATGTGGCGTTGGGGGGTGGTTTGAGTGGGCAGACACAGGTTTTGAGGAGTAAATTAACTGTTTCGGCTGTTTCTATCGGGCCAACAACAAATCGTGTAAAGCAAGTAGTGGATAATTTGGCGAATATCACACTTTCAGCTGATTCGGCAGGTGCTGTTTCAGTAAATAATTTGTGGGTTACTTTTACTGGGACTGCAAAGGATAATACTACGTTTTGGGATGGAGTAAAGTTGGTTGATTCGGCGACTGGTGCTTTGTACGGAATTTATCCAGGCTCTGCTAGCTCATGCGTTGGGACAAGTAGTTGTCATGCGGATTTCTTTTTTGGAAACGGGGCTAATGGATTAGTAATATCAGCCGGTGTTTCTCGATCCCTAACTTTAAGAATTGATTCTACTAAAACCGCTCCAGCATCGTCGAGCGCCGTTCAAACTCTCGTAGGGAGCATTGTAGGAGCGGGTGATTTGGTTTTTACTGACGGATTAGATAGTAATGCAGTTTCCAGTTTAGTTCCATCATCGCATTATTTCCCGCTTAACTTAGCGTCGGTCTCGTATGTGGCAGGAACATATACTGCACCAACACCAACTCCGACGCCGACTTACTACTATCAACAAACTACTACGCCTCCGCCAGCGGTGACAGTGCCGACGACAGTGACGTATAAATGCGGTGATTTAAATAAGAGCGGAGCGGTAGATGTGGCGGATAAAATCTTAATACAGAGCTATTGGACGGGTGGAGTGCCTGTTCCAGCCGGAGTGAACGCAGACTTGAACGGAGATGGAGTGGCGGCGGATATCTTGGATTATTCCGTGCTTAATAACTACTTAACCAAAGGAATGGCGGCACCGACCTGCGGAGCAAGTACAGGCGGGACGAGAACGCTTTCGCCTTCTGCGACTGTTTTAAGCGCGATGCAGGCACAGTTGGACGCGATTAAGAATCAGTTGGTGAATATCTTACTACAGCTCTAAAAACTAGTATATAGGATAAAAAATTGAGTATTTAGAAAGAGGAAAGAGAATCAAAAACCCGCCGGAAAGATTTGGCGGGTTTTTGGTTTCGAGTGTTTGGGGTTAATATTTAAGGGTGAAATTAAAGAGGATTTTAGATGGGGTGGCGATAGGCGTGTTTGTGCTGGCGGTTTTTGGGTTGGGGTGGAATGTGGCTGGGACGTCGAACGATTTTAGAGAAATTTCGAAAAACTTCGAGGCGGCGGTCTCGCAATCCCAGGTTTCAACCGACATCATAAAGGATTTGGATTTTAGCAAAGTCTACAAAAAAGATCTGAAGCTGGTTTTTGTGGGAGATATTATGCTCTCACGGGGTGTGGCGAATCAGATTAAGGAAAATGATGATTTTAATTATCCATTTTTAAATATTGCGGATTATTTAAATTCGTTTGATTTGGCGATTGGAAATTTGGAGGGACCGATATCGAATAAAGGAACTAATCAAGGGAGTATTTATTCTTTTCGAGCGGATCCGAAGGTGGTTGAGGGTTTGAAGTACGCCGGTTTTGATGTGGTGTCTTTGGCTAACAACCATATGCTTGATTGGGGACGGGAGGCGTTGGTTCAAACGCGGGATTTGCTTGAAGCCGACGGTATCAAGGTCACTGGTGCGGGAAAGGATTACATCGAGGCTAACGAGCCGCCAGTCTTTGGAGTTGAAGGACAGAAGTTGGCTTTTTTGTCTTATACCGATTTGTATCCCAAGAGTTTATCGGCGACCGAAGCGTTGGCGGGAGTGAGTGATTTTAATATTGAAAAAATAAAGGCGGAAATCGGGGAATTAAAAAAAGAAGGAAATTTGGTGGTGATTTTGATGCATTGGGGCGAAGAGTATCAAGCGAAATCGGATACAACACAACAGAAAATCGCTCGCGTTTTTATTGATGCTGGGGCGGATTTGATTGTTGGCACTCATCCACACGTGGCTCAGGAGATTGAGGAGTATTTAGGTAAATATATAGTTTATAGTTTAGGAAATTTTGTGTTTGATCAGAATTTTTCGGCGGAGACGATGAAGGGGATGGCGGTAGAGGTGGATATAAGAGATGGGTCAGTGACAAAGGTTCTTTCGCGGGAAGTTGAAATAAGTCCGACTTTTCAACCCGAGATTAGTAAATAGTATATAATATATAGTAAATAAAGTATGAAAGTTTTAACCATTGGGGCGGCCTCAAGAGATATCGTGGTTTCAAGCGGACTTTTTAAAGTCGTGCATGATCCGGCGCACTTAGAGAAGCTGGGGTTTCCAACTGGTGAAGCTCAGTGTTTTGCGATGGGTGGGAAGACGGAAGTGGGAGATTTGATTTTGTCAGTCGGTGGGGACGCTGCGAACGCGGCGGTGACGTTTGCTCGGCAAGGTTTTAAAACTAGTACTTTGATAAAAATCGGGGGAGACGCCAATGGTCAGGCGGTTTTTGATAATTTAGTTGGAGAGGGTGTTAGGCCAATCTTTAAGCCAGCTAAGGGGACAAAGATGGATGCGTCAGTGATCCTTTTGTCGCCGAGTGGCGAGCGGACGATTTTGGTTTTTAGGGGGATTTCAAAGGATTTAACCAAAAGAGATTTGGGCGCGACGAAATTTGATTTCGATGCGGCGTACGTGGCGCCGGGACATATTGATTTTGGGCTGATAAGCGAAGCAGTTACGAAACTCAAGAAGAAAAAATGTTTTGTGGCGATGAATCCATCGGGGTTTTATTTACAAATGGGAGCGAAAAAACTCCAGCCGATTTTGAAAAATTTGGATTTGATTATTTCAAACCGAGAAGAGGCGGCGGCTTTAACCGGAAAAAAATATGCAGATGAAAAAGGAATCTTTCAAAAATTTGATGAATTAGTTGGAGGGTTGGTGGTAATGACGGATGGGCCGAGGGGGGTGATGGTGTCAGATGGAAAAAAGATTTATAGGGCTGGGATTTACAAAGAGAAAAGAATCGTGGATCGGACGGGAGCGGGGGATTCCTTCGGATCCGGCTTTTTAGCCGGGCTCCTCAATAACACACGAAACATGAAACATGAAACGTGGGAGGAAAAAGATGTTATAAGAGGGATTAAACTCGGAAGCGCGAACGCGACTTCGAATGTGGAAGAAGTAGGGGCGCAGACGGGGATTTTGACGAAGAAAGAATTTGAGGGTCAGGCAAGGTGGAAGAATTTGGCGATAAAAGTATCCAATATTTAGGTTTTTCTTGAGCTTGACTTTTATTGTTTTTATGGTAAGCTTTGAGCAGAAGCTTGAGTTAACGTTTTTGTGTTTGTATAACCCTTAGGTAGGAGGAGGTTGTGATGAAGCTCGAGTCCAATGTGCAACATGTTGCACGGGATAAGTTTTCCACCCCAATCGAGTGGTCGTCGCTCGCTTTGATTCTGGTGGTTGTATTGGGTTTTTTCTCCACTGGTTGTGGAGATAACCCGATGGCGCCGATTCTGGAGCCGATGGGGAAGACCGGACACGCTTTGTTGACTGTAACCATCATAGGGGATTCCACGATGGCTTTCTATGAGGATGCCAAAATCAGGTTTGAGGCCCTCAAGGAGGCGCATCCTGAGTTTGATTTTGAAGAGCTCAATCCCGAAGTCAGTCATCGTGACCGTCAACGCTACAAATGGCTTGGAAACAAAGGGAAGTTCGAGGCGAGCTTGAATCCAGTTGGATTGGTCTTTTCAACCAATAAGGATGCAAAGTTTCTGTCGGCGATTGCGGCGATGGAGGTTATTGAGATAAACATTCAGTATCTTCTCAATAATCTGTAGATTGCCTCCTCTCCGCGGAGTTCATGGGTCCAACGCTTACTACAGCGTTGGGCCTTTTTGTTTGCCCAGCTACTACAAGAGGGATTTTGGTTTGTTTGTAGAGTTTTTCTGATTTAAGTTGTATTTATTTCAACAATCGTTTGTGTCTGGTTTGGTAAAATTAGGCTTGGAAATATCCCACTTGTAGTACTGGGTTTGGGGAAACGGAAGGTTTAGGGAAGTTTTTTGATATGTTAGACTTTAGGTATGTATAAAAAATTAATTGGGTTGGGGGTGGTGGCGGTGATTTTGTTTTCGGTTTTACCAGCGTATGCCATGCCGCCTCATCCGGATTTGGAGGCGAACAAGGCGGGCACATTAGTCATCCCAGATCATAATCTAGAGATCAAAGATGCGCCAAGCGGCGTAGATTTTACCAAGGTTCAGAAATCGGCTAACGGCGTGAGAAACTTCAAAACCCTAGTTATTTTAGTGGACTTTTCCGACAAGCCAGCTCAAGTGAGTCCAGTTTTTTTCGACAAGTTAATTTTTGATAATAATCCATCGGATGCCTCGCCATCGGTTCGAGAATTTTACCAAGAGAACTCATATAACCAGCTGGACTTGATAACGGTTAATATGCCTTCGGCTTTAGGTTGGCAGAGAGCATCTTCGACTCATGCCTACTATGTTAACAACTCATATGGTTTGGGAGCTTACCCAAACAACTCCCAGCGGTTAATGGAAGAGTTGATCACAATGGTGGACCCGTATGTAAATTTTGCTGACTACGATAACGATGGTGACGGGAACGTTGACGGAGTAGTGATTGCGCATTCTGGGCGAGGGGCGGAGTTGACGGGCAACCTGAGTGATTTTTGGTCGCATAAATGGGGATTGAACGGGGCTAAGAGGAAAGATAACGTTTGGGTTCAATACTATTCAATTCAACCGGAGTTTTGGAACACGTCCGGAGATATGACGATTGGGGTCTATTCTCATGAGATCGGGCATATTTTCGGTCTGCCCGATCTCTATGACACCGATAACAGCTCGCGGGGTCTTGGAAAATGGAGTTTGATGTCCGTAGGATCGTGGAATGGAACACTCGGAAGCTCACCCGCCCACTTTGACGCTTGGAGTAAGAGTCGACCGAAACTGGGATTTGTGACACCGCAGGTGGTCCAGGCGGCGGGAAGTGTTCAATTGCCAGAGGTGGAGACAACCCCGACGGTTTATAGAATCAATATCGGCACTTCTTCTACTGAATACTTTCTTCTCGAGAATCGTCAGAAGATTGGATACGATGTCCAGCTTCCGGGATCAGGACTTTTGATCTGGCATGTTGACGACACCAAGACTAATAACACCAAAGAGTGGTATCCGGGAAAAACCACGACGGGTAACTACTGGGTGGGTTTGGAGCAGGCAGATGGATTTTGGGAGTTAGAAAAAAATTTGAATCAAGGCAATGCGGGAGATCCTTTTCCGGGGACAACGGAGAAGAGGAATTTCAATCCTCAAACTTCTCCGAGTTCAAATGGCTACAATGGATCCGAATCTTCTTTTCAGGTGGGTAGTATTTCGGATTCGGATTCGAATTTGAATATGACGGCTTTGGTTTACCAGGGTTCGCAGATATTGGTGTGCGGAGATTTGAGTGGCGACGGAGTGATTAATATTGTCGATGTCACGGCAATTATTGATTATGCTTTTCGGGGTGTGTCAGTTCCTTTTGGTGTGAATGCGGATGTTAACGCCGACGGAGTGGTTAGTATTTTTGATGTGGTTGAAATTATAAACCACGCTTTTAGGGGGTATGCGGCGCCGGATTGTTTAAATACTTCGCCAGCAACCGCATCTAGTATTGTGGCGCCGCCTGCTTCCCCTCCAGCCTTGGTTTCAGCGCCAGGATCGGCAGTTGGTTCGGGGATTGGATTTAAGATTGGTCTTCAAGTTAGGACCTCGGACTACCTTAAAGTAAGAGTCAAACCATTTGGTTTGGTTTTAGCCACAATTGCGCCAAACACGAGAGGAGAGATAACTGGAGGATCGAATATTTATCAAGGTTATCGTTGGTGGAGGGTGAAGTACTCAAATGGAGTGGAGGGGTGGTCGGCGGATAATTGGTTGCAAGGTGCCGGCTCGACGGGAACTGGTTCTGGTGTTAGTTTACCAAATCAAACTGGGCAATAAGTAAAAATTGTTTATGAATGCTTACGAGAAAATCGCTAAAATCTTAAGAACAGATAAGGATTATATCGCCAATATTGAAAGGAGATTTATGGCGATTACTGGGAAGCAATCGATGATGGAGGCGATTGTTCAACAAAATACAGAGTTAATTAAAGATCGGTTGCTTCGACTTGGGGTTTCGCAAGAGGCGGACGCGAAAGAAATTTATGACGCTTTGATTTCCAAAATTGAATCGGATGATCGGCAGATTTTTCAAGCACTCGGAAGTCCAAATTTTAAAAATGTGGCGGACTGTCAGCGGATTGGGGATTTGGCGAAGAAAGTAATTAAACCACCGAAAGGACTTTTTATAAAATACGATAAGGCGAAAGAGTTTCTAATCAAAGAACCACCACGGAAAGTAATGGAGTATTTGGGTTATTCTTCGGTTGAGGAGATGTTAAGTAAAGAGGACTTGCTTGAAGTTTATAGCGCATTGCGGTTTATCGAAGGGAGCGAGTGGTTGAATGGAGTTTTCTTTAAACAGTACGAAAGTCTGACGCCAGAAGATTTTGAGGAGCGAGAGGTGCAAGTGAAAGCACTTGGCGAGAAATGGGGGGCGGAGTCAGAGAAGTTTGTGGCGAAGAAAAAGCATAATATTAGCCACCTTAAAGAGTTGGGGGTGGTGTTTATTATTCCAGCGTTACTTGGAATTTCGGGCGAGCTTCTCCGGATGTTTGTGTTGGTGATGCATTATCTATATGAAGTGCCGTTTTATTCGAAAATTTTTAAGGAAATTAAGAATGAAAAAATTACTTTTACAACAAACTTAACCTCGCTTTTGAGAGGGGACGTAATTGAACGGCATTTTCCGGATAGTGAACGATCGCTTTGGCTGGTGGTTCAGCGGTATTTGGCGAAAGATGATGAAAATGATTGGCGGCTTTTTGTTCCTCATATCAATCCGGAGGCGATGCATTGGCTTAAAGCTGAGGATAGCTTGGCCAGTATTGGATCGGAGCTGGACGGTTTTTCCAAGGAGCTGACTTTTTGGCAAGAGTTGGGTTGGGTGGGGGACTATTTTAAGGATGAAACCGGACACGATATCTTGGTGAGTTTCAATTTGGTGGATACGGTGATGTCTCTGGTGAAGCAGAAGGAGATGGTTAAGTACTTGTATCACCATCAAGAGGCGATGTGGAATCAGGTTTTTTCGGTTTATTTTGGCCGAGAAGAGTTGGAGAAGAAGGCGGTAAGTTATCTACTTCAGGGGTATTTTGAGGTATAAAAGCGATGCTAATATGCGAATGCATGCTAATTATACGAATTAGTAAGATTTTGGTTGGACTTTCGCTTAAACCTTGCTTTTTTGGCTATGATTGGTTATATTAGACCTACTTTATATATGGATTTACAGGTTCAAAAACGAGAAAAATTTGGCAAGGCACTTGAGGCTTCCCGGAAGGAAGGCTTGATTCCGGCCGAAGTTTACGGTCATGGCTTTAAAAATGAGCACTTGTCAGTTATAGGCAAGGAGTTTTCTAAGGTTTTCGGTGAAGCGGGAGAAAGCACGATTGTAAATTTAAAGCACGGCAGCGAAGCCTGGCCGGTTTTGATTCACGATGTTAAAAAAGATTATTTGTCTGGAGAGATCGTCCACGTGGATTTTTACCGCGTGACGATGACGGAGAAAATTAATGCCAACGTTCCACTCGAATTTATCGGCGAGGCGCCAGCGATAAAAGAAAAGCTTGGGATTTTAAATAAAGCGATGGTGGAAATTGAGGTTGAGGCTCTACCAGCTCATTTGCCCCACGATATAAAAGTTGATTTAAGTGTGCTTGTGGATTTGACTTCGAACATTTACGTAAAAGATTTGAAATTTTCGAAAGATGTTAAAGTTTTAGTGGATCCGGAAACCGTGGTGGCGACCATAGTGCCGATGCAAAAAGAGGAGGAGGTAGCGCCGGCGGTTGTGGACGTTTCAACGGTGAAAGTTGAAGGCGAAGAAAAGAAAGCCGAAAGAGACGCCGAGAAGGCAGAGGAGAAGGCCTAGTTGTAACCTTGTTAGGCCTCGGACGTTTTACCCCGTGTATTTCTCGGGGTTTTTGTTTAATTTAGGCCATTTGGTAGAATAAAGGGGTATATGTTTTATTCGCCTAAACCTAAAGTGCTTAGGGATTTGAAGTCCTCTAGGCATCACAATCACGGAAGTGTTTTTTCAGTCTTGCCTTCTCGAGTTAACTTGGTTAGTTCTCGAAAAAAGCGGATTTCTTTAATTTATCCGATGAAAGTTTTTTTTATTTTGTTTGCGGTCTTCTCCTTTATTTTGGGATCAGTGACGGCGCCAACCACGACTACTTTAGCAGCTAATGCAAGCGACGCGGCTGAACGGGAAGCGCTTGAAAAAGAGCTTGAAGAACTCGAGAAACAAATTGATCAATACGAAAGCCAAGTTTCGACCTATCAAAAACAAGGCAAGACTTTAAGCAGTGAGGTGAAGGGGTTGGATAGTAAAATTTCTAAGTTAAGTTTGCAGATAAAAGCGATTAAGTTGAATTTGTCGCAGTTGGATAAAAAGATTAATGAAACAGAATCTCAGATTTCGGTGACCAAGGAAAATTTAGATTCGAATCGGGGAACCTTAGGGGGGATTTTAAGAGATATGTATCAAACGGAGCGCGTGAGTATGATGGAAGTTTTTCTGAAAAGCCCGAAGATCTCGGATTTTTTTGATGATATGAATGATTTGGCACTACTCCAAAACAGTTTGCAGCAAGCGATTAAAAAGATTGCGGATTTACAAAAAGATTTAGAGGATCAAAAAGAGCAGCTTTCGATTGCTCGGGCGGATCAGGCGACGCTTAGTAAATATCAAGAAACTCAAAAAAATGAGACCGAAAAGGCCAAGACGCAAAAAAATCAACTTTTGGCGGTGACGAAAAATCAGGAATCAAAATACCAAGAGCTTTTGGTTGAGACTAAGAAGTCGGCGGCAGAGATACGGACTCGTTTATTTAAATTATTGGGTGGGGGTGAGATGACTTTTCAGCAAGCTTATGATTATGCCAAGTTTGCGGGAGACGCGACGGGAGTTGATCCAGCTTTTATATTGGCGATTTTGGATCGGGAATCGGCTTTAGGGAAAAATGTGGGCAAGTGCACTTATAAAACGGCGATGCACCCAACGCGAGACATCCCAAAGTTTTTAGAAATTTTAAAGGAGTTAGATATAGATCCAGAATCTACTCAGGCTCAGGTTTCTTGCGCAAATAGCGATGGGGCATATGGGGGAGCGATGGGGCCGGCGCAGTTTATTCCTTCAACTTGGGTGTTGTATAAAGAAAGAGTGGCGAAGATTACTGGTAGCTCGCCGGCGAGTCCTTGGCGCAATGGCGATGCTTTCGTAGCGACAGCGCTTTATATCCAAGATGCTTTAAAGCAATGCGACGCTTCTTACTCCAACCAAACAAGCAAAGAGCGATGCGCGGCGGCAAGATATTACGCGGGAGGAAACTGGAAACGGCACTTGTGGACTTATGGCGAGGCGACGATTGTGCGAGCCAACAAGTTTAGAGACGATATTGCGACGATTACGGCGTAAGTTCGCTCTGGATTGTTTTTGAATCATCGCCTCTATTTTTAAACTACTTAAGGATCCCACCGCCAGCCCGAATGGTTCAAAAACAATCACTCGCTTGGTTTGATTAGGGGTGGAGATTTTGAATTGCTCTAATCAAATCCCAATGCTAAAATCATGGGGTTTGGGGCTTGTTGATTGACTAGAATAATTAGGTAAATTAGGGTAATTGAGATAATTTAAATTTATGTATAAAAAATTAACTTTGAAGAATGGGTTAAGGGTGATTTTGGTGCCTCAGAAAAATAATTTAGCAGCTACAGTTTTAATTTTGGTGGAGGCGGGGTCGGAGTATGAAACGAAAGAGATTAACGGCTTATCACACTTTTTGGAGCACCTGATGTTTAAGGGAACGAAGAATCGGCCGAAACCGGGGATGATTTCGCATGAGTTGGATAGCTTAGGGGCGGAATATAACGCTTTTACGGGCGGGCAGTATACGGGCTATTACGCGAAGGTTCAGAAAGAAAAAATTACCAAGGCAGTAGATTTGGTGTCGGATTTATATTTAAATCCGATTTTTAATCCGGATGAGATTGAAAAAGAGAGAGGGGTGATTATTGAGGAGATTAATATGTACGAGGACACGCCGATGAGGAGGGTGAATGAACTTTTTACAACGCTTTTGTATGGCGATCAGCCAGCGGGGTGGGACATTGCGGGGACTAAAGAGGTGATTCGAGAGTTAAAGCGGGATCAGTTTGAAACGTATCGGACCAAGCATTATGTGGCGCCAAAGACGGTGGTGGTGGTAGCGGGAGCGTTTGATGAGAAAAAAGTTTTGGCTCAGATTAAAAAAACTTTTGGCGAGCTCAAAAAACTGCCGACGCCCAAAAAACCAAAGACAACTGAGAAGCAATCACAGCCAGAGTTGTCGGTTAAGTTTAAAGAATCGGATCAAAGTCATTTGGTGTTAGGGGTAAGGGCGTTTGATGTTTTTGATAAGCGACGGCATGCGCTTCAGGTTTTAGCGGATGTGTTGGGCGGGGGAATGAGCTCTCGGCTTTTTCACAAAGTAAGAGAGGAGTTAGGCGCGGCGTATTATGTGCGGGCCGAAGCAGATTTAACGTTGGATCATGGATTTATGGCGGTTGGAGCGGGGGTGGATCATTTGAAAATTGAGTTGGTAATCAAAGCAGTTTTGGGTGAGATGAATCGGTTGCGGACAGAGTTGGTGCCGGCATCTGAACTTC
>CAYIIM010000016.1:0-17450 GCA_964363455.1 uncultured Candidatus Saccharibacteria bacterium
ATCTCCGAAAAAGCGACAAACAAACCTGGCGCCACCGCTGTCACCAAAGTCGCCGCCCCCACCGAAGCTATCATTAGTAAAGTTTCTTTCGTTAAGTTATTCCTAACAACAAATCCCTTTGCCATTTTCATCCATAAATCCACTGCACCTTATTAGCATTATATCAGATTAATCTGATATAATGCTAATCCGCAAAATAACCAAAAGCTCCCTTTGGCACTTAAACCAATTTCTGCTACAATAAACCCCACATAATAAACGGTCGAAATTGTCCTAGAAGGTAATTAAAACAAACTAATTTAAACAACAAAATGGAAGAAACAACGAACGTAAATCCAACCCCGAGCACGGGTGGAATGAATTGGAAAGTTATCAGCGGTGTTATCGCCGCAGTCGTCGTTATCGGCATTGTCGTCTTTGGTATGGGCGGAAAAACTGAAACCCCAGATACCGCCGAAACTAAAGGCTCACTCAAGAGCATCTTAGCAATGGGAGGTTCCCAAAAATGCACCGTCTCATCGAAAACTGAAACTTCCGAATCATCCGGCGAAGTTATGGTCTCAAACGGCATGATGCGTGGAACGTTTACCTCAACCGCCAACGGCCAGACTATGACCAGTAACATGATCGTCAAAGATAACGTGAGCTATATGTGGACCGGCACCGACAAACAAGGCATCAAAATGGCCTTCGACGCCGCACCGACCACTGGCGAAGCCCCGCAACAGGGCATCGACACCGACTTGGAATATGGCTACGATTGTGATAACTGGTCCGAAGACGCTAGCGCCTTCGAGGTTCCGGCTGATATCACCTTTACTGACCTAGCCGCCATGATGCAAGGAGCGAACATCCCAACCGATTTAACCCCAGAAGGAACTAATCAGTAAATCAAACTCGGTTTTTACACCAAAAACGCCCGGAAAGGGCGTTTTTTGTTTTCTCAAAATAATAGCGACTTACTACTTCAAACTACCTCCTCAAACCAACCTTACTTTCAATAACATTCATTCTTTGTTCCATATCCTTAAACCGATGTTCGGTATCCGACATCCAAGCGTTGACATGCAAACTCAAATCCTCAATCGCTCCAAGCACTTTATTTATTCCATTATTTAACTCAACCTTAGTCGCCATATTCCCCATCTCACCTCGAATAGCCGCAAACTCCTTTGCGGTCATCTCTGCCAACTTATCAATTTTGTCTTCTTGTTCCATACCTTTATTTTAGTACTGCCCAAAAACGTGTCAACCCCGTTAGAGGTCATAGATTATAATCTTCCTATTCTACCTACTACTCCCTACTTCCTACTCACTAGTTTTAAGGAGCTCCACAAACTTCTCCTGCACTTTTTCTAGTTTAGGATTAATAACCACTTGGCAATACGGCGCTGACGAATTTCTTTTGTAAAAGTTTCGGTGTTCCTCTTCCGCTTCATAAAACTCTCCGAGTGGCTTCACTTCCGTCACAATCTCCCCGCCTTCTTTACTAGATTTTTCTAGCGTCTCAATAAACTTCTCCGCCTTCTCCCTTTGTTCCTCATTTAAATACAAAATAATTGAACGATACTGCTCGCCCACATCATTCCCTTGGGCGTTCGGCGTGGTCGAATCATGCGTCGCGAAAAAAACGGTGAGCAAACTGTCATAGGTTATTTGTTTTGGATCATAGGTCACTTTTATCACCTCCACGTGTCCCGTCCGCCCCGAAGACACTTCTTCGTAAGTTGGTCCACCTGCTGGCGGATTTTTCGATGGCGGACCTCCCGCATATCCCGACTCCACCGAAATCACCCCCTTCAAACTCTGAAAAACCGCCTCCGTACACCAAAAACACCCTCCGCCAAAAACCGCCGCTTGTGTTTTATCCATTAGCTCAATTATATCTAAATCTTGAATTATTTATAACCGAGCTATAAGATACTCGAGGTAACAGAAAGGAGAAAAATGGAATTCACGATTGTTCTACCAAGAAAACCCGGCCAAGTCTTGATGGGCATCAAAACCCGAAAAATCGGTAAAGGTCTTTGGAATGGCTATGGTGGCAAAGTTGAGTCCGGCCAAACCCCGACGATAAACGGAGCGGAAGAGTTAAGGCAAGAATCAAGCCTGATCTGTAATCCCCACCACTTATCAAAACCGCTATTCTTCACTTCATTAACACCGATGAGACCGGTAACGAAATCCCCTGCAAGGCGCACGTTTTTAACCTTTACGAATGGAAAGGAGAGCCCCGAGATTCCGAAGAGATGATCAAACACACCTGGTTTGACAATCACCAACTCCCGTTCGACCAGATGCTTGCCGCCGATCGATTTTGGCTTCCAGTCGTCTTGAACGACCGAATCATTCACGCCTGGGCCAAGTACACTCCTGGCCAAAAGGATCTCATCGGCAAAGTCATCGTCACAGATCTGGGCGCCTGTCCAAAATAAATCGACCGGCGCCCTTTTGCATTTCTACGCTTGCCCCTTCAAAGATTGCGTCGTAAACTTGAATCTAATGACTCCAGTCCTTGAAATAAAGAATCTCTCCAAAAAATATGAATCTCTTGAAGCGGTTCAAGACATCTCTTTTTCTATCGCCCCCGGAGAAATTGTCGGATTACTCGGGCCCAACGGCGCCGGCAAAACCACAACCATTAGTATGCTCCTTGGAGTTCTTGAGCCGACCAGTGGCCAAATCAAAATTCTGGGTCAAGACCTCGCCCACCATCGGTCTGAAATTATGACTAAGGTAAACTTCGCCGCCGTCTACGCACACCTCCCCGGCAATATGACCGTCTGGCAAAATCTTTACATCTTCGGACTCCTTTATGGCGTTTCTGATCTGAAAAATAAAATCCAAGCAATCGCCCACACTCTCAATATCGAAAAATTTATAAAAATGAAATGCGGTCTTCTTTCTTCGGGAGAAAATACTCGCGTCACCCTAGCTAAAGCCTTACTAAACTCTCCCTCCCTTCTTCTTTTGGACGAACCCACCGCCTCTCTCGATCCTTCAAGTGCCCATTTGATTCGCGAGCAAATCGTCGCTTACTCCAAAACCAAAAACACCGCTGTCCTTTGGACTTCTCATAATATGCAAGAGGTTGAGAGTGTTTGTAGTCGCGTCCTTTTTGTCTCCCGAGGAAAAATTCTACTCGAAGGAGATCCGAAAATCTTACCCCACGAACACAACAAACAAAGCCTTGAGGAACTTTTTATCGCAGTCGCGCGAGAACCCCTGACATTTGAAACACAATGAGCTGGAAACGCATCTGGGCTATCGTTTTAAGACAATATTATCTTATCCACAAAAATGCCACGCGACTGGTAAATATTTTTCTTTGGCTAATTTTTGATATTATCGTCTGGGGTTTTACCACTCGATTCCTTAATCAAGCTGGTCAAGCCAACTTCAATTTCATCCCCGTTCTTTTGGGAGCCATCATCCTTTGGGGTTTTCTTATCCGGGTTCAACAAGGCGTCATTCTTCCATTTCTTGAGGATATGTGGTCGGGAAATTTCTTAAACCTCTTTGCTTCTCCTATCAAAAACCGAGAGTATATTTTAGGACTCTTTGGAACAAGCATCACAACAAGTGCCGTTGTATTCACCGTAGCTATCGCGCTCGCCTCTTCCGCTTTTGGCTACAACCTTCTTACTGTTGGCCTCCCCCTTCTTCTTCTCCTCCTGGTACTTTTCCTCTTTGGTCTTGCACTGGGAATTATTACTATCTCTCTTATCCTCCGTTTTGGACCTTCTGCTGAATGGTTCGCTTGGATTATGCCTTTTCTCTTTAGCCCAATATCTGGAGTTTTCTATCCCATCGCCACCCTCCCGCATTGGCTACAAATCGCCTCAAAAATCAACCCACTTTCGTACGTTTTTGAAGGCTTAAGAGAGGTGACAATTCAAGGAATTTTCTCACCTAATCCCTTAATCATCGGCGCTATTCTTGCGCTCATTTATCTCGTTGGAGCTTATTTAATCTTCGCCCATACCTTCAAAGTCGTAGTTAAAAAAGGCCTCCTCGCTCGCTTCTCCGCTGAGTAAAACACTATTATATCTTTGAGTTTCCTCAATCACCGATGACAATCCTCCTTAGCTACCTCTTCTACTTCATCGTTGGGAGCGCCTCACCTTTGCAACGCCGCTGGCTCGCTACCACCAAAAGAGAAGCAGAACCTAGGGATCAAATCTTTTTCGCCTTTACGACCACCTTAATCGTCGCCATCCTCGGACTTTTTGTTCCCCTCTTCAGTAAATTCGAACTTAGCGCCAACTATTTTCAAATCGCCACCTTAGGAATTCTCTGCGGCCTCTTTGGGGCCGGCTTTTTTATCTTTTCTTACGTCGCCCAAAAACATATTGAAGCCGGAGTTAGCACCCTCGTCAGTAATATTTACACTCCGATCACCATCATCCTCGCCACCACTTTTTTAGGCGAAAAACTTTCTCTTCAACAAATTTTCGGCACTCTCCTTCTTCTTTTTGCCATCGTTTTAATCTCCAAAAAACACCGAACCGGAAAATTTACCTTTGATAAATACTTTTTGATGATGCTCGCTAGTGGCATTATGCTCGGCGTGTTACTCACCGCCGAACGCGCCCTCCAAAAAACCACCGGCTTTTCCGCCGGCACACTCATCAGTTGGTGGTCGCAAGCGATCTTTCTCGGAATCATAACGCTGATCACCAAGAGCCAATCTTCATATTCCGCCAAAGATGTCTTAACCACCGGCTTCCTCAAGTTTCTCCAAGGCCTCTCTTGGGTAACCTTACTTTTCACGGTCGGCAATTTAAGCGTTGTCTCCTCAATCACCACCTTCAAAATCGTGATTATTTTCATCGCCGCCGCCATCTTCCTCAAAGAACGCGAGGATCTCCCAAGAAAAATCCTAGGCAGCCTTATCGCGGTGGCTGGACTCCTCCTTATGAAATAGCACTATTCCAATGTTCTCAAGAACATTGGAATAGTGCCTCACATAACAACATCCCAACATTCTTGCCTCGCCCGCCCGTAGCTTTAGCGAAGGAAGGAGAATGTGAGAATGTTTCAATACTAAATTTACCGATTCGCAATTCGCCTTTCGTTTTCCGTTAGATACATCTTTCGAATTCGGACGTTTTTTGGCGTCACCTCCACCATCTCATCGTCGCTGATGTACGCAAGCGCGTCCTCTAGCGTCAACTCAAGCGGCACTTCGAGTTGATCCGCCAAGCCTTCGTTTTTCGCCCGAAAGTTATTAAGCTGTTTCGTTTTGCAAACATTCACCCCAATATCCCCCGCCTTCGCGTTTTGCCCCACCACCATCCCTTCATAAACTTGAATGCCGTCGCTAATAAAAAGTTTTCCTCTTCCCTGCGCGCCCACTAATCCATAGTTATTGGAAACACCGGTTTCCACCGCCACTAAGGATCCGTGCATATCCACCCCGATCTCCCCTTTATATTCTTCATAACCCATAAAAATACTGTTCATAATCGCCGTGCCTTTGGTGTTGGTCAAGAAATCTCCGCGAGAACCAATCAAGGCCCGCATCGGCGCCACAAAATCCATATACACATTCCCATTATCCACCTTCATATCCTTCATCGTCGCCGCTCGCTTGCCCATCATTTCAATAATCACCCCCGAATATTTTTCCGGCGCTTCAATGGATGTCAGCTCCATCGGCTCATGTTTTTTGCCGTTCACTTCTTTATAAATAACCTGCGGCTTGGAAACTTCAATTTCGTATCCTTCCCGTCGCATCTTTTCAATTAAAATGGCTAAGTGGAGTTCGCCCCGGCCCGCCAACTCCCATCGATCGGCCGCCTCCGTTGAAACAATCTTTAGCGCCACGTCCGTCTCAAGCTCTCGATCCAACCGCTCTTTAATTTTCCGCGAAGTTGTAAACTCTCCATCTTTGCCTTTAAAGGGCGAAGTGTTCACTCCAAAAGTCATCTTGATCGTCGGCTCGTCAATTTCAATAATCGGCAAAGCAATCGGATTTTTAGGGTCCGCAATTGTCTCTCCAATTGAGATATCCTCAATCCCTCCGACCGCCACGATATCCCCCGCCATCGCTTCTTCAACATCCACTCGATTTAACCCCTCAAACGCCATCACCGAACTAATTTCACCTTTTTTGATTTCTCCAGCTCGGTTGATGTGCGCCACTGCCATCCCTTTTTTAATCGTCCCCGCATAAAGCCGACCCACCGCTAACTTTCCTTTGTAGTTGTCATATGACAAATTAACCGTCAACATCTGAAGCGGTTTGGTCGCGTCAATCACTGGGGGAGAAAAAAAGCTCACAATCGTTTCAAAGATTGGCTCCACACTTTGCATTGCCTCCAAATCTGCCGTCTTCCCGGCTTTTCCTTGGATCGCGGACGCGTAAATAATCGGAAATTCAATCTGCTCCTCGCTCGCGCCTAACTCCAAAAACAAATCATACATAGCATTCAAAACCCAATCCGGCCGCGCGTGCGGTTTATCAATTTTGTTAATTACTAAAATAATCTTGTGCCCAGCTTGAATAGCTTTACGAAGCACGAACTTCGTCTGCGGCATCGGTCCCTCTTTGGCATCCACCAAAATCAAAACTCCGTCCACCATTCGCATAATCCGTTCCACCTCGCCACCAAAGTCCGCGTGACCAGGAGTGTCCACGATGTTAATCTTTACGTCCTTATAGTGAATTGAAGCGTTTTTTGAAAAAATCGTAATTCCCCGTTCTCTTTCAAGATCGTTTGAATCCATAATCAAATCCTTCGCCCCGTCGGACTTCATCTTAAAACTCTCCGACTGCTTCAAAAGCGCATCGACTAAGGTAGTCTTGCCATGGTCAACGTGAGCGATAATTGCAATATTTCTTAACTCCATTTTATAAATAAAAATCCCCCGAAGGGGTAAGGACTGCCTAAACCCAAAGCCTAAACATAATAAAACAAATACCTAAAAATAGCAATAAATCTTACCGATACCCCGCATAACCCCGAGATCTCTGACTACTTCCTCTAAATCCGCCCGATCTTGGTTTGCGACCAGCGTAGCCTCCGCTGTGCCCGCTCGGACGCGACGGCCTAGAAACCGAAGATCGCCCACTCCCTCCGCTCGGCGGTCTAGAATGAAACCCGCGTCTTGGTCCTCGTGAGAAATCTTCCATCGGTTGTATCTCTACCTTCGGCAAACTGTCGGGTAATTTCGCAAGTGGAATCGTCTTTTTAATCAACCTCTCAATCATCTGTAAATCTCGGCGTTGATCCGGAGTCGCAAAGGAAATCGCGTGCCCAACCGCTCCCGCTCGACCCGTTCGACCAATGCGATGCACATAATCCTCGGCTTGTTCCGGTAAGTCGAAATTCAAAACCAACTCAATTCCCGTCACATCAATTCCCCGCGCCGCAATATCGGTCGCAACGAGCACGCGATAACGTCCGTTTTTAAAACCCGCGAGCGCATCCTGTCGTTGATTAAGCGATCGATTGGAATGAATCTCGGCGGCGGTGTGTCCAAACGCTCGCACATCCCGCGCCACTTTTTTCGCCGAAAACTTTGTCCGTGTAAAAACTAAAACTGATCCACGATAATCCGTTAGAAGCTTACTTAAGAGCGCCATTTTTTGATTTCTTCCAACCACGAAAACTTCGTGCGTCACATTGGTCGCTGTCGTTCCTTGCGGCGCGATCTCAATCTGCACCGGCAATTTCATAAACATCCGCGCCATTTTCATAATCTCTGGCGGCATCGTCGCTGAAAAAAGCATCGTCTGCCGTTCGGTTGGCACATGTGTCAAAATTCTTTTGAGTTGCGGCGCAAAACCCATATCGAGCATCCGATCCGCCTCATCCAAAACCAAAATCTTCACTCCAGAAAGGGATAAAGTTCTTTGCTCGAGATGATCATTAATTCTCCCTGGCGTTCCAATTACAATATTCGGCCGATGGCGAATCTCCGCCACCTGCCGGCCCATCGGCGCCCCTCCAATCAAGACCACGGTTTTGATTCCTAGAGATCCGCCAATCATCTGTAGATGATCTCTCACCTGAACCGCCAATTCTCGAGTCGGCAAAACCACCAACCCCATACACTTGGTCTGTAAAATTCGTTGAATCATTGGAATGCCGAAAGCCAACGTCTTTCCCGTTCCGGTCTGAGCAATTCCCACCAAATCTTTGCCTTCCACGCCAATTGGAATTGACCGCGCCTGAATCGGTGTCGGTTGTTTGAACTTGTGCTTGGCCAAAACATCCAAAATTCCCGGAGCAATCCCCAGGCCATAAAAATCAGAATTAGTCTGCATACAAGCCACGATACCACACAAGCGACAAAAACCCTATTTAACCACTTCGTAGCGCAACTGAACAGTATCCGAATTGAGTTTGTTAACTTCAAGCAACTTTAAATCTGCTTCAAAATCTTCTTCTTTAAAAATCCGGATCCCCTTTCCAAAAACCAAAGGCTCGACGTCGAGATAAATTTCATCAACCAATTTCCCTTTCATAAACGAAGAATTCAAAGTTCCTCCGCCAGCTAAAAAAGACGTCTCAAATCCTCGCACCTGAAGCATCTCTAAAATCTTCTTTGGAGCTTTATCCGTCACAATTACCTTCTCACCCCACTGATTCTCGATTTTCTCATGCGACACCACTACATTCAACGCATCCGGAAAAGGAAAATAACCATACCTTGAAGCCGCTAAATAAGTATTCTTGCCTAAAATAATATTACCCGCTTTCGTACTCTGCTCATAAAAACCTTTGAGATCTTCTTCTGAAGTCCACTCCGAATTGCCATCCTCCTTGGCGATAAAACCATTTACTGTCATCCCCATATACAAAATCAACTTCATAAATTTAATATACTACCCCATCGAAAACTTTTCAAAATGAATCCGTCCTAACGCCACACCTAAGTTTTTCAAACTCAACATCACGGCGTCCGTACACCAAAACCTAGCTTGTATTAAACCTCGAACTCATATTTAACCTAATGCGTCGATTCAATTGGGAATTGAGGGCCGGGCTTTAAAGGAAGAACTGTACCACCTGACTTAATACCTTCAAAAGGTTCAATAAAATTCATTCCCCCGCCAAATATTATACTAGCTCGAATAATAAAGTTCCCAAGCGTAGAATTCTCGGAACCGTTATAGTTTCTCAAGTTTTCTTTTGTCTCTTCGGTAGCACGAATAAAATGATTACCTGAGTTTAGGCGCATAACCTTATCGGCATCTTTAATTGTACCGCGTGATTTCTCAAGCTGTTCAAGAAATTTTTTCACCCTAAGCTTATCCATTTTTGCCTGAAAATCGGCTCTTTCTTTTGGTGTTAGTGGTCTAGGTATTGGTTTTGTGGTCTTTGATGTTGCCGTTGCATCAGTCTTAGCAACATTATTCTTCATAACCATAGAACCATTATTCAAGTTAGAAGGCGCTGGAAGTTGTTTTTCTTGACCAGACAAACTTACGACACTGTTAAATATCCCCGAAAAAATGCCTCCCGCGATCCCGCCGCCTCCACCTCCACAATTTCCAGTCGTACACCGATTCCAAACTGGTCCCGAGCCACCCTTAACCTGAAACCCAGTTGGATCAATAAAGTTTGTCGGACTGTTATAAACATAGCTATACCGACTCAAACTCTCCGTCATAAATGGATCGACAATAAACGGATCCGCACTAATAAATCGCCCGATTTTCGGATCATACATTCTCCCCTTCATATCAATAAGTCCAAAATTATCAATCTGTTCTTGATTGGTAAAACCATGATTTGTGAGACTCGTGATTGTACTTGTCGCCACCGTCCAGTCCGCATTCCGCCGAACCCCATAAACGTCAAAACTCAAGTCTTCCACATTTCCGGCATTCTCGTTGGTAATCAAAGTTAACGAACCAAGATTGTCGTAGTGGAAATAACGCATACTACTCGTCCCATTTCCGGATGTATACATTGCCACTGGGTTCGGTGAATTCCCAAAAACGTAATACTTACTCTGCGCCGAACCAGAAGCGTTAATAAACTTCTCAAAAATTGAACCAACATATTCCGTGGTTGTCGTCGCTATCCCAGTCGCAAAAACTTGTTTGATTTTATCTCGATATGAATCATAAGTAAGAGCTAGAGATTGCGTCGACGTTCCCTGCGATTCCATAATCTTTTTCGGTTTATTAAACGAAAACCAATCAATCGTCCGGGTTTTATTGTTCTGAAAATCTCGGCCGGCGAGCATATTTCCATTGGCATCATATGTGAAAGGATAACCCGCTTGATTATCATCCACCCCAAAAACCGCGTGCAAGCCCTGACCGCTTAATGGGTAGTGATAATTTGTAGTCGTACTCGCATTCAAATCGGATTTATTAGTTATATTGCCAATCCCGTTGTAGGCATACAATTTTTCGTATCGTGGAACTTCGCTTATCTGCAAGATATTGTCATTTACAAAATCAAGCGCGTTCGTCAACCGATTTAATGGATCGTACTGATATTGATCAACCGCATCTTTACTAATGCCCGGAATACCTAGAACTCTAATCAAATCCCTCTTTTGGTCATTTAGATTATTGGTACTGTCATAGGTGTAAATCAGATGTTTCGAAGGATTGAATGTAAGAAGTTGGCCAATTTTATCTCCCACAGTTATTTCCGTTACATTTTGCAACTTATCGTACTTAAAACTGCTGTGCAAAGTCATATTTCCTGAATTACTATTTCCCTGAATTTGGGAGGTGATTCGTCCTGCCGCATTCATACTCTCCGCCTGCCAAATATCCGCACTCGTGGAAGCATTCTGAACCTTGCTCAAATATCCGCTTGGGTTGTAAATATTTCTAGTTTTAAAGCCCGCCGCTCCCGGATACTGCAAGACATCCAAACGACTCGCGCTATCATAACTCCTCTGCGTCACTAGCGCCCCCTCTCCTGGGATGATCGTATTCGCCGTTACTGCTCTCCCAAAAGAATCATAAGTATAATTCTCGGAAAATCCGTTGGGACCAGAAGTTTGAGCCAACCGCCCGATACCTTTAATCGAAGCCGTATCATAAGTCCAAGTACTCGTTCCTTCCGCCTCCCCTCGAGATTTCAAACGATCAAGTAAGTCATAACCAAGAGAAGTCGTATTTCCTTTCGCATCCGTTGCGGTTTTCAGTTTCCCAAGCACGTCGTAAGCATACGTTGAATTGCCACTATCCAGATCGGATAGTGTGGTCATATGATCATCCACATAAGTTCTCAAAGTAACGTTTCCGTTATGATCGGCCATTCCAACCGGATTGTCATAACCATCGTAGTTGTATGTCATATGGGAAACTAGCGCGCCTCCTGAATCACGGGAATTGATTTGATTCACCTGTCCGAGTCTATTGACTACATAGTCCGTCTGATTACCCAAAGCATTTTTTTCAGTCACTTGATGCCACAAAAGAGGAATCGTGCTAAGTCCTGAAAAAGGATGGGACTCTAAAAACATCACCCCGCCAGCATAAGAAAAATTTTTAATCGTTCCGTTTGGAGCTGCTTCTGTCGTTACTCTCCCAAGAGGGTCGTATGAGTATTCGAAATAAGAACTAAGGCCTGGTGGGGAATAAAAAGGAATTGAAACTTTCGAAAGCCTCAAATTAGAGTCGTATAAAGAATCTTGATTTATTCGGCTTGCTCCATCAAAACCAATCGTCGCCTCTCGAACTTCTCTTCCTAATGAATCAAAGTAAAAAGTTTGATCCGGCAAACCGCTTGTCTTCGATTGAATCCAAGTCACCGCTGTTCCCGATTTGTAATTCCCTTCGCTTTGAACACAGTAGTTTTTACTCGAATTAGTGCCATCGGGCCTCGTCTCTAAAATTTCTCGGCCAAAAACATCATAAGCCCAACTCGTTGTCAGAATATTCGGATCAATCATGCTTGAAATACCTCCAAACCTAGAATCAAACGAAACGCTGGAATTTTGCCCCAATGCATTTTGTATCGTAGCCGGAAATCGTCCTTTCGAATCGTAGGTGATATTTGTATTTCGCGTTGAGATATCTGTCCCGCTCACCGCCACTTGAGTTGAATTACCAAATGAATCTCGAGTATAACTTGTCACCACGCTCCGACCAGCCGCAAGTTGTTCATTTGATGTAAGAAGTAAACCAGTTGTGGTGTTAAAGGTCCTTGTCACCGTCCTCGATGGCATCGCAATCGGCTCTCCTCTTGTATCAGTCGTCGTAAGCGGCAAACCTAAAACCCATGTTGCACTGCTATTGTAATAAGTATTGGCCAAAACATCCGCAACATAACTTGAAATCACCGTGCCATTTGAATCTTTTTCTATCCAAGACGTTGTTAAGTTGGTTATGTTGTTGTATGTATCATAAGTGTACGTGTAGGTATTGTTTTTAGTCTGCGTCACCCCATCAAGCTCATAATCCACGTTGTTCTCTGAATCAAGTCTGATAATATGTGGCGCTCCGCCGAGAGCCGTTCCGTTAATCACGCTCCAACCCATGGTTTTCTTGTTTAAAGTTGGGAGTATACAGCCATTGTTACAAGTACGGAGAACAATCGTCTTGCTCTTAATATGACAAACAAGTGGATAGTGTTGGTCATACTCAACGGTTTCTTGGATATTTAGCTGAGAATCGACAATAACTATTTTTGAGAAACCCAAGAAACCAAAACTCCGATTCGATTTCCCATTGTAGTAAACATAGTTACGAGCATACGTCCCGCCTATCCCATCAGAAACTCTGTGATCAGAAACAACGTAAAGCCCGCCTCTAAGTTTGTAAGTCTCGCTGTCAAAACCCGCTAACGAATTATCGTTCTCTGTTTGATAAACTTGAAAATCGTTAACCAGCTTGTAATCAAATTCATCTTTCTTGCCGAAGCCATCTGTAATCCCTGTCAAAAGATCAGGGTCGTATTTATTGTTAAGCATCACATTAAGTTGGCCGTTATAACTGCCCCCAGAAAAATGCAAAACGTCAGCTTTACTATCGCCATCAAAATCTCCAATCGCCATTTCGTCAATTAGATTGCCGTTGGCCCAAACAAATTCTGGGCGGAACTTCGTCCCATCCGAAAGAAAGAGGTGCGCTTCATGAGGGGTATGGGGTGGCGTTACTCCAACTGATGGACCATCCGTCGGATCAAAAACTATAATGTCCGTCTTCCCATCGCCGTTAAAATCCGCCAACCGAGCTAGAAAAGATTCAATATATGAATTAGTTGGGTATTCTAAAGCGTAGGGAGAGTTTCGAATATTAAGAATGGAATCAAAAGAGGAAGCTCGAACAAAGGTCCTTCCATTTGACAGGTAAACGTTCGTCCCTCCGCTTGTCACCGAAACGTCATCTCCATTACTCTCAACCTGGCCATCACCGTCGGTATCGTAAGTTATCGTCGAACCATGCGGAAAAATGATAATGTCCATCTTCCCATCTCCGTTAAAATCACCCGATTGAACTATGTCTGAAGATGTCTGAACGTTAAATCCAAAATCATAATCCGCCGCTGGGCTTCCGGATGTCGTCCACCCATTGGCCAGCTTATTCGTCAACCAAATTTTTGCATGCGTATTCGTCCCGGAGCTATCGATATGGACAAGATCAGTCTTCCCATCTCCATTTACATCTCCCATTATCACATTTTCCAACGGATAGTTGGTTTGCGTGTTCGAACAATTTAATCCCGGCACACACGACTGCCAAGTAGATGAACTCTGTGCACCATCTTGTCGTGAAATTCCAGTATCCGTTGTAAGATAAACGAACCCTCCCAAAAATCCAGCCACATCCGTCTTGCCGTCTCCATTAAAATCTGCCAATCCATTTTGCCGAATATCCCCAGAATCATGAGCCATAAACGCAGGCTCACCAGAAGAATTTAATGGTGATTTCGTAAAAGCGCTTGATCCATTCGAAAAATACACTACCCCATCCAAAGTCCCTACTGAACCAGTCACGTCCTCGTAAGACATGATGTCCATAATCCCATCCCCATTAAAATCTCCGAGTTTAACTTGTTCGGGTTCCGCGCTATTAATCGGATCTGGCGCATTTGGATGCCACGAAGCATCCGTCCACGTCTTCCAGTTTACTTGTTCATTAAACGCACTTAAACCATTGGATATCAGTACATCCTCGGTATCTGGAGCACCTATGCTATCTGTAAAACCAATTACATCTGTTTTTCCATCACCATCGACATCCCCTAGTCGAGCTTTGGGAAGTTTGTAATCTGTCGTTAACCACTGATAGAAAGTGACTATGCCATTTATCACCAAACCTACAAGCGCCCCAACTGGACTTGATATAAAAGACACCGCACCAATCACCTGCGAAACCGTATCCGGGGCTTGAAAAGGAGCGGCCAGTGGCGCGACAAATGCATCCAATGTAAGCGGTATTTCGGCGTCCATAAAAGTTCCATCATTGCCACCAAACCCACTTGCCCAGGTTGTTGGAGTTGAACCAGTTAGAGCCCTATTTTCATCCGACCAATTCATCGTCGTGGCCGGAAAACATCCCGCCACTATTCCAGTGTTGTCGCATAACTGAACCGATTTCAGCTGAAACCGATTCGTGGCATTCCCAACTTGGTAACTCAACTTGTATTCATTCACTAAACCCGTACAAGTTGTCGTCGCGCTTAGACAAGTTTTTACCTTACTCAAAAGCTTGGTTTGTTTAACCACCGACCCTCCTTGATAAAAAGAAACTGGATCAACCAGTGGGCCAGGAACGTTATTAAAATTAATATACTCAAATTTTACCGAGTTATAAGGCGCCAATCCCGCCGCCGCGTTACCCGTGTAACGAATATCAATCGGATAGTACTGACCGTTAACAGAATCCTCAGAATAAATAAAATCGATATAATTCCCCGTTCGATTCGAGACTCTATCCTCCGCCCAAACCCTGACTTCCGTGTTTCCTAGGGCTTCAATCTTACTGTCGGCAGTATTGCCATATTCAGTAATCATGCCCGACTTCGCCTCAACCGTAAAATAACTCGCTCCCGTGGTCGTCGTTCCAAAAGATTTAATTCTCGCAAAAGTCTCTGGTTCTGTGCGATATTCTTGAATCGCTCCGCCAAAGGGCGCAATTGGTATTAATCTCTGTCCATCCAAACAATATCGATCGTTTTGATCATAATTAATCGTTCCCCGAAAACCATCCAAAACCATATTGGCTGGACAACGAGTAATACTTGAAAGTCCACTAATACTCCACCCCACTCCTAATAAACCATTTCCTCCTTGACTATTATAAGACAAAGATAGATTAGGTTGCATATCCGCGCTACCTGGTGGAACTGGAATCGAAATCTCATAAGTCGCCGCACCCGTGCAATTCACTCCACCTTCACCTGGCAATGAACCTTTTTTACAGTTATCTTCCGGAAAAATCACTGGAGCGCTTCCACATCCAGTCCCAGTACAATTAACTGGAGCCTCCGGACCACTCAAATCAAATCCTCCCCCCGCGCTCCGCGCGGCAAAAACTGTTGGCGATGGCGGAAAAAAAGAGGTCAGAATAAATACAGAAAGAACAAATAAACTAACAAATCTTGACCACCGAAAAATCCTCAAACCAGAAAAAATCATAACTCCTTAACCTTACTCGCAGATCAAGCGGTGTCAAGCGGCACAATTTTGACTCGAAAAACTACCCCATCGAAAACTTTTCAAAGTGGATTCGAGAAATCGAGGTGCCTAAATTTTTTAAACTCAAAATCACTGCATCCATCATCGGTGGGGGTCCACATAAAAACACTTCGCGAGCGTTCACGTCTGGAACAAGTGATTGAATTTTTTCCTGATCTAGCCTTCCCTTCTCGCCATTAAACTCCGACTCATCACTCACTACATAAACCACCTTTCCCCCATATTTAGATACCACTTCATCAATCTCTCGCCTAAAAACAATGTCTTCTGCGGTTCGGGTTGAGTACAAAAGCGTCACGTCCTCCCCTCTACTTAACAACCTCTCCATCAAAGACCGGATCGGCGTAATCCCGATCCCGCCCGCAATCATCAAAACTTTTTCCGAAACCCCAAAAAGATCCGTGAAAACTCCATACGGCCCGTCTATAAAAATCTTTGTCCCCGCTTTGATCTCCTGCATCTTCGCCGTAAAGTCCCCCACATTTTTAACCGTTATTCGTAACTGTTTTCCATCCGGCATCATCGACATCGAAAACGGATGCGCCTGCCACCAATACCCCCTCGCTAAAAATCTAAAGATCATAAACTGCCCCGCGTGAATATTAAACTTATCCAAATCCCGTCCGCCAATGTAAACCGAAACCGTGTTGTAGTTTTCTCTCATCACCCGCTCCACAAAGAACTGATGTTTGAAAAATCGATAAACCGGCCGCGCAAACCGAAAAGCTAAATGATTGGCAAACACAAAAGCATAAAGCCCGATCCAATACCAATAAAATACTTTACTCGCTAAGATATCAGTTCCCAAACCAATCTGGTGCCAAAACGATCCAAAAACTGCAAGATACGCGAGCAAGTGTACAAAATACCAAGATTCATACTTTAGCCGACTGCGAGAAATATAAATCGAACTCGCCACCACCATCACAAAAAGCGCGAGGCCTATGAGCGCCAAAACAATATTCCGGCTATTCAAGAAAAAAACTCGGAGCTCATTTAAAAAAGGATCATCCGAAAAAATCCGGTACGCGGAAAAAAGCAGTATCGGATGCAAAACTAAAAAGAAAAACCCGCGTACACCGTTTGAGTGATGAATCTGGGAAAGTTTATCCAAGCCAAAAGCTCGCTCTAAGTACGGAGTCCGCCCCATAAAGAAAAACTGTAAAAGAATCATATACGCGGCCGTGAGCCCCGAAAGCCGTCCCAGAGCCGCCAGTATTCCGATCGCTCCCCCGCTAAAAACACTCCCGGAATTACTCCACCAAAAACCAACAATAATCAGCCAATTCGCCCAATAAATAATTTTCCAAGTTGTTTTATTCATATCTCCCTTAATTATACTAAAACCCAACGTTATTTTCAGTAAGCTCTCGGAGAAGCGACGAGCTTGGCATCCTTTGGATTCGTCGCTTCGAGAGGCAGCAGACGATTTTCGTCCCGGCTGAAAGCCGAGGATCCACGACTGAAAGTCGGGACTAGAACAATCGAATCGCGGTTGCTGAAAATAACGTTGGGTTTTCCCTTTATATCAAAAATCCCGCCCTAGCCTAAGCCAGAGCGGGACTTAAAAAATCGTCCTATTCCACAATCAACTTTCCTACCATTCCATTCGCTCGATGCTGACCAACCGAACAATAGTACTCAAACGTTCCAACTTTATCCGCCACAAATTCAATCGTCTCTGATTCGCCTGCTTTAAGCTGTTTAGTTTTTCCGTTGGCAAATTCATCAATCACCCAATCATGAAATCCTTCGACATTCTTGAAAACGGTAATGTGCACACACATATGGCGGTTTCCTCTAGGATGGGGAAATGGCCATAA
>CAYIIM010000017.1:0-16827 GCA_964363455.1 uncultured Candidatus Saccharibacteria bacterium
AACTCATAACTCCGCTCGCAAAATCCAAAAATTTTCTTTTCCCCACGTTTTTTTCCAAACGTTCTCGGCTTAACTGGTCCTTAGAATTGAAATAATACCGCAAAGCCGCGAGCACATCTTTTATTTCCTAGCGATCATAATACTTTACTCCGCCAAAAATCACATACGGAATATCTCGCTCAATGAGCGCCTGTTCAATTGGTCGCGACTGAGCGTTCGTCCGATAAAGTATTCCGATTGACTCTTTTTTATCTATAACCTCTAACCTATCACCTAAAACCTCGCTTGCAATCCAATCCGCCTCCTCGCTTTCTCCCGAAAATTCTTTGAGCGTCACCGCCTCACCCGTCTGATTTTCGGTCCAAAGATTTTTTTCTTTTTTGTCTTCTCCAAACTGCGTAATTTGGAACTGATTATTCTTTATCAAATCCGATGCCGCCGAAATAATATTTTTTGTTGAGCGGTAATTTTGATCGAGCAAAATTACTTGCGCTTCCGGCCAATCCTTTTCAAAGTTCAAAAAAATTCCGATATTTGATCCGCGCCAACTATAAATTGTTTGCTGATCGTCGCCGACCACGCTCAAACCTTTTCCGTCTTTCGTCAAAAGTTTTATTAACTCATACTGAACGTTGTTAACATCTTGATACTCATCCACTAAAACATGTTGGAATTTTTCCTGGTATTTTTTAAGCGTTGCGGGATTGTTTTTAAACAACCAAACAACTTTCAAAATCAAATCGTCAAAATCAAATGCGTTATTTTCTTCTAAAGCTTTCTCATAAAGAGGAAAAAAGTAAAACGCCGTTTCTTCGTTAATATCTTTTGAGTTGCGCAGTTCTTCTAGATTAACCATCCCATTTTTTATTTTCGAAATAATCTCATAGACCATCGCCGGCTTCACTTCGGTTTTTTTTGGCAGTTTATCTTTCCCAATTCTTTTTACTAGTTTCAGTGAGTCGTCATTATCAAAAATCACAAAATTAAATCCGCGTTTTAAAAGTTGCGCTTCTTTTCGTAAAATCCGCGCCCCCAATGAGTGAAAAGTGGTAATCGTCGGTCCATCGCTTGGATGAGCAAATCTCTGAGCCAGGGTATTCTGAACCCTCTCCTCCATCTCCCGGGCTGCTTTGTTGGTAAAAGTTAAGGCGCAGATCTTATAGGCCGGCACTCCGCTCAAAATCAAATAAGCCAACCGACTAGTCAGGGTCTTAGTCTTCCCCGTTCCGGCTCCGGCTACTATTAAGAGGGGTTTCAGAGGCGCCAAAACCGCCTTTTTCTGGTTTTCGTTGAGGTTTTTTATGATTTCAGAGGTTTTACCCAAGTTACCCACCCCCGCCTTGCTTATTTGTTCATTTTCCATATATCCTTAATACCTTATTCGTACTATTCTATCCCAATTGAATAAAGTTAAGAAACCAGCTTATGCAGCTGTTTTTTTACTAACCACCCTTGTCCTTACCAACGCTGTATTTATAAGGTCTGTTTCGGGCAATCGGGGATCTGCGACCGATCCCGATTTTAACTACTCTTCTGTCTCTAAAGCCACCCCTGAGGTCCTTGGATATCTTGCTGAACCAGCTCCAGCCAACCTTATTACCCTAAGTAAAACCCAAAAAACCCAAGAAAACTACGATTTTCTCCCCGGATCCTTCAACTCCGTTGATACAACCCCCCGCTCCTTCAAAAGTCTCGAAAAAGCCTTTATTCTACCTACCCCCGGCTTCAACTGGGGCGAAATCCACGGTGTAAATGCTGTGGATATTGCCAACTACTGCGGCGCCCTCGTCTTTTCAGCCTACTCCGGCGAAGTTATCGCTGATCCCAACTACGGCTCCGGTCTTGAAGGCTGGAACGGGGGCTATGGCCTCTTTGTCCTTATTAAACACACTGGTAGCCTTCAAACCCGCTATGCCCACCTCGTGAAGGTGATGGTCGGTGTCGGCGACTATGTCCGCCAAGGCACCCTAATTGGTTATGTCGGCGCCAGCGGAAATGTCCACGGCGTCACCGGTTGCCACGTTCATTTTGAAGTTTTAGGCGGAAACAATCCCTTCGCCAAATAGTATTAATAAACAGCATTTCATCTTTCTGTAATATGCCCTTGCCAGAATCGTCATAACATTATAGAATCTTGCAGTTTCTCAATAGCTAAGTTATTTGAAAACTTCATCTTTGATGGCACATTCCCGTATTTGTGTCTGTTTTGACCTTGTCGAAAAGGTCTTAAAAAAAAGTATTAGACCTACTGTGTAATAACTTTCGAGCTAATTTTTATCATTTTCGAGCGAAAAACTTTTTCTCCTGACGTGTAATAGCTGTAGCTATTAGGAGGAAGGAAAAAAGTTTTGCAGCCGAAAATGGGGGAAAGAAGCCGAACTTGTTATTACACAGTAGGTCTATAGAACAAAAATTATGAAAAGAATATTTATTTTATTCTTTTCTTTTGCTCTTATTGCTTTTCCTGTATACGCGCATGGCGACGAAACCGTTTTGCCGCCCGTCGAAACCGAAATTTCCAACTCTCCAACTGTTGTTGAGGTGGTTGATGAAAATCAAAACCAAAACAACTTAGTTGAAGAAGAGGTTGTTGAGGAAGTGGTCGAAGAAGAAGTTGTTGAAGAGGTTTCAAACCCTGAAATCAACAATGAAAACTCCGAAGAAGTTTTAGAAGAAGAATCATCCGAAACTCCAGCGCCTGAAAGTTTAGGCGGTGTCGTCGAAGACGAAACTTCATCTGAAAATTCCGAAGAGGAAACTCCAATTGATCTCGTTCAGAGTTTTTCGCTCGCCCTTGCGGCGATTGAAACGCTTCCGGATCACTGCGGAGATATTAACCAGGACTTAGTGGTTGATGCCGCCGATCTCGAGCTCGCCCAAGATTATATTTTTGAGGGCGGTGTGGCCTTAGCGGGTGCTAACTATGATCTAAACAATGATGGTGTTCCAAATGGTGCGGATTTCGTCACCTTGGTCAATTACGTTAACCGTCATATGTTACCCGTTGAGTGTGTATTTGACACCTCAAACGGCAATCAGGCTCCGAGTTTCGCAAACTTCAATCCACCAACGTCCACCCATCCTTTCGATAATTATTTTTATAATGTCGAAGCGACTGATCCTGAAGGCGATGCTTTAAGTTTTTCACTTTTAGCCGGCCCCGACGGAATGGTTATTTCTTCCTCAACCGGAGAAATCAGCTGGATTCCCGGTGTTGATGATGCGACGAGCACTCCGCACTTAGTCACCGTCGAAGTGTCTGACGGAACCAACGATTTAAGCGCAAGCTTCAATCTCTTGGTTTCTCTAAAATCAAACGCTTTTATGTGCGGTGATTTAAATGGTGACGGGTTGATTAACCAATTAGATCTTGACTTGATGGTGGGTATCGCCTTTGAGGGCGGCACTCCTCATCCATTGGCGAATCCGGATTTAAATGGTGACGGTGTTTGGAACGCTCAAGACGTGGTAACTATTATCAATCACGTCAATCGTGGCGGTCCCGCTCCGACTTGCGGAGATGGCGCGCCTTCTTTCACCAACTTCAATCCTCCAACGACAGCCGTTGCGACCATAAACTATTCGTACGATGCCGATGCGATTGACCCCGAAGGGGATCCGCTCGTCTTCTCGGTAGTTTCCGGCCCGCCCGACCTTACGATCAACTCCTCAACCGGGATGATCAGTTGGACTCCAACCGAAGATCAGGCAACGAGTACTCCGTACTCCGTGACTATCCGAGTTTCGGACGGGACATCAAACACCGACGCAACTTTCTCTATTACTGTTTCTCCTAAACCCACTACTCCAACTGGAGGCGGTGGCGGCGGAGGTGGTGGTGGAGGTGGAGGCGGTGGTCTTATTCCGAATCTTTCCCCTTACTTCGTAAACTTTAATCCTCCTTCAGTCATTACTGCGGGCAGAGCTTATATCTACGACGTAGAGGCGATCGATCCGGAAAACCACGCTTTGAGCTTCCGACTTCTAGCTGGACCCGCTGGGATGTCGATCATTAATTTTAATGGTCTCATCCTCTGGGTTCCAACCACGGCTCAAGTCTCCGGCGCTCCGTACTTCGCAACAATTGAAGTGAGTGATGGCGTCAACGCCACATCGACCAATTTTCAGGTGACTGTCACCGCCCCTGCGGTGGTTCCAGTTGTCCCGGTTGGCGGTGGTTCTAGCATGACTCCTGCTCCTTCAGGGAATAGCGAACCGGAAATTCCAGCGGAACCGACTTCGACTGCGACCTCAACGGAAACAGTCGACGAAGATTCTGAAGGTTTCTTCGCCGGTATCTTGAACTTCTTCGGTCGGCTAGGGGATTGGATTTTATCCCATCCTTTCTGGTCGCTCTTGATCCTCCTTCTTCTCTTACTTCTTTGGTTTATACTCTTTAAACGAAGAAAAGATGACGAGGAAGAAAAAAAGACTGCCCCAGTTGCAACTGGCGCCGTCTTCCAGAGCTCCAGCCAAGCGACTCCAACCGTGATCACGATGCCGATACCGCCTAGCCCGAAAGAAAGCAACGAATCGAATTACTCCTAAGTACAGGTAAGTAAACGATTGCAAAAGAAAGAAACTAAAAACCCGCTTCAATGCGGGTTTTTAGTTTGGGGGAGAAAGTTATTTTTCAACCAACTCGTATATGCTTCCGTTAAAATGGTAGTTCTTAACTTCCTGTACCGACTCTACTATATTGCCTATTGGTTTGGTTCCACTTTTTTCAACAATAATATCGTATACGTCACCGGCCGTCTTAAATTTAACGTGGGATTTGTAATGGTACGGAGGTAAATAGCCAAACTCAGCTTCACGACCATCTCCAGATGCTTCAGCGTCAGGAAGAGAAAAAACCCAACGGAAGCCATTTTCAAAAACTCCAAGCACGTATATACGGCCCCACGTAGTTCCTTGCGCAGAGAGTCTAGTATCAAATCTAAATCCAATCTTTCCTCGTCCCCACTCGATTATTTGGGGGCGGAAAATGTTTCCCCAATATCCTAACTCTAAGTCTTCGTCACGGTCATCTTTAATTTGAATGTTTTTTTGAACAGTCTGAACATTCCACTCCCCGTTTTTAAATTCAAAAATAACTCCCATAAGATCTGGGGAGCAAAAATGGCAACCAAAGCTAGCATCCCAGGCATCCTCTCCTTGTAGGAGCTCTTTAACTTCAAACAGTCCAACATACTTTAATTTATTTTCACTAATCCAGGGCACGATTGAAATAGCTTTCGACATAAATTGATTCGTTCCATATTTGGAGGATGTAGCAAAAGTGTCATGCCAGCGAGCAGCATGCTCAGATTGGTTATAACTCCCAAACAGCTCCTTCATTGCAATTTCTTCAGTAAGCACGCTAGAAATAACTTGAGAGCTCTGCTTTTCATCAGGAGATGGAATGTCTATACTCAATTTCTCGTACTGAATTCCTAGGTAAAAACCCAAGAACGGAAGAACCACAAAAAATGTCATAGCTAAAACCTTGGATAGCGGCGTTACTTTACCCCATTCGGTTTTCATATTTCAATTCTAAACCTTCTACTTACTACTTTCTACTCACTCACTACACCTCCTCCCTCAGCCGATAGCTAAAAGCCTCCGCCAAATGATTCGCCGAAACCGTTTCGCTGTTCTCTAAGTCCGCAATCGTCCGCGAAACTTTAAGAAGGCGATAGTAACCTCGAGGCGAAAGCCGTGTCTTATCAAACGTCTTCAAAAAGTTTTCCGCCGCTGGTTCCAAATTGATCAAATCCTCCGTCTGCTTCGAGCTCATCTCGGCGTTCGTCTGAATCTTGAGCCCCACTCCTGCAAACCGAGCCAACTGGATCCCCCTGGTTTTCTCCACCGCCAATTTTATCGCCGGACTCTCGGGTTTGAATTCTTTCTTCACTCGCAGCTCTTCCAGCTTTACTCTCGGCACGCGAATCTGCAAATCAATCCGATCCAAGAGCGGCCCTGAAATCTTTTTCTGATACCGAATCACCTCATACGGCGAACACCGGCAGTCTTTTTCCTCGTCGCCATAAAATCCACACGGGCACGGATTCATCGCCGCCACCAGTGAAAACTTAGCAGGGAATTGGAGCGTCCCGCGCGCCCGCGCCACGCGAACTGTTCCTGATTCCAGCGGTTGTCGCAAAGATTCTAAAACATTTTTTTGAAACTCCGGCACTTCGTCCAAAAATAAAATTCCTCGATGCGCCAAACTAATCTCGCCCGGTCGGGGGTTAGAACCTCCGCCCACAATGGCGATGAGTGATGCCGTCTGATGGGGTGATCGATATGGCCGGACGCCCACTAATCCCTGCGGGTCCAAGCCCGCCGCGCTGTGAATCTTGGTCACTTCAATCGCTTCATGAGTAGTGAGTCCCGGCAAAATTCCCACCAAGGCCTGAGCCAACAAACTTTTCCCGACACCCGGCGGGCCAATCATCAGCAAATTATGCCCGCCCGCTGCCGCGATTGTCATCGCTCGCTTAGCGTTTTCCTGGGATTTTATCTCGGCAAAGTCCGGCACCTTTTCCTGGTTCGCGGCCACCGGCCGAAAAGCCGCCGGCGCAATTTCCCTCCGCATTTCCAAGTACGCGATCACTTCATTTAAATCTTCTACCCCAATTACTTCGACATCCTTAATCGCCGCCGCTTCATTCGCGTTTTGTTTTGGTAAAATCACATATTTAAAACCCTCTTGATGCGCCATCTGAGAGATATTTAGCGCTCCCGTCATCGGTCGGAGTTTGCCATCGAGCGCCAACTCGCCCAGTAAAATTTTATTGCCTGCTTCAAATTCTTTGATCTGCTTTGTCGCCAGCAAATATCCAATCGCAATCGCCAAATCGTACTGCGAACCCGTTTTTTTCACATCCGCCGGCGCCAAGTTAATCGTGATTTTTCGATTTTCCCGATTCGGCGGTTTCACGCCGGTGTTTTTCAAAGCCGAATTCACTCGTTCTTTCGCTTCATTGAGCGCCTTGTCTGCTAATCCGACAATATTAAAAGCATGAAGGCCGACATTTAAGTCGACCTCCACCTCGATTAACCTCGCGTTGATTCCTTCTAGTTCTGCTGAATAAACTTTAGCTAAGTTTTTCTGCATTTGTTCTTTTCTAAGCGGAAGCCAGCTTACATTTCTCGCACAACTCCGACTCTGGAATGATATACAAAACTTTCTCCGAAATTTCCCCGCCACAACGCAAACACTTTCCATAGGTTCCCTCATGGATTCTCTCGATCGCCCCCTCGATTTCTTCGAGTTGTTTTTTTAGGTCCGCGTTAATCGCCGTCCTATTTCCTATCTCTTCCGCCTCGTCCGCCTCTTCCTCGCCTCCATCAATATCCCCGCCAAAATCCACCAGTGCCTCATGCTCGGCGATTTCTTTTTCTAGCCTCGCCTTCTCCTCCTCGAGGATTTTTTGATACTTCTTTGTCTCTTCGTTAGTCATTTTTGTTATTAAATCGTATCACAACCCAATTTATTTCAAAACCCTGACTGTTTTCAAATGCCAATTTGCCACTGAATCAAACCGGTCGGCCGGCTCGCTAATCAAGTTCAACTCTACCCCCTTCAAGTCCTTATTAGTCACATAAACATAATCCAGTGAAAAGAGGAAAACCGCCGGAAAGTCTTCCGTAATCAATTTTTGTAAAGTTTTAAAATCCTCCTTGGACTTTGTAATATCACCCGTCTCAGATATCCTCCCGATAATCCTATCCACTTCTTTTGAGCTATACATCGAAAGATTCAAACCCGGAGAAAACCTCTGCGAGGTGTGCCAGAAAGAATTTAAATCCAACCGCTCATTCAAAACATTGCCATACAAAACCAACTCATAATCTCGATTTTTTATCACCTCTTTTATCTCATCCTGCGCAACCGAGACAATATTAATCTTCATTCCCAACTTTTCCCATTCTTTCTTCAACTCCTCGGCGGCGCTCTTTAGGAAATCAATATCTGGGACGGTGAGTGTTAATTCTAAATTGGTTTCTACTTTTCCAATCATTTTTTTCCTGAAACCAGTTTGAGTTTCATCCAATCTCCAACCCAAGCCATCCAAAATTTCTCCGGCCGATGTGGTAAAAATATATCCATCTTTAATCGTTGCGTCGCCAAGCGAAGTTTCGAGCGGAATCGGCCCCCATTCTGGTGAGCCCAAATTTCCGAGCGCCACCTGCACGATCGTCTCTCGAGGGGCCGTCGCCGCCAAAACTTTTCTAAATCCAATTTCCTTGAGCAAAGAGTTTCGGCTCTGGTTCATAAAAACCGCGTAGTAATTTGGCAGCTTAAAGGCCAGTTTTTCGAATGGCCGGCGGATCCCTGTAATTTCGTTGATGGTGAGTCCGCCCACCCCATCCACTCCGCCGTCATTAAAACCCGTAATCAAATCTTCGGTCGTCGGGAAAAAAGCAAAATTAAATTTTTCAATCAACGGTTTTTCTTTGTAATAATCCGGATTAACTTCTAGTTTATACTCCGTAATAAATCCGTTTGATTTTTTTGAAAAATCCGCAAAATGAAACGGTCCGCTCCCCACCGGCTTCAGGTTAAAATCCGAAATCCGCCAATTTGTCGCTGGAACGTCTTTAAAAATATGCCGAGGCAAGATGTATAAGTTTTTTACTCGATCACCGAAAAAACTGCCTGTCCCCGCCAACTCAAACTCGACTTCAAGTTCGCTGATGCGACGCACCGAAATCCCCCGCCAATCTTCAAAAAGAGGGGAGCGCGCTTCTTCGTCTTTTATCTTCTGAACCGTGAAAACAATATCATCACTGGTTAGCCTCTCGCCGTCCGACCAAAAAACCTCGCTTTCCAATCTGGCCTTGAGCGTCTTACCGTCTTCACTCAACTCCATCTTTGGCATCAAATCCTCCACTCGGCTAAAAATCAATCGAACCAAACTTCGGTCAATCTCGCTGACCGCCAAAACCGGATTGATAAAAGCCGGCTGACCCACCATGCCTTCGGTGTAGTCTCCGCCTCGGGCCGGCAAAGCTTTCGTGATTTTGTCGGCGTAGATAAACCCGAGTGCCGCTAAAGTTACCGTCACCACCAAAAGTGAAGCCCAGAACAACTTCCTTTCCTTCAGAGAAAAAGAGTAAAAAATTTTTTTTATTTTTCCCACAGTGAAAAAATGCCCTATCTAATTAAGTTTTTCTTACCCGACTAGAACCTATCTTATAATATCTCCTCAACCGCGTTCTCGGCTATTTTGATCGAGTGCAAGGCCTGCCGACGCAGCCGTATCTAGATGATACGTCAAGGAGGCATAACGAAGCAATCGGACAAAATAGTCAGAACCCGAAGGGATACGGCAAATTTTATTTATAACTGCGTTGCTCGTCGTTATTGTAGTTATAACTACAACCTCCTCCTCGCGCCTTGTTATAAATAAAATTTACTCATATCGCGGTCGGAAGATATTATAAGACAGGTTCTTTACTAATTCAAAAACTGGAAAATCGCTAACCCCACGAAAACTACCGCTAAAATTATTGTCGAAGTAAAAAATATCTTTTCCATTCCTCGGCGTGTCTGATACACCCCGCCACTATCCCCTCCAAAAAGCCCCGACATCCCTCCTCCTCTTTGTTGAAGGGCAACGAGCGTAATCAAAGCCACCGAGACAATAATCTGTATAATTGTGATAATCATTTTTTAAATGTAACGTGGACGATAAAATTTGCGACTCCTAGCACGATCGCCGCGTAAACCAAAGGCAGAATCCCTACTATAGTAAGGTTATTTGTTATCCTGTCAAGAATAAAGAGCATTAATATATTCACAAAAATCAGTCCTACTCCGAGCGTGAGAATAATAATCGGACTCAAAATCAGCTTCAAAACTGGTTTTAAAATCAAATTTAAAAGCGTGAAAACCACCGCCACTCCCGCGATTTGCCGCCAATCGCCCGTCAAACTAAATCCGTCTAAGTAATTATTCAAACCCCAAAAAACCACCGCATTAACCACCACCATCACCACGATTTCCACTAATCTTCTCATGTTCTAATCTTACTATTTCTAAATTATTTGGCTAATCAAACTTTGGCCTGTCATTTCATTCGGCTGTGGGATTTTCATAAGCTCCAAAATCGTCGGTGCCACATCCGATAACACGCCCGTCGTTTCTGTTTTTAAAGTTTTCCAATTCGCAAATTTTCGGTTTCTAAGTTCCGGCACGATTAGATAGAAGGGGACTGGGTTTGGATCATGCTGTGTTTCTGGGAGTCCTGTCATTGGGTTCGCCAGCTGTTCAATGTTGCCGTGGTCAGACGTCACCACCATCATCGCATTGGTTTTGAGCACTACTTTCAAAATCCTTCCCAACTCTTCATTGATAGTTTTAATGGCCTGAAGCGCCGCTTCGTAATTCCCGGTGTGCGCAATCGTGTCGGGATTGGCAAAGTTCACCAACACAAAATCAAAAGCGTTTGTTTCTAACGTCTCGATGACTCGATCCGCAATTCCCTTAGCCATCATCTGTGGTTGTTCCTCTACTCTTGTGGTTTTAACTGAAGGAATAAAAACCCGAAACTCATCTTTGAAAGGCGTTTCGACATATCCGTTAAAAAAGTAAGTCACGTGCGCGTATTTATAACTCTCCGCCAGCCTCAGTTGGTTTTTTCCCGTGTCGCTTAAAACTTTTCCTAAAGGGGTTGTGATTTCCTCCGGCGGGAAAACCAGAGGCACATCAAACTGATCTTCATATTTTGTCATCGTCGCCACATATAGATCCTTAAAATTTTTCCGTGGGAATTTATCAAAATCCTTCAGGATAAAAGATTCCGCAATCTGTCGAATACTATCCTCTCTAAAATTGAAAAACACTAGCGAATCTCCGTCTTTTATAAATCCATCTTCGCGCAACATCATTGGCGGGACAAATTCCTCGTTGTATTTTTTGGCGTAAGTTTCTTCAATCACCGGATTCGGGTCTGCGATCACTTCTCCGCCACTCCCCGTCATTGTTTCGTACGCTCGCTCGGTTAATTTCCAGTTTTTTTCTCGGTCCATGCCGTAGTACCGCCCCATTAAGGTTCCGATCTTCTCTTTTGGAACTTTCTCCAAAACTTTTTGAAGTCGAAATGGCGTCGCGTCTTTGCCGTCCGAAAATAAATGCAGCCTGACCGGCACATTTTCCTTCTCTCCCATTTCAATCAAGGCCGCCACGTGTTCCCACGCCGCGTGCACCGTCCCTTCCGTCAAAAGCCCGGCTAAATTCACCGAGCCGCTATTTTTTCGCGCGTGCTGGAAGGCCTCTTTTAAAGTTTTATTCTCAAAAAAACTCCCATCCCGAATTGAAAGCAAAATCTTCGGATAGTATTGATAGATAATTTTCCCCGCCCCAATCGTTAAGTGCCCGACTTCACTATTTCCCACCTCCCCCCAAGGCAGTCCCACGCTAATCCCTGAGGCCTGGAGGCTCGTCACCGGAAAATTTTCCTCCATCCACTTAAAAGTTTCCGGATTAATGGCGTGAACCGGATTGGCTTCACTGCTCTCGCCGATTCCCCAGCCGTCCAAAATCACCAAAAGCATCGTTCTTTTCATATTCTTCTATTCTAAATCATTTGCCACTTTTTTTCTCCCTCCTATAAAATTCTTTACTTATTCCTCTTTGGTTTGTACAATATAATGTAATGAAATCATTCGAACATCCCAACAATCAAGGAGAAAATATGGAAAAAGATCGACGGGAGCAGTGGGAGATAGAACGAGAGCAAGTGATACAGAAGAGCGACCAAGAGAAAAAGGATTTTGAAGAGTTTGTGAGATCTATAGAGAAAAAGCCGAAAGAGGACTTATTATCTTTACGAAGCCAGCTAGAAAAAGACTGGGATAGTAATTTGGGGAATCCAGAGAAAGGAGCTTTGAATCCAATCCGCGATCGCCTAACCGCGCTCAATAAGAGACTTTTAGAGCTCGGAGTCGAGGATTAATTTCCGGCAGACCTCCTACTTAGCAAAAATTAGAAATGGCGAAGAGATTTCTCCCTTCGCCATTTTTGTGTTTCATGTAAAACCACCGTTCAGGTTCAACTCCATTTCCGTTCCCACATTTTGAACTCTTCCGGTGGAAGAAAATGATCCATTGACCAACCTGAACCAGATTGTAGTCGCCTAAAAACCGCTATTGGATCATCTCCTCTCCAATACCTCGGGGTTCGAGTGCGGATTATACCAACCCATTCGAAAGCGTGGAATTCGTTGACCTTTTCCACGAGCTTGAGGTGCTCACGCTCAAGAAAGTCCTCTATTAGTTTCATTTTAGCTATCCAGACTGTTGCTTCGGCGGGGCGCATCCCGGCAAGCTCTCGAAAAGTATAAGAGAAATGCCAGTATTCTAACCCCTGAAATTTGCAAAAGATACTTTTGCAAATTTCAGTCTGCTGCCTGAGTCCCAGGGAATCAACTTTTTCACCCGCCATCCGCGCTTTCTTGATAGCCGCATAAGCAGGCGCAAGCTTGAAATTGACGACCAGCGCCTCAAGACTATCTGGAGAAATGCCGAGTTCCGCAAAGCCCCAAGAAGCCTTTTTTTCCCACTCATAGATGAACTTGATCCCGTCAGATACGTCTTCTTTGAAAGCCCGAGCCTGGATGCTTCGCAGGGTATCCCGGATGGTAAAAAGTTCGCCATCCAGGAAACAAGTCGTTAACATCTCTTCGGTTAGGCCCAAGTCAGGATAGTCCTTAGTCTTCATTTGTTTAACCAAGGCCTTGATTGAGTCAATCTCTTTCACAACAGACCGTGACTGACAAGAGTCCTTGCTCATCGCATAAAGATCTTCCACTGACTTAACAAGATAGTAATCGTGACAAAGCAAAAGATCAGGGACAGTCACACCAAGGTCACTGAGGCAACCCGTATACAATCCCGCGTCGTTGAGATCAAGAAGTGCGCTCACTTCCGCAGTTACATCCTGATTCGGGTAATAAGCGATGATATGCTTAAAAAGCCGATGTGGTGGATCCTCAACTGAACATCCGACCAGTAGGACGCAAATCGCAATCACACTCAACATCCACCCGAAACTGCTCAAATTTCTCTTCACTTCCAACCTCCCTGTGTGGTGTTTATCTCTTACAGCGGTTAATTGACAAGCTAGTACTGCTTAGATTTTTATCACTTTTCCATTTACTCGTCAAACAAAAACCGCCTACACTGTTAAGCGCAAGCGGTCATAAGAGTTTTACCCTGAGACTCTGTTTATTTAGACATTAGTCTCCCGGTCACCTTTCCGCCCATCCAAGCTACGGCAACAAGTAAGAAGAGGCTGCAAACACAAAAACCAATGATCATCCAACAGAACAACACCAAACAAATCTTGATCGGCCATAAAAACGACATGCCGGCCAGAAACAAGATTTTTCCTAAGCGAGGATTCCATCTTCTCAATACCTCTGGAATTCTCGCGCCCTCTTCATTAGAAACCGCCGAAATGGGGTACAAAAAAGAATATCCTATCCCGGGCCAGGTTGCGAAAAGGACATTCCACGTCCAAAAACCTAACCCCAAACCCACCGCCAGGTAGATCAAGATTCCAAGAGTGATTAACGGATTCATCAACTTTCCCTCCTTTTATAGTTGTTACCCAAGAGCGGTTTCAAACGCCAGCTCGAGCTGGAAAGGGTTCACAGTGCGGAGCTCTCTGATCTTTCTGGCGATCGAGAAAAAATCGCCTGCGGTAATGGTTTCTTTTCGAGAAACAGTGAGTCCATAGTTAATGCTCGGCTCTAGCCAGCCAATAACTTTCCCATTAACCTCGACGGCGAAAATGCCGCTACAGTTGGGTTCAAATACTACTGCCATCGAAATTCTCCTCTGGTTGAGTTTTGATCGTCAAAAGGAAAAATCCCGTACTGTTCAAATATATACCAGCTTTTAATATTTCTTTCAAATCAAGTCGCAGGAAAATTGACCGGATAGTAAAAACGAGTTATATAACTTATAGCAGTACAGTCACAACTAAATAATACAAAAAATCACCCATCTATAGTCAGGAGGAGGAATGAGCAAGAGAAGACTTTTACAGATTTTGGCTTTTGCCAACGGGATATTTCTGATCGTGACCGGCTTCATCTCGATAATTAGCCAGGGAGAAATAATGTCGCCTTGGCTTGGGCTTGCGCTTATTGTTTCCGGCATCATCAGCGCGGTTATCCCGCACTACATCGTCTAATTTTACCACCAACTAAATCCGAACGAATAGGAGGAATTGAAATGGGCTTCGAAAACGGTATTACCTACGAAGATGAGGGTGGAGATAAAACAGGTCCATTTCCTCCGTCCAAAGAGTCGCAACCAGCCAGTCAAAACAACCATCCCGCCGAAATTACTAAACGAATTGCGATTTTCGGCGCCGACAACGAAATTGGCAAAGCCGTTTATAAGCAACTCGCAAGTGAAGGATCTCGCCCCATCGCAATTGTCCAAAACTCAAAAGAGAAAGAGAGATTCATAAGGGACATCACAATCGAGATGGGCCCCCAAAGTCCTATTTATGTTTATGAATTCGACGTCACGCTCTGGAGTATCCCGCCATTCGGTTGGGGTGGTATCGAAAAACTCCGCTGGGATATGGGAGAGGGAAAGAATATGATTGACGGCTTTGTCTACGCGATCGGCCATTACAAAGCGGAAGAATTCGCCGATAAGACCTCTATTCCGCTCTCTGAATTCGATTCTGAACTATTCAGTGAAAGCTTTGACCTCTTGGTTGATGGCTTTCGGAATGCTTTTCGCGCTTTGGGCGAAAAAATCAACCCCGATGGCCACATTGTAGTTGTCGGTTCAACAGTCACTGATCCCCTAATCGGGTGGCTACCAAAAACATTCCTGGGTCACTATGCATGCGCCCAAGCCGCTCAAGCTGAGTTAGTCAGGTGGATGAAGCGTGACCCGGTCGTTGTGAAAAACCAGATCAAGGTTCACCGCCTTCCGCTTGAGCTGGTTGCTAAAACTGTGGAAGATGGATCGAGCTCGGGCCAAGATTTCCATACATACGAGGAAGCAGCCGCTCAGATCTGTTGCACCCTGTTGCAAGATCAACATCTGGACGAACTCTTCACGACGACACTTTCCAAATCCAAAGCCTGAAAGTGGTCAAGCATTTTAAACTCAATCAACGCCCCGCGCTAAAACCGTGGGGCGTTTTCATATACTCCCAAAGCGAAACTTTTATCTGGAATAGCCCTATCTGCTAATAAGACTTTCATTCTCTAATACCCGAGCGAACCTTTGTTTTGAAAGAGCTTTCGGAGTCCCGACGGGCTTGGTGTCCCGCAAGCGGGAACCGTCGGGATGAGAAGCAGCGGCGTCCCGGCCGCTGGAGCCGGGACGACCGCGGTCTTTCGAAATATAAGGTGAGCGCCATTTGACTAAAAGCAGTTTTCATCCTAAACTAAACTCAAATTATGTCGTCTTTGAAGCCTTACTTCCGAAACCGTTTTTCAATTTATTTGGGAAAGTTTCTCATCTAAAACCAATCCGAACCTTGATTGGCGGATTCTGGCAGCTAAAGATGGCTTAAAAAAGTCAAAATTTTATTTTCCTAAAAAATTCAAACCCTAAAAATAAATGAAGAATTTAGGATTAACACAAAATGTCAGGTCAATTAATACTCAACGTCGGTATCGGTTTAGTTTTGGGCCTTGCAGTCGGTTACGGTGTTCGGCAGTTTCTTTCCTCGAATAAACTCAACTCGGCCGAGCAAAAAGTTAAGGCCAAATTAGACGAAGCGGAGGAAAAATCAAAAAAAGTGGTTCTTGAAGCAGAAAGCAAAGCTGCCGATCTTTTGGTAGAAGTTAGGCGAGAAACCAAAGAAGAGAAAGAGAAGCTAAAGAATGCCGAAGACCGTCTTATAAAAAGAGAAGAGATCTTAGACAAAAAGCTTTTGAGTCTAAGTTCGGAAGAGGTCGCGCTAAAATCCAAAAACGAATCTTTAGCCAGCAAAGAAAAAGAAATCGCGACTCTTCGCGGTGACCTTGAAACCCAACTAGAAAAAATCAGCGGTCTCTCTCGTGAACAAGCCCTAACTTCTCTCCAGTCTGAAATCAAAGAAGTCTATAGTCGGGATTTAGTTACCTTCGTCCAAAAGCTTGAAAGAGAAAGACGAGACGAAATCGAAAAAAAGTCCGCCGAAATTATTACCACTAGTCTTGAAAGATACGCCCGGTCTCAGGTGGTTGAGCTCACTACTACCAGTTTTCACTTAAACGACGAAGAAATTAAAGGAAAAATCATCGGCCGAGAAGGGCGAAACATCCGTGCCCTCGAACGCGCCACCGGCGTGGAGTTTGTGATTGACGAAACTCCGGACAGCGTTGTCATCTCTTCTTTTGATCCCCTTCGCCGAGAAATCGCTCGAATGGCTCTCGAGAAACTCATCAAAGACGGTCGCATCCAACCTGCTAAGATCGAAGAAAAAGTTGAAGAAGCTAAACAAGAACTCAACAAACGCATGATGGAGATCGGCGAAAATGCCGCGAACGATGTGGGTATTTACGACTTACCCAAAGAAATTATTCAACTTCTTGGCCGACTTCACTTTCGCACCAGCTACGGCCAGAATGTTTTAATGCACTCCGTGGAAATGTCCCACATCGCCGGCATGATGGCGGGGGAGTTGGGATTAAACGTTGATGTCGCCAAAAAAGGCGCCCTCCTTCATGACATCGGTAAAGCCATCGACCATGAAGTCGAAGGCACGCACGTTGAACTCGGCCGAAAAATCTTGAAAAAATATAATGTCGACGAAAGAGTTGTCGAAGCCATGCAGTCTCACCATGAGGACTATCCCTACACTATCCCCGAGGC
>CAYIIM010000018.1:0-16426 GCA_964363455.1 uncultured Candidatus Saccharibacteria bacterium
TTCCCCATCCTAGAGGAAACCGCCATATGTGTGTGCACATTACCGCCTGCTCTTGCCAAGTTAAAAAGTTTGTGATATAAATAAGCCAATATGAATAACTTTAGAAAAGGTGGTTTTGGACAAGGAAGAAGGAGCTCCAGTGCAGGCGCCGGAGCGCGTCCAAGATTTGGCGATAAAAAGAGTTTCGGCAGTAAGTTTAGTGGTGGAAGAGATCGCGGTGGCCGGCCAGAAGGCCGGATGGAGCTTTTTCCAGCTGTGTGTTTTGAGTGTAAGCGGAATTGCGAGGTGCCTTTTCGACCGACGGGCGATAAGCCGGTTTACTGTCTAGATTGTTTTAACAAGCAACCGCATGTGCCGGGCAGGAATTCCGCGCCGATTGAGCGTCCGAGAGGAGATTTTAGAAGCGATTTTCGGCCGCCTCAGAGGGAATATCAACCTCAACCGGAACCAGTAAGAATTCAAAACGACGGGAGTATGGATTTGATCAAACGACAACTTGGAGCATTAGAAATAAAGGTGAATCGGATTTTAGAATTAATGAGTCAAAAGACGGAGAGCTCAGCTTCAAAAGTTCCGGTAGTTGAGAAAGCAGTTAAGATTGAGAAACTGGCGAAAGCAAAAACTCCAACTAAGAAGGTCGGAGTGAAGGGTAAGAAATAAAATAAGAAACAAAAAAGAGGTCCTAGGACCTCTTTTTTGATGACTTTGTTTTTGCCGGCTGAGATTTTTTAACTTCTTTTTTCAATTCGCGTTCGATGTTCTTCCAGTGTCTTCTTAGGTCGCTGACGATAGCGCCGAATTCGGATTTGTCCATATCTTTCAGAGCGGAATATTTACTCATCACCGAAGAGACCACTTTATTGTAAATCGCTTTATTTACTTTTTTGGCGGTTTTGAGCTTAGAGACAACTTCAGCTTTGGCTTTATTAGCAAGTTTCGCGACTTGAGCGCGATGCTGCTTGCCATTTTTGCCGTAGAAATAAACTCCAGCCGCAACAGCGGCTGCCGCTAAGATGCCCAAGCCAACAGCTTTTTTGACGTTGCTTTTTTTAACGCCAACTTTTTTTACTTTGACTGCCATTACTTTTTTGTTTTTGCTCTTTTCGGTTTTGCGACCTTTTTGGAATTGCCGTCATACGACGACTGCTCGGCTTGCGCACGGTTGTCTGAATGAAATAGTCCCCAGATAGCTTTGATCCATCCACCGTTTCTTATACTCTCTCTTAGCCGATCCACATCGCCTAATATTACATCGCTTCGTTCTCGAATGGATTTAGAGATGTGTTTAACGTCATTCAAAATTCTGACTAGGTAAAAAATTAAAATTGATAAGCCTATGGTCAGCGCTAAAATAGCGATGGAAGAGATAAAAAAGAAAACGTCGGCTTTAACGAAACTATCCATAAATTTATTATAACAAAGAATTGTAAAAACTCTTAATTTCAGATAAGCTCAAGTGATAATAGCTTAAATGAAAAAGATTAAGGTGGCGGTTTTGGCGGGTGGACCTTCGACGGAATACGAAGTTTCGATTAATTCGGGAAAGAATGTTTTTCGAGAAATTGATCGGAAAAAATTTGAGCCGAGTTGGGCGGTGCTTTCGAAGCATTCTGAGCTGAAAATCAATGGAAAGAAGGCTAGATTTCCGGAGGATTTGGCGGGGTATGACATAGTGTTTAACGCGATGCATGGGCAGTTTGGAGAGGATGGTCAGGTGCAGGCGATTTTTGAGCGTGTTGGAATTCCTTTTACGGGTTCGGGTTCGGTGGCTTCGAGTTTGGCGATGGATAAGTGGGCAAGCTTTGGGATTTTTAAAAAAGCGGGTTTGCGAGTAGCTCCAAGCCAACTACTTGCTAGTTCTAAGACTAAGTTAGGAAAAAATTTGGGTTGGCCGGTAGTTTTGAAGCCGAGGAATGGCGGGTCGTCGGTAGGGGTGGAAATTGTGAAATCCGAGAAGGATTTAGAGAAGGCGGTTAGGCGTGTTTTTAAATTCGATAGCGAAGTGGTGGCGGAGAGTTTTGTGGCGGGTCGGGAATTTACCTGCGGAGTTTTGGAGATAAATGGAAAACTGAAAGCTTTGCCGGTGGTTGAGATCAGGCCGAAACCAAAATATAAGTTTTTTGATTACGAGGCGAAGTATAAAACTGGAGCAACAGATGAAATTGTGCCTGCCGAAATTGACACGAAGTTAGCGTCAGAGATTCAATCGGCATCACTTAAAGCGCACCGCGCTTTGAAGGCAAGTGTGTATTCGCGGAGTGATTTTATGTGGGATGGGAAAAAACTTTTTATTTTAGAACTAAACACCTTACCAGGAATGACTAAAATTTCTTTGTTGCCAAAAGCGGCTAGGGCGGCTAAGATTAGCTTTCCGAAATTGATTGAAATTATTATTCAATCATCACTTAGGAAATAAATATGGAAAATTTACCCCCACACCCAAAGCGACACTTTTTTAGATCAGAAATCAGTTCTCGGTGTTATTTAATAAGCGATAGAAAATTGACGGGCGGTTCAGTTGGGAGTGGGGGCGTGCCAAAGCATTTAGTGGCGATTCCAGATGGGAATCGGCGCTGGGCAAAAAAGAGAGGAGAAGTGCCCTGGGAGGGGCATCGGGAAGGGGTGAAGAAATTTTGGGAAGTTTGCGAGGAGGCGTTCCAGATGGGCGTGCCGTATTTTACTTTTTGGGCGGCGTCGGAAGATAATTTAAAAAAACGCTCTAGGAGAGAGGTGAATTTTTTGGTTTTGCTTTTAAGAAAGGAAGTATTTGATAAGAGCCTGTTTGCGCGATTAGAAAAAGATGAAGTGAAATTTCGAGTTTTTGGAAGATGGAATGAAATTTTAAAGGATAAAAAGCTCGAGGAAGCGATTAGAGATTTAGAGAAAAAGACGGCAAAGTTTAAAAAACATAATCTAACCATTCTTTTTGGGTACGATGGGAAACAAGAAATGATGGAGGCGATTGAGTTATTGAAAAAAGAAAAGACAGTGACTTATGAAAAAGTGAAATCAGCTTTGTGGACGGGGGATTTGCCAGCAGTGGATTATGTGATACGGACGGGGGGAGAGCCGCACTGGTCGGCGGGATTTATGATGTGGCTCACCGCGGACTCGCAGTTTTATTTTACTGAAAAACTTTGGCCGGAGTTTGGCGTCTCAGAACTGCACAAAGCCTTGGAAGATTATTCGGGAAGGGAGAGGAGGATGGGGAAGTAAGGACTAGTGAGTAGCGAGTAGAAAGTAGAGAGTAAGAAAGGCGGGAGATTTTGAAATTTCTTTGGTTTTTGGGTTGACTAGGTGATTTTTAAGAACTAATATTCGGTTAGATCTTATTTGTCACCAATAACGAAAGGAGATAGGCGTGGACATGTTTTGGTTTTTGGCGGGAGTGGAGGAGCAGCTTCCTGAACTTCTTGAAGACGAGAGAGGATGGACGGGAGTAGATGTTGACTACCACCCTCCTCGAGTCGAGAGGTTGTGGCGACAACTTGGAGATATTCGAGTCTATCTTCATCGGATCCATTACTGTGATCCCGGTGAAGCCCTATTTCATCCCCACCCCTGGCCTTCGGCGATGAAGGTTTTGAAAGGTCAGTACAAGATGGCCGTCGGTTATGGAGGGGGTGATACACCTCCGCCCGTGGCTGCGCGGCTCCTACTTGGTCCTGGATCAGAGTATGAGATGACCAATCAGGATGCCTGGCATTATGTTCGGCCGACTGAAGAGGGAGGGACCGTTTTGACTTTGATGGTGACGGGACTGCCTTGGAAATTAAAAAGGTGGGTGCCAAAAAGCGAGGCTCCACTGAAACCCCTTTCGGATGTTGCTCGGAGTTACATGTTTACTGAATTTCGTTTTCATTATCCGCGAAATGGGAGTTAGATCCTTTTTCGCAAATGGGCGGGGGCTTATGTCCTCGCCCTTCTTTTTTGGGTAATTTTTTGGTAGATTAAGGGCTGGTAAGGGAGTGAGCCTAAGTTTTTAGTCTCTAGTTTTTGTGGTATACTGGATTGGTGAGTGAGTATAAAAGAAAACCGAATACCAGTTGTGTTATTTGTCAGAAACCTATTTACCGGAGAAGAGTGGAGCTTGAAAGGAATAAGGGAAAAGCTTATTGCAGTATGGTTTGTTATGGTTTGGCTTGTCGGAAGGAAGAGCCTTGTGTGATATGTGGAAAATTAATTTTGGCGCGAGAGAATAAAAAAACTTGTAGTAGAGCTTGCGCGAACAAACACCGGACTGGCATTAAGTACAAACTTAACAGGCCAAAGGACAAAGTTAAGTTCTATCAAAACTTGAAAGTTAGACTACTAGAGCAGAGAGGAAAAAAATGTGAACGTTGTGGTTATGATAAATATGAGATACTGCATGTTCATCACAGAGATCGGAATAGGTTGAATAATGAACTTAGCAATCTAGAGTTGATTTGTCCCAACTGTCATTATGAAGAACATTATCTTGAGAGAAGTTGGTTAAAGAAGTTAGATGGAAGTTTGATCGAGTAGTAGAAAAAGAAAAACCAAATTTATAATAAGGAATTTGTATCCAGTGCGGAGGCGTGCCGGAGCGGTTTATCGGGCTTGTCTTGAAAACAAGAATACCGGAAACGGTATCGGAGGTTCGAATCCTCCCGCCTCCGCACTGGATATGAAATTAAATGGAATAAAAGTTTTAGTAACCGAACCCGGATATTTTACTAGGGAGTTTTTTAAGATTGTGAGAAAGACTGGAGAGGTGACGGCGAAGAGGATGAGTCGGGCGGAGCTACTAAAAAATATTAAAAATTTTGATGCGGTTGTAGTGCGGGTGGATACGAAACTGGATCGGAAAGTAATTGAAGCGGGGAGGAAATTAAAGTGTGTGGTTTCAACGACTACGGGGTTGAATCATATTGATACAGATTATTTAAAGAAAAAAGATATTCCGCTTTTTTCGCTTACTGGATCGCATTCGGTGCCGACGGCGGAACACGCGTTAGCTTTGATTTTTGCTTTGGCAAGGAGGATTCCGTGGGCCAATTCAAGCATGCACAAAGGCCATTGGCGGAGGTGGGAGTATCTAGGGATAGAAATTACTGGAAAGACTTTGGGGGTTTTGGGGATTGGAAGAATTGGAAAGGAAGTGGCGAAACGAGCGAAGGCGTTTGGGATGAAGGTAGTGGCGTTTGATCCGTATGTCTCTTCGAAGGAAGTTTTGAAGCGGAGAGCGAAGAAGGTTAGTTGGAATGAGTTTTTATCAAAGAGCGATTTTTTCTCGTTGCATGCTCCGTTGACACTGGAAACAAAGCATATGTTTGGAAAAAAAGAATTTTCGAAAATGAAGTCCTCGGCGATTTTTGTGAATACTGCGAGAGGGGAGATCGTGGAAGAGAGGGCGTTACTTGAGGCGCTTTCAAAAAAGAAAATAAAAGCGGCAGGGGTAGATGTTTATCCAGAAGAGCCTTTGCCGAGAGACCATGAGCTAAGACGGTACGCGAAGAGTCATGATAATTTAATTATCACGCCGCATATTGCGGCTTCGACGCATGAGGCGGTTGGAAGAGCCAGCGTCTTTGCGGGGGAGGCGTTGGTGGGATTTTTTAGAAAGAGAAGGTTGTTTTAACAGACACCACTGAATGTCAAAATGAAGCTGCTAAGCAAACTAGGTAGTTTTAGGAAGCGTTTATTCCCGTCTCGATACGAGACAGGTTCTATGTTAAAGAATTATGTAATTGCTCAATGGGGGCCTTTTATAGTTGATCATCCAGAATATATATCAGAGGATTTTTATTCAGAAATAGTTGAAGAGGCGAAGAAATATATTCGAGCTGATTCGAATGTTTTGGATGTGGGGTGCGCTACTGGCAGACTGGTTTTTGAATATGAGAAATTGGGGGCAAGGTCGGCGGTTGGCATAGACACGAGCAGCAAGTTGATTGATTTTTGTAAAAAAATTAAAGAAAAGCAAGTTCAAAAAATATCCTATCCTTTTGATTCGCGAGTAAGTATTTTCATCGAAGGTGATGTTGTTCTTGTGGATTTCAAAGATAAATTTTCTTTTTTAAGTTGTGTTAATGTGATTGACAGAGCTGAGAATCCGATTTTGCTGATCAGGAAATGCTTTGATCTTTTAAAAATGGGCGGAGTGGCGCTGTTTGTTTCTCCGTATGATTGGGATTTTTCACCGGCACCGAAACATCTCCACGTTTCAGATATGAAGAACCTCTTTGATTTAAGAAGATGGGAGATTATTGGAGAAAAATGGTTGTCTTTAAATATGCCTATCGAGAAAGAAACAAAGCTTTATGATTGTCACCTGGTTGTGGTGAGAAAAATTTTTAGTTAACTAAGCAGTATACGAGGACTATTCGGCTTGCGCTCGGTTGGCGGCGCAGTTGAATTTCAAACGTTTTAAGAAAACTTCTTGAGCGGCGGGGATGTTGGCGTCTTCGCCCTTCCAGATTGCAAGTGACGGACCTTGGAGGGCGCGAGCGTAAGAGAAGCTTAAGGGCCAGGGATAAGGTCCGAGTTTCTGAATAGCATTTAAGTTTTCGGTGGCTTGAACGGGAGTTTGTCCGCCCGAAAGGAAGACGATTCCGCCTAGATTTTCGGGAACGGCGGTTTTTAAGCAACGCGCAGTGCCTTCGGCGATTTTGGTTGAGTCCATTGTTTCGCCGGACTTGTTGCCCGGGACGACCATACTGGTTTTTAAGATAATTTCGTCCAGTGGTAGATTAATTTTTTTGAAAGCGTCAAAAACAACTTGGAGCGTTTTGGTGGTCACCTCTTCACTTTTTTGAATTCCGTGGGTGCCATCGAGTAAAACTTCGGGTTCGATGATTGGCACGATACCGGCGTCTAGGCAGTATTTGGAATACTGAGCGAGGGCTTCGGCGTTCGCGGTGAGGCAGGCGTCAGTGGGAAGACTCTCGTTAATCGTAATTACGGAGCGCCATTTGGCGAAGCGAGCGCCAAGAGAATAGTATTCGGTAAGGCGATCGGCGAGGCCGGTGAGGCCGACGGTGATTTTTTCACCGGGGAACTCAGGGGAATCAACAGCGCCGCCATCAACTTTGATGCCAGGGACGATGCCTATACTTTCGACAAATTTCGCAAAAGTCTTTCCGTCATACGACGACTGCTCGGCTTGCGCTCGGTTGCCGTTGATAGTTTGACGGAAAGTTTCGTCGAAAAATATGACACCGCTTAAATAGTTTTCGATACCAGGGGCGGTTAAGAAAATCTCGCGATATTTTTGGCGAGTTTCGGGAGTCGAGGGGACACCAATGGATTCTAATCTTTTGCCGGCAGTAGGGATGCTTTCATCGGCGGCGAGGATGCCTTTGGAGTTTTCGAATATTTTTTTGATGGTGGCTAATTTTTCTTCTCGGCTGGGCATATTTTTTGTGAGTAATCGCGAATAATGCGAATTTAAGCAAAATGACGCGAATAAAATTTCTTTCGACTATTGGTTATGCATGGTTTTGATAAATCTTACCATTTTTGGACCAGAGGACATAACCACCGTATGGGTGGTTATGTGATCCGATCCGAAGACAACGCCTTCTAAGATTGGGCCAGTGATAACGCCCGAGGCGGTGAAGGCTAAGTCGTGGCCTTTGGCGAGATCTTCACTTGAGAGTATTTTTTCGAAATCGGTGATGTCGGCGGCGTTTAATCTTTGAATATGGCTTTCGTCTTTGGGTTTCCAGCGGGCGAGGATTTCACCATCCAAACATTTCAAGGCGGCGGCGGCTAGAACGGCTTCAGAGCTACCGCCGATGCCCATTAATATATCGACGGGGGACTCATCCATACAAGTGGCGAGAGCCATGGCAATGTCGCCGTCGGAAAAAATTTGAACTCGGGCGCCGGCTTCGCGAATTTCTTTGATTAAATTTTCATGGCGAGGACGGTCAATGACGGCGACGGTAATTTCGGAAACATCTTTGCCTAAAGCGAAAGCGACCTTACTAATATTGTCTTTGACGGAAGCGTCGAGGTCGATGACATTTCTGGCTTTAGGTCCGACGGCAATTTTTTCCATATATGAATCGGCGGCTTTGTATAAAGTATTTTCTGGTCCGGTGGCGATGACGGTCAACGCATTGGGGCGGCCGAAGGCGACAGACGAGGTGCATTCAAGTGGGTCAACAGCGATATCTAATATTGGACCCTTGCCGGTGCCGACTTTTTCGCCAATGAAGAGTTCGTAGGATTCGTCTTTGGCGCCTTCGCCGATTACGATTTCGCCGGAAAAGTCGATTTGGTTGAACGCTTCTCTCATTGCGTCCACTGCGGCTTTGTCAGCGAGTTTTTTGTCGCCTTTGCCGGTCCACTTGGCGGCGGCGATAGCGGCGAGTTCGGTGACGCGGACGAACTCAAGAGAGAGATTGCCGATTTCGGAGTTGTGAGTAGCCATTTAGATTAGTTAAAGTCTATAACTTTTTGGGGACATCTTCAAAGGGATATTGGGCTAGTTTCTTGGTATAATTGGGTTATGAATTTTAGACGGCGTTCGGCTTTCACACTGATTGAGCTTTTGATTGTGATTGGAGTGGTAGCGATTTTGGCGACGATTACGCTTTTGGTTTTAAATCCGGCGGAGATGTTGAAGCAGGGGAGGGATGCGAAAAGAATTTCGGAAGTGGCTTCGATTAGCGATGCGTTGAATTTAGCAGTAGCGCAGAATCCAAATATTTCTTTGGGGGCGGAGAACGTGCTTTATATTTCTCTGCCAGATACGAGTACGACGTGTGCGAGTTGGGCTGCTTTTTTGCCACCTTTGTCGGCGGCATCGGGTTGGCAGTACCGTTGTGCAACGGCAGATAACTTGAGGAAAGCAGATGGGAGTGGTTGGATGCCGGTGAATTTTTCTGGATTGCCAACTTCGCCATTTAGTAATTTGCCAGTGGATCCGGTGAATGCAGCGCAACAGGGTTTATTTTATTCATATGCGATGAGCGCGGGAAAATGGGAAATCAACGTTGATATGGAATCGTCAAAGTATAAGTGGGGAGGAGAAAGGGACGTTGAAGGTAGCGATAGCGGAAATACAATTGTTTTGTACGAGAAGGGAGCTGATTTATTGGTGATGCCAAACGAGGCGAATTGGAGGATCGGATATATAGATATACCAAGTGAAAGTTGTTTTAATACTGATAATCCTTTTTCGTCTTACGAATCGTATAATAAGTGGAAAATAACCAGTAGCCCCTCTGGTAATGTGGCGATTGTTAAGATGATATACTGGGATCATAATGGGAGTCTAGATTCCGGAGAGTCGGTAGAAATGGCAATGTACAATTCAGGAAGTCCTAACTACAGCAAGATTTCCGAAAGTGTTATTGTGGACGGAAGGGGTGTGGCTGGGACTTGGGTTTCAAGTACGTTGGTTTCTCCGGTTGGTATATCTGCAACCACTACTTATATTTTGGGGGTAGGAACTACGGATGTTTCTTTCTCGTTTTATATGCCGGCTGATTCTGTTGGTGATTGTGATGGTTATCCGCCAGCTGGGTCACCAGATATTTATTATACAGGTGCCAATGGCTTATTGAATACTACTGTTCCTACTATCACTTCAGCTACTAACCATTCTGGATTTGTGGGTATAATGTTTTCGCTTTGATTTTCTTGATTTAGATTTTTTTATCGCATAGAATCTTTGGGGTTGCCACCTTAGCTCAGTCGGTAGAGCACATCTTTCGTAAAGATGGGGTCCCGAGTTCGAATCTCGGAGGTGGCTCAATGATGAGGATTGCGGGAATGCTTGAGTGTTATAATGTTCTAATGTCAGAAGAGATACGACTTGGGAAATATCGGCATTTTAAGGGGAATGAATATGAAGTGATTGGGGTGGCTAAGCATTCGGAGACGCTTGAGGATTTTGTGTTGTATAAAGACGGAGGTTTTTGGGTGCGGCCAAGGCAGATGTTTTTTGCCAGGTAGTAGAACTTCGACCGATCGCTCTTGCGATCAAGAAGCCAAAAAAGTCGAAGTTTCACTACCTGGTTTGAAGAAATCGAGAGGGGTGGTAAAGTTTTTAAGAGATTTGAATATATTGGTTGATTGTTTGAATGTTGGAAATGTTATAAGGTTGTAATGTTATGAAAAGAGATTTTCTAGTAATTGGGGTTGTAATTGTTGTGGTTGTGGGTGGTGGTTTTTTGGGTTGGCGATATATTAGTTTCGCTAGTTTGAGAAGCAAATGTCAGGCAGTGATTGATTCGGAAAAAATTGATATTAGGTTGAACTTCGCTAGAGGTGTTGGCGTGGACGAGGGCGAAAGAATTAAAGAGAAAATTTTAAGTATTCCGGGGGTGTCGTCGTTTGAATTTACAAGCGAAGAAAAAGCTTTAGAATATTTCAGAGAAGAACATAAGGGAGATTTGTACGTTATTGAGGCTTTAGACTCTCTTCCTGAGGGAGAGAGTCCAGTACAACCATATGCTTCTATAAGTGTTGATAGTACAATCGATTTAGATAGCTTATCAAGTCAAATAAGAAAAAAAGGATTGGAGAATGACTTCACGATTTCTAATTTTTTTCCTGACGGCTCAGTAACAGGAGCGCGTAATATTCTAAGTGTTCTAGGTTTCGATTTTCCATTTGGAGATCCTAAGGAATCCAGGGCTTTAAAAAACTGTGCCAAAGAGGGTTCGGCCGGTCTCATAGGAACTATGTTTGAGGATGGATTATAAAAATGAAAGAAGATTTAAAGGAAAAATTAGAAGAACTTAAAACCGAAGCCCGCCGGTTAAGCGGGCGGCTTTGACCTTGAGACGAAAAAAAATAGGGTGAAGGAGTTGGAGTTTGCGATGAGCGACGCGGATTTTTGGTTGGATCGAGGAGCGGCGGATCATAAAATTCGGGAGCATGGCGAACTAAACGATTTAGTTGGGAAGTTTGAGGAAATTGAGAAAGGAATTAAGGATCTAGAAGAGGAGTTTAATGAAAACATTTTTTTCGAAGTAAAGAGGCGATTTCGGCAATTAGAACTTCAAACTCTTTTTGATGGGCCGTATGATAAGCGGTCGGCGGTGATTGGGGTTTTTCCGGGGGCAGGTGGAGAGGATGCGGAAGATTGGGCGCGAATGCTATTTCTGATGTACTCAAAATATGCAGATCGGCAGGGTTGGAAATTTTCGGTTTTGGATGATAGTCCGAATCGGAGGACGATGGAAATTGTGGGAAATTATGCGTACGGATATTTGAAGCGGGAGTCGGGGGTGCATCGACTAGTGCGGATGTCACCGTTTTCGGCGAAGCAGTTGCGACACACATCTTTTGCTTTAGTAGAAGTTTTGCCCGATTTGCCAGAGGTGGATGAATCAAAACTCGATATACCCGAACAGGATTTGAAGTTTGAATTTTTTAGGTCATCGGGTCCGGGTGGGCAGAATGTGAACAAAGTGGAGACGGCGGTGCGGGTGATGCATTTGCCGACAGGACTAACGGCGAGCTCGCAGGTAGAGCGATCGCAAGCCTCGAATCGAGAAAAGGCAATGAAAATTTTGAAAGCCAAACTTTTGGACTTGATGGAAAAAACTAAAGCGAAAGAATTGGGAGATTTAAGGACGAAAATAAAGCCGGAATGGGGAAATCAGATTCGATCGTACGTTTTTAATCCGTATAAGATGGTGAAAGATCATCGGACGGAGGCGGAGACGAGCAATGTGGATAAAGTTATGGAAGGGGATTTGGATTTGTTTATAGAGGCGGAGGTAGAGAGTATTCATTAATTTGAATATTTTTACCCCGCCTTTATTAGTAGTGAAATAATATTTTGAGAATTAAGGCAAAAAATGTTAAAATATTGATTCGTAAATACTTTCGGCGGGGTGCTCGATTTTATGGGCTCGCTCCGCTTCGCATAAAATCGGCATGATTGCTTTTCAAAACGTTTCAAAAATTTATGGTGACCATTCGGCGGCGCTTGAAGACATTGGTTTCCAGGTTGGCCCAGGGGAGTTTGTTTCCTTAGTAGGGCGTTCAGGAGCTGGGAAGTCGACGATTATCCGACTTTTGATTGGAGAGGAAAAGCCATCTAAAGGTAGGGTATTTTTTGGGCAGTATGAGGTGAATAAGTTACGCGACAAAGAATTGCCGGCGTTTAGGAGGCATATTGGGGTGGTTTTTCAGGATTTTCGACTTTTGCCGACTAAAAATGCGTATGAAAATGTGGCTTTTGCTTTGGAGGTGGCGGGCCGATCCCAGAGGGAGATTGGCGAGTTGGTGCCGCAGGTTTTAGATATGGTGGGACTTTCGGATAAGATGAATAATTTTCCGAGCGAGCTTTCAGGAGGAGAAAAACAAAGAGTGGCGATTGCGAGAGCGATGGTGCATCGACCAGAGGTGATTATTGCGGACGAACCCACCGGAAACTTAGATCCGCTTCATACAACGGAAATTATTAATTTACTCATTAAAATTAACGAACTTGGGACGACGTTGATTTTGGCGACTCACAATAAAGATATTGTTAACGCTTTGGGAAAAAGGGTGATAACATTGGATAAGGGTCGGTTAATTAGGGACGAAGAGAGGGGGAAATACATACTCGTGTAGGACACGAGAAATGGAGCATGAAACTTAAAACATGAAACACAGAAAGATGAAATTCGTATACCTGATAATAAAAAGATGATTACCACACTTTCAAGAATTATTCACTTTGGACTTAAGAGTTTTTGGCGGAACGGCCTTTTATCAACCGCGACGGTTTTGGTGATGCTTTTAGCGCTTTTTGTCTCTTTGGGATTGGTTATTTTTACAGAGGTGAGAGACAATGCGATTGTTTCGCTTCAGGATAAGATTGATATTGTCGTTTATTTTAAAACCAACACCGCTGAAGATCAGATTTTAAGTATCAAGGAATCCTTAGAAAGTTTGCCAGAGGTGCAGGAGATTGCCTATGTTTCAAAAGAAAAAGCTTTAGAGGATTTCAAAGTTAAGCACGCGGGAGAGCAATCGGTGATTGGGGCGGTGGATACAGTGGGCAATAATCCTTTTGAGGCGTCTTTAAATATCCGAGCGTTTAGTCCGGATCAATATGCCGCGATTGACGAGAGCTTAAATAATTCGGTTTTTGACCAGTACATCAGCAAGAAAAGTTTTGATGAAAATCAGGTAGCGATTGATCGGTTGGTGGCGATTATTGATTATGTAAATCGAGGCGGATTGGCGCTTACGATTATAATGGCGGTGATTGCGGGACTGATTGTTTTTAATACGATTCGATTAGCGATTTATTCGAGTCGAGATGAAATAAGCATTATGCGCGCGGTGGGTGCGTCAAACGCTTTAGTGCGCGGACCGTTTATTGTGGATGGAATTTTGGTGGGCGTGATTGCAGCGGTCTTAAGTATTCTTTTTGTGATGCCAGTGGTGAGTTTTCTGTCACCGCATTTGGCCAAGTTTATCCCGGGTTCTAATCTTTCGAGTTACTATTATTCAAATGTTTTTACACTATTGCTTTGGCAGATGTTGTTCGGCGCGGGGATCGGAGTATTTTCGGGGTATATGGCGATTAGAAGGTATTTGAAGAATTAATGGATAGAAACTTCGATCGGATTACAGAAAACGCCTTAGTTGAGGCGGCTTCGCGTCGCGCGGAAAAAGAGATGGCGGAGACTCAGGTTGATTTGAATGATTTTAGGGGCATAGTCGGATATAGCGATAAGGAGATAGAAAAAGATATCAAGGAAACTGAAAGACTTGATCGGATTTTTGACAGCAAAGACAGAGAGAGTCCCGAACATCAAGAGGCGAGGAATCTCGGAAAAGTTTTGGAGGCGATTATTAACGAACAGGTGGAGCTAGGTAATTGGTTAGGGGAGGGAGTGATTACGATCAAGACTTCTAAATTTGATGATTATACACGGGGAGTGGATGAGGTTGCGGAGTTTTTGGACGAAGGCGAGGAGGTATCTCATTTGGCACTTGCGATTGATGCGACGATTGGCGGCGATTCCGTGGCTAAACTAAGGCGAATTAAGGAGGAGATTGATGGCGGAAAAATGGGAGAGATAAAGTATTTTCATTCTGAGAGGACGGGTTTCAGAGGAAAATTGATGGGCGTGCCACGGGCGGTGGTGACGGTTGATGGTGGGACGATCGGAGAACTCGCAGACCTTTGGATGAAAGGGGATCAGGGCTTTAAATAATCATCCGATTCAGTTTCAGATTTTGCAAAGATTATTTTACAAGCAGAGACTTTTCGGGCGTACGCTGAGAGAAAGGGTAATAAAGAAGCGGCGCAAAGTTATGGAGATTTGGCTGGGCGGATGAAGGGGGTGTATGAGGAAAAAGCTTCGACGGCAGGGTTTAAGGTAGAGGATTTTGATTCGGCGTATAACGCGTTGAAGTTTAACTTAAAGATTTTTGAGGATTAGCCCGTCTTTTCTTTTCGAGCCATTCTGGGACTGGAGTAAAAGTCATGTCTGACCAGTCGTCGACTTCTTCCTCTGTGACGTCGAAGTGTTTCATATAAACTGTTTCGACGCTGCCATGTTCGGCTTTGTTCCAATCAAAGCCAAGTTTTTCGGCAGCGCTTTTAACTTCGTTTTCGGTCGGCGCTTCAATTTCGATAAAAGTTGGAATCCAAGGCCAAGTATCAATGACGATTTCGGTTTTGCTTAGTTGCCATTTTTCCCGCCTTTTTTCTTGGTTGGTGACGAATTTTAGTTTCGATTTTTCGAGTATAGAGCAAGCTTTATCAAAATCGTTGACCACGACGTCGATTTCTTTGGTGCCATGAAGAGTGCGATCAAGAAGTTGTTTATAACTTAAAGTGATTTTATCACCTTCATCGCGAACACGAAACCAGTCATTTTGTTTTTCAGTGGGGTGTTCGTAAACCTTACTTTTCATTAAGCGTTCTTCGTGGACGAGTTCAGCTCCGATTTCTCGGAGTTTTTTTCTTATTTCTTCTTTATCAATATCTAAAAACTTGGCCTCGATTTCGGTTTCCATCTATTTTTTAGAAACTTTTTCTTTTTTGATAGCGTTCAAGATTTTTTTGACGGCTTCAACACTTTTGTCGTCCAAGACAGAAATAGCGATCGCCTTAGGGTTGATTTTTTTAAGCGCCGCTAATTTCTTTTTAACTTCGGTGGGCGTGGCGTTGTCGCTTTTGCTTAAGAAAAGATATTCGGGTTTTCTGATTAAAGTTTTGTTGAAGGCGCCTAGCTCCTTGCGAATAGCTTTGTAGTCTTTCACTGGGTCAACGGACTCCGCGGAGACAAAGTGGAAAAGAATTTTAGTGCGTTCAATGTGACGGAGGAATTTGGTGCCGAGGCCTTTGCCAACAGAGGATCCTTCTATTAATCCCGGGATGTCGGCGAGGATGAGTTCGTAATAAACGCCGAGGTTGGGTTCGAGGGTGGTGAAGGGATAGTTGGCGACTTTGCTTTGGGCTTTGGTTAATTCGTTTAAAAGGCTGGATTTACCAATATTGGGGAAACCGATAAAGCCGACATCAGCGATGAGTTTGAGTTCAAATCGATATTCAAATTCTTCACCGGGAAGACCGGGCTGGAATTCTTTGGGCGAAGTGTTGGTGGCAGAGCGAAAGTGGAAATTGCCTTTCCCGCCTTTGCCGCCTTTGGCGAGGAGGATTTTTTCGCCGATTTGAGTGATTTCGTTTTTCTCACCGGTGGTGAGGTTGTGAATGACGGTGCCGGTGGGGACTTTTAAAACTAAGTCTTTACCGTCGTAGCCATCTCGAAACTGATCGCGGCCATAAAGACCATTTTCAGCTTCGAAAAGTTTTTTGTGTTGGAAGTTGTTCAAAGCGCTTAAATCCGATGTGCCCTCAACAAAAACACTCCCACCTCGGCCACCGCTACCGCCGACAGGTCCTAAGCTCATCATGGTTTTATTAAAGGTGGCTGAACCCCGACCACCGTGGCCGGCTTTTACTTTGATTTTGACGTCATCAATTAACATGGGTTACTTATTACTAATAATCATACGAATATACGAATAAAACAAGAAAGCTTGTTTGCAAAGCTTACCTTATGGTTATATAATTAGCGAGAAAAAGTCACAAAAATAAAAAGTCGTAGAAAAATAAAATAGGCCCGAGTTTAAGGTAATCCCTCGTCGAGGACTCACTCGGGATAAGTGTACCCTTATGAATAAAACATTAGTTATTGGTTTGGTGGTGGTAGTGGTTTTGGCGGGCGGATATTTTTTGTTTACCAACAAAGGGACAGCGCCGACGGATGATGTGAGTACAGAAGGCGATTCAGCGGTGAATATTCCGCCATTAGTGGGGGATGCGCCGGCGGATACGGCTCAAGTAAAAGAGTTTACAGTTGAAGGAAGTAGCTTTAGTTTTTCGGTGAAGGAAATGAAAGTGAAGAAGGGCGATACAGTCAAGATGGTTTTGTTTTAGGCACACACATATGGCGGGTTTGTTTGTCGGTGTTCGACCAGAAAT
>CAYIIM010000019.1:0-16006 GCA_964363455.1 uncultured Candidatus Saccharibacteria bacterium
CCGGCAGGCAGGACTATCCGACGCCTCCGTTGGCTCGAATACTTTACTACTTTTTCTACTGAGACTCAAGAAATAAATCAGGGAGGGCGCCTAAGCTAACCCTCCCCTGTTTGTCGCGACCTTGAAGATTCGCGACTTCTTTGACTTGCGCGGAAAACCGGACATGAGCCTCCCTCCGTAATCCGCTCTGGTTGTTATGGTACCAGCAAAACCACGAAGGCTCACGAATTCAGTATATCCACGAAAAAACTCTAGTCAAGCAATAATAGCGTTTTGAAACACTAAGGAATTCAAGCTAAGTGACGTTATGCGGGACAACTTCGCTTTGATGGGTAGACATAATTAACTTTTTTACATACTCGGGATTTTGGATACCGCGGATGATGATTTCTTTGTCGCCGCCGGCGGTTTGAAGATGGAGGTTGCCATAGTTGAACATGGTGGCAACAAAGCCCAGGATTTCGATTTTGACGTCTTGGATGCTCCCGAGAGGGGCGGTGGCGATGTCGCGGGCAAAAAGATTGACTTGATCAACGTCGATGACGCGTTGATTGGTAATAATAAAAGTGTCCAAATAGTAATTAGTGAAAATGATGAAGAAGATAATCCAGAGTAAGAGGAGCCAGGCGGCGGAGACGAAGGTGGTGACGGCGGTGATTTGAGATTCAGAGAGATATTGCCCCCCGAGATCATAAACGTAATTGGAAAAAATCGGGAAGGCGAGGGGGAGGAGGGCGGCTAAAATAAGAGCGGCCACTTCGCCTAAGAAAACGAACCAGTGACGCCGGACGACTAAAACAATTTTTTCTTCAGGGTGTAAATCTACCATGTTGCGTTAGAAGTTAGAGGTAAGACGTTGGATGTTTAAATTTAATACGAAAGCTTGGAGGTGACCATGACGCTTAGGAAAACAATTCCGCCGATTAGATAAGTCCACATAAAGATAGCGGCGCGAACTTTGCCCACGCCGTATTTACGCCAGTGATAACTTAGAACGATTGCCATCACCAAGAAAAAAATGGCGAGCGCGACTAAGATGATGGGCATCAGAAAACTGATAAGCTCTCCGGGGTTTTCGACATTGATAAGGTCAGTGGGATTCATCTAATAATTGTCCCGCTAAACCAGAGAAAATTCAAGAAAAACAGAGAGGACGCAGCAGCGCATGCGTCCTCCTGGCGTTCGGCTTCCGCCGAACGGTTCTCACGGAGAGAGATCCAGGGAGTGCCCTGGTGGCTCATCTGTTATTATTTTACCTGATTTGGAGTTAAGAGAAAAGTTAGAGGGGAAATGCGCGGGTGGTCGCACTTCCCCTCTTGTTGTGTCACGACCTTGGAATGGCCGCGGCGGTTTGAAAGATTAGCGCGGGAGGGTCTACTTCCCGCTGCGAATTATGGGTGGCGGATTACATCGCCGCCGTGGAGCAGACAAAGCTGCTCCTGGTTTTGTGGCGCCCAAGAACTCAGACGCTCACTTTTTTAGTATATAGCTCAAATTTTCACCGTCAAGAAATAACCGTCCCTTGAAAAGACTTACCTTGCAAGAGGTTTTCAAAGTTTCTGAGATTTTTGCCGTTAATGACGATGGCGGTGATTTTTTCTTTTTGGCAGAGATGGGCGGCGATGGGATCAATGGGAGAGCTGAAACCGGGGATCCATTTTTTGGGGACTAACTTTCGATACTCTGACCAAGAGAGGTTCTCAAATTTTTTGGCGCTGGGGAATTTTTTGGGATCTTTTTCAAAAACATAAGCGGGTTTGCCGGCGTTGATGAATTCTTTCACTTTGAAATCGGCAGCAATTTGAGCAGAAACAAAATCAGTGGACCAGCCCGGACGCCAGCCAGCGCCGATGGTGACTGGATGGGAAAGTTTTTTGATTTTGTGGCGAATATCAAAAATAGTTGGGTCCGCGACGTCCTGGAAGATGGTTCTTAGGAGATGGCCATTTAATCGAGTGGAGTGAATGCCAAGCCAATCTTTGTCGTTGTCGTTGATCTTTGAAATTTTATAGGCGGCTTTTTGGAAATCTCGGCAAAGCTTACCTCCGCCAGTAATGATGACAAATTTATAACCATTTTTTATGTATTTGCGAACGAAAGAGTTGAAACTTTTTAAAAAGTGGACGTCAATTTGGTCGGGGTAGATGATGGAGCCGCCAAGACTGATGACGATGGTCTTACTAAAGTTGTAATGCATGAATGTTCTAATGCTTGAATGGGAAGATGCGTGAGTGGTGTAATGCGGGAATGAAAGAATGCCTGAGTGTTGAAGTGATGTAATGTTTGAATGTGGGAATACTTGGATACTACTTCTGTTGAATAGATTTTATCATACCGATAATCTTAAAGTACTCTTCTCGTAAAACCTCTTCTAGATCACTGGCTTCGAGTTGGGTAATAAACTTTTGCTGTTCAGCAATTTTAACACAAGCGACGCATTCTATAGCAGACGACTTTGCTCTGCTAAGATATAGAGAAAATGCCTTGCTGGTCGGCTGGCCACTACCTTCGACGATATTTAAGACGATAGACGTGCTGGCTCTTTTGAGTTGGTCAGATAACGCAAAGGCTTCTTCTTTGGGAAATTTTTTCACTAGATCATAAACTTTGCTTACAATCTTCATTCCCAACTTCCAGATTTCTAAATCTTCAAACCTGTATTTTTCAAATTTGAATTGGTTCATTCTAACATTCTAGCAATCAAGCATTCGCGCTTATACGCTCATCCCGCGGAGGATTCTGATTCTCTCTTCGATGGGTGGGTGGGTTTGGAAAAGCCGGTGGAGTATAGAAGTGCGGGCTTTGCCGGGGAATGGATCGTCGATCCAGAGATGCGAAGTGGTGTTTTTGGCGGCGCGCATCGGCAGGACATCTTTGCCGATTTTCTCGAGCGCACTGGCCAGGCCCTCTGGGTAGCGGGTCAAAAGGGCGCCGGAGGTGTCGGCCAAAAACTCTCTCTTCCTCGAAATGGCGAGTTGGATTAAGGTAGCTGAGATGGGAGCGAGGATGGAAAGAGCGATACCAATGAGAAACATAATGGCGCCGAATTGGCCGCCTTCGCTATCACGTCTCCGTCCCCCGCCGAAAAACATCGAGCGTAAAAATATATCAGCAAGGATGGAGATGAAACCCACCAAGACAACAGCTAGGGTGCTGATTAAAATATCCCGATTGCCGATATGGGAGAGTTCGTGGGCCAAGACGCCTTCGAGTTCGGTGCGGTTTAATCTCTCAACGAGGCCGGTGGTCACGCAGATCACGGCGTGCTCTGGGTCACGACCAGTGGCAAAGGCATTTAAGGCCGACTCTTGGGTGACGTAGATTTTAGGAATGGGGAGGCCGGCGGTGATGCAGAGATTTTCGACGATGCTGTAAAGTTCACGATTTGATTCACGACTCACAGGGACGGCGTTGGCCATCCGTAAAACTATTTTGTCGGAATACCAGTAGCTGATAAAGCTCATCCCACAAGAAAAGAGAACGGCAATATAGAGAATGTTGGCGTTGCCGTAGATTTGGGCGAAAATGAAGCCGATAGCAATGATGACGGCGAAGAAGAGGGTGAAGAGTAACCAGGTTTTGCGGATATTGGAAGATTGGTGGGTGTAGAGGGTAGCCATGTTTTAAAATTCTAAGTTCTAATTTCTAAATCCTAAACAATATTCAATATAAAAATCCAAATAATAAAATTAAGACTTTGTAACGATGGAGCCAAAGATTTTTTTAATTCTGTTGCTTCTTGAATTAAAACCTTTTTCTCCTTGTCTAGATCAATACTTGGCGTTTCTAAGAGGTTAAGCCAATAACCACTTTCTTTAGCTTCCTTACGACAAATTTTAATTCGCATAAGAAAGTCCTTCTTACTAAGAGCTTCACAAGCTTCAATGTAATTGGCGCCAACAGAACCGGACGATCTTACTAGTTGCTTCGCGTCTTCGATCGAAGATATCGTCTTAGGTAATTTCCTTACAAAATTTCTAACGCTCGTAGCAAACCTAAGAGTTCGATCTTCGAGGTCATATCGTTTTGAATTTTCACCTTCGATCATTCGAAACTGTTTAGGATTTAGCGCTTAGGACTTAGAACTTAACCGCTACGGGTTGGCCTTCTGGGCCTTTCTCGTCGATGTCGAAGAATTCTTTGGCGGTGAAGTGGAACATGCCGGCGATTAGATTAGACGGGAAAGTTTCTACTTTGGTGTTGAAGTCGCGGACGTTGCCGTTGTAAAACCTTCGCGAAGCTTGGATTTTATTTTCGGTGTCGCTAAGCTCATCTTGGAGTTTTTGGAAGTTTTCGGTGGCGCGGAGGGTGGGGTAGTTTTCGGAAACCGCAAACAAAGTTTTCAAAGCGCCGGAGAGCATATTTTCGGCTTGGGCGATTTCTTTAGGGTCGCCTTTTTGATCGGCATTCATAGCGCGGGTGCGGGCTTCGGTGACTTTCTCAAAAACTCCACTTTCGTGTTTGGCGTAACCTTTGACGGACTCCACGACGTTGGGAATCAAGTCATAGCGGCGTTTGAGCTGAACTTCGATGTCCGACCAGGCTTCTTTGACGCGGTTGTTTAACCGGACGAAGCCGTTATAGGAGAAGATGAACCAGAGGGCGATGACGACGATAATACCGATGAGAATTTCCATTTGTTTTTGTTTTTGGGTTAATTAACGACTTTTTGTAGTTTGATTATAGCGATTTTTTGAGGAAATTAAAAGGTCAAGAAAATAGGGCCTTGGCTATGAATCCAAGCCCTTCCACAACCAGATGAATGATTCCATTAAGGTCTAGGACAGCGAGAAAGAGCAGCATCACTATGGCTCCCATAGGAATTATGATAGCTATTGCCATTGATAGCTTAGGAAGGGTTGATTTGGACTTTTTGTTTTTACTAGAAAACTTAGAAGAAACTCCGGCGATGACGAGGCAAATATATCCGATAGCCCAAAGATAGGGATGGTCGTAGAGTATTTCTTTGGCTTTTTCATCTCCAAAAATAAGAAGGAGGGCTAAGTTAAGGGTGGCAAAAACGGCGTATTTAAATGAATTGGCGCTAAACTGCTTAATGTGGTTTTCTAGAATGTAAGAGAAAAGTTTATGGTATAGCGCACTAGCGGCAATAAAAAATATTAAAGCAGAAAAAGCAAGAAGAAGGATCCCAGAAACAGTAAACACTAGGGCGCCTTTCTTAATAATTAAGATTCCGAGACATGAAGAGCCGAAGGATGTTAGCGTTATTATACTTAGACCAATAAAGCTCTTTTCATACTTTTCAATAAACCGAAACGGATTAAAGCGTCCCATTTAAATATTTACTGATTAGGTTCTCTTATCTTTAAGTTTTTCGATTAATGAGGCTTCCTTTTTTTGAATCCCCTCCTCTGTCCCCCGGCGGGCGATGGCGTAGTCGGCCATATCGACGAGCATATATTTGGCAATCAATGGGAATTTTTCTTTCAGTAATTCATATTTTTTTTGTTCAATCAGTCGGTAATCGGGATGGCCTTGAGAGATGGTGCGAAGTTCGGTTTCCCAAAAGGCTTGGCGGAGATTTTGGTATTGATAGAAACGCATACGGTATGCGAGTGGGACAACGTATTGAGCAAATTCGGGATCGTGAGCTTCCAGTTTGTCGAAAAGAGTTTTGGCAAATTCGAGAGGTTTAATAAATTTCTCGGTGAAGCCAGCCTCTTCGATTTCTTTGGGGATATTGTAGCCGTGGTGAGTGGAAAACAGCTGGCGGTCTTGAGTCATGATGCGGTGGCGATGAAGGTCGCGATAGGCGCCGATATCCATCACGATTTCAAAGCGGACGTAAGAATTTTCAAAGGGGCGGCCAACTTTGTACCACCTCGCCTTGCGGCCGCCGGTGTAGTTTTCCAAAATTTCTGATTTTTCTTCAGTCGACATCGCTTTCACTCGAGCGTAAATTTTTTCGTAGGACTCGTGCGTTTCAGGGAAGATCATACTGGCGATAATTTTGTTTTCGGCGTCGGGGTCGAATTCAACCAGTTTTACCCCGACACCAGAAGGAGAAAGGCTTAAACCCATGGCCGAGGAAGAAGTTTCTCCTTCGGTGCGTGGGCGAGCTTCGGGCTGACGAGATATATAGTCTCTAACTTTTTTGCCGCGATTAACTAAATAATCTTGGTAACCTTGAGAGTTGGCTTCGGTGAGGCGAAGAAGGAGTGATGGGATTTCTTTGTCGAGTTCGGTTTTGAGGGTGTCAGCGATCCAGCGGAGTTCGCCTAGAGGGTGCTTGAGGGTTCGCGAAAGTAAGTACTCAAAGGCCTGGGCGTTCCCACGAAAAGCGACTTGGCCTAACGTCGCCATCGGGAGAAGGCCGCGCAAAGTGTCAAAAGCTTTCTTTTCTAAAATCGATTCTTTGTCGTCGTAGTTTTTTTTGAGCCATTCCAAAAGAGGGGGAAGGAGTTCGACGTAGGTGTCGAAGAGACCGTCTAAAGTTTTATGGTATTCATCAAGGAGTCCTAGCTTTTCTAAATCCGGAGTGGGGGTGTAGTACAAATACTTGCCATCAATTTTGTTGCCAAAGTTGACGTAGCGGGTGGATTTTTCAATCGGTTCCAAACCAAGGCGACGATCTTCGAGAAATTTCATCGCGATCTGAGAGATGCCCCAGAAAACGACGTGAGTGCCAGTCATTTGGGCGATGGAGTCGTCGCCGTACTGCGAAAGCCACTTGGCGTAGAAAGACTGAGCGCGCTGGTTGTTTAAAATATTTTTGAAGCCGTGGTGTTTGAAAAACTTGACCGTCTCTTCGAGTTCGACGGCGAGCGTCTTATCTTCGCCATCGATTATTGGATAGAGATATTCATCGAGCAGAACTCGGAGGAGAGAATTTTTGGCGCGAGAGGCGCGAGAGCAGAGAGCACCCACAATTTCGGGGGGGAGGTTGGAGATAGCCGAGATAAGGCCTTTGGGATTCGACGCAAAAGATTCTAAGTAGTAGATGTCCCGCTCGGAGAAGTTTTCCCCGGGAAATTGGGGGGCGTATTTTTCAGTTTCGGGGGTCATTACTGACAAGAATAATGGAATTTTGGAAAGATGCCAAATAGATTGATTCTTTAAAATATGTTCAAAAACAAAACCGCCTTCAGGCGGTTCTGTAAATTTGAACTGGAAGATTTTTTGGAATTCCTCGAAGGTTGATGCGGGCGAGGAGGTGGTCGGTATAGATTATTTTTCTAGTCACATCTAAATTATAGCAAAACCTTTTTCGGAGAAGTTTTCACTCTGGAGGGCAGGATGGTAGTTTTCTACTTCAGAAAATCTTCGACGGCGGCATCCATTTCTTTTTCGTAAACTGCGCGGTAAGTTGAGAAAATATCACTGACTATGCCTTGTTTCCTTAACTCATGGATTTTTTTATGCAATTCTTCTTTGAGGTTTTCAAAATAGGCTTGGCCTTGATTATCATAAAACTCTTGAATATTCCCGCCGGGGTGAGTTTTGAATTCTTCGACGATATAGCTTGCGGCTTGATAGATAGCTTCTAGAATAGGAAGCTTTTCTTTGCGCTCGGCTAAAATTTTTTCTCCGAGTTTTAGAACCTTGTAATGGTTTTCAGTGTCCTTGAGACCGGAGTAAAGAACTTTGAGCGCTGGGTCTTTTATGTGTCTGAGGCGTGAAGCTTCCCCGAAAATTTTTTCTTCGGTTGATAGATCTCCGCTTAATTCTTGAAATTCGGGAATGTTTTCCAGGTTCATCTTTCTATCTTATTTTAAGAGAAATAAGAGATGAACTCAAGAATCTTTCCCGGACTCGTATTTTTCGGTTTCGGGAGTCATTACTGACAAGAATAATGGAATTTTGGAATAGATGCCAATAGATACCTTTTTTATAAATCGGCGTTATAATTTGTAGAGATGGCGGTTTGACAACATAAACCCTTAAGGCTCTTCGGAAGGGAGGTGAAAGATAATGAAGATATGGAGATGGTCTCTGAGGCTGGCAGTGGTTATTTTCGCAAGTATCGCTGTTGTTGGTGGTTGCGCGAGTAACAAACCAAAACGAGTGGAGACTGTGACCTTCCCAACTACTACGGTCTTTAGCTTTGAAGGTGACGTCGAGACCGGACAAGCCGAGCTTGACGAAGCTGACGCCTCTTTGGTTGATTTGGTTGAAATTAACCTTGAGTGTTCGGAGGTGTGGGCATGTTTCGGGACACCTGACGAGTACAATAAGGAAAAAGAGGTAGTTGCGGTAGTCATATACCGCTATAAAGATCACCCAACCCTGGAGATGATCAAACAACTAAAGTCGATCACTCTTAATAGGAAGGCGATCTACTTCACGGAACCAGTCTCGGAGAATGAAAAACCTAAGTATGTGGTTCGAGAGACTGGAATAAACGGGGGGCATTCTATTTTCCGACCCATCGATACTCCTACCGAGGAAATCGGCAGAATCATCGATCGCCTTGCCGAAGCACCCTAAGCAAGGACAACTTGCACGCACATCGACGACGGAGGACTCACCCTTCGTCGTTTTGATTTTTTTGACATCAGAAATACGCCGAAAACTAAAAACCGCCCGAAGGCGGTTTTATAAAAACGAACTTAGGGATTTTTTAAACTGGTGTCGTTGGAGGAGGAGGCGTAGTGACACCGGTGTAGGCGGGACGGATTTGGAATAAAATCCAAAAGCCGATAAGACCACCGATAATTAAACTTCCAATATTCATCATCACTAAACTTTGAATCAAACTAACAAGCAGGGCATAGAAAGTAAAGTTCCAGCCGGCCAAGGTTTTTTTGAATAAGCCCGGGATAGCCAAGGCATATAAAACTACGATGGCAATCGAAAAAATAGAAAACATTTGATAATTGCCGACATACATCCCATACCCCATCGTGAATCGGGAAAAGCCGAGCAGGACGAGAGCGGCTGGGAGAGAAAATACAAGGCCGACGATTGCAAGCCATGGCGCGGCCTGAATCAGAAAAGATTTTAATCCCTCCGGCATTTTCGGCGCCTTCTGGCCGAAGTAAACATTCAACCAATTGATGAGTTGATTCATTTTTATTTTCTATGATTAATTTTTTGACCTGAGTTTATTATAACATATGAATTTTTTGGGAGATTGATTTGACTTATTGGGTATATTTTGATATGATATGGGTCGATATTTGGGATAGCAATTTGATAATTAACGGACGAATAGAACGGAGGAAAAGGAATGAAGAACTGGATGACAGTGGTTTTCTGCGCGCTGATCTTGATTATGACTATGAGCGCAGATACTTGGGCGCAGAGACCTGCAAAGAAGATTTCAGCCAAGAGGGTGGAGTTTGAGCAAAAAGCTCACGATGCAATATGGGCTGGAACAACGGACCGCGGTGGTTTTATGCCGTACGCTGACGCTCCGAAAGATTTCCCTCGGAGTCGGGAGGAGTTGGAAACAGAGAAGCAAGCGGCGATGGAGGAGCGAGAGCGACTCCACGCCGAATGGGCGATTTCGAAAACGCTTCCGTCATCCCCACAAGAAGAGGATCATTCGAAGCCTGAACGAGAAGAAGTAGAACCCCGCGAGTTACCAACTCAAGATAACTACGCGGAACTCAAAATGGGAGACGAGGAAGAAAGGTATAGTCCTCAATCTGGTATCCTGCCAGAGAGAAACGGGGATGAAATTCCAAAAGAGGGAAGCCACGGAGTGGTTTTTGCATCATGGTACGGAGAGGATTTCCATGGAGATACGATGGCAGATGGCGAGCCATTTGATATGTACGCCATCTCTATGGCTCAAAAGACTTGGCCGATAAATACTATCGCTAACTTTAGGGTAGTAGGAAGCGACCACTGGATAAAAAATGTCCCCAAGACTGATTGGGGTCCGAATGAAGCATCACGAGATGTAGATGTTTCACGTGAAGTAGCTATTGAGCTTGGCTTTTTCAAGGAAGGAACGACTTGGCTGGAGTATGAGATCGTCTACGTTCCACCTCAACCTTGACTGCAAGTATCAAACACAAGAAAACAAAACCACCGACCCAGGAGGATCGGTGGTTTTTTCATACTTACACTTATTGTAATCCCTCGATTAAACTCGGGATGAAATTCTTAAAAATTTAAGAATTTCACATTCCCATATCCATTCCGCCCATACCGCCCATTCCACTCATATCGGAACCAGATTTCTTCTCAGGAATCTCAGAGATAGCGGCGCCAATCGTTAAATAATTGGCGGCGACAGAGATCGCGTTGGTAAAAGCAGTCTTAGTAACTTTCAGCGGATCAATGATGCCAGCTTCTTTTAAGTCGCCGATTTTGTTCATCAAGGCGTTAAAGCCGAGCCAATGATTCTTATCTTTTTGCTTTTCCATTTTCAACTCTTGGATAATCTTGCTATGAGATTCGCCGGAGTTATCGATGATAGCGGTAAGTGGAGCTTCGAGAGCGCGCCTTAAAATCTGGAGAGCGGCTTCGACAACTGGAACTTTCGAAGCTGGGGCGCTCGTGGCATTTAAATCCACATTGAAAAGAGCGATGCCACCGCCAGGGACGATCCCCTCTTCCATCGCGGCTCGAGTGGCGGAAACGGCGTCTTCAACGCGTTGCTTTAATTCTTTTTGGGCGGATTCAGTTGGCGAACCAACTTTGATGACGGCCACCCCACCGGAGAGTTTGCCTAATCTTTCTTGAAGTTTTTCTTTGTCAAAATCGGATTCAGTTTTCTGGATTTGAGATTTGATTTGGGCGACGCGGGCGTCGATATTTTTCTTATCACCTTTGCCGGCGACGATCGTGGTGTTGTCTTTATTGGAAACCACTTTGTGGGCATGACCAAGATTTTCCAAGGTGACAGTTTCGAGTTTTTTACCTAAATCTTCGGAGATGAATTCGGCGCCAGTGACCACCGCAATATCTTGAAGCATCTCTTTGCGGCGATCACCAAAGCCAGGAGCTTTAACAGCGAGAACGCTGAAGATACCACGGAGTTTATTGACCACGAGAGTCGCTAAGGCTTCACCTTCAACTTCGTCGGCGATGATGAACAACTCTTTTTTACCGCTTTGAACAACCTTCTCTAATATTGGAAGGAGTTCGTTGATGGAAGAGATTTTTCGGTCGGTGACTAAGATGTAGGGGTCAGCCAATTCGGCTTCCATTCTTTCTTGGTTAGTAACCATATACTGGGAGACGTAACCACGGTCAAACTGCATCCCTTCGACGATGTCGAAAGAGTTGCCGATGGTGTTGGAGTCTTCAATTGTCACAACCCCTTCTTTGCCAACCTTATCCATCACTTTGGCAATTAACTCACCGATGGCCTTGTCTTTGGCAGAGAGAGTGGCGACTTCTTGGATTTTTTTGTTGTCGTTAATCAACTCTTTCTGATCTTCGAGTTTTTTGATGATCACTTCACTCGCTTTTTTCAACTCTTCGGCGAGCTGGATCACATTGAAACCTTTTTCGCGAATAATTTTTTCACCTTCGTCGATCATGGCTTGAGCCAAGACCACCGAGGTGGTGGTGCCGTCGCCGACGTTGTCATTGGTTTTGTTGGCGGCTTGTTTCAAAAATTCGGCACCGAGATTCTCATACTTATCCTTAAGTTCGATTTCTTTAGCCACGGTGACACCGTCGAAAGTGACTTGAGGAGCGCCGTAGGATTTTTCGATTACAACCGCTCGGCCTCGGGGACCAAGGGTCATGCGGACAGCGTCGGCGAGCTTATCAATGCCTTTTTTGAGCGCCACGCGCGCGTCTTCGTTAAATAAGATTTGTTTAGCCATTTTATATTAAATTATTCTAATTGTTTTAATTAACCTAATTATTCTAATCAACAATCAATTCCCAATGATCGAATTTTAGATTAATTAGAGTAATTAGAAATTAGTAATTGCTTGCCGTTACTCGACTATGGCAAGAATGTCGTCTTCGTCGCCGACTAAATATTTTTTTCCGTCCACTTCGATTTCATCGGGGCCGTATTTTTTAAATAAGACGATGTCGCCGACCTTAACTGACATTGCTACTCTTTCGCCTTTGTCGTTGGTTTTCCCAGGACCGATGGCGAGGACTTTGCCTTGCATGGGTTTTTCTTTGTCCGCCGTATCAGGAATTACGATTCCCGATTTGGTGGTTTTGTCTTGCTCGATAGGTTCGAGGAAGACGCGATTTGATAAGGGCTTTAAATTCATACGCTTTGCTTACACGATGCCAATATGCGAATGGATACTAATTATACGAATATTGGACCGCGAAAATTTGTTTTTGGTTTATTAGCACTCCCGACCTCGGAGTGCTGATTAGTTTAGTCGCCTACAAACTGCTTGTCAAGGTAAGCTCGTACTTAATTTTTAGAAACCGGTTGTTCTCCTACTCCGGCGGTAGGAGCCAACCTGCGACCTCGTCCCGACGGGTCGTTAAACGACACCTAGCCCGTCGTGGACTGCGGTGGCTTCCTAAAAATCAAATACTCGCTTTGGCTATAGAAGAAGAATGTGGAAAGGCGCCTCGTGGATTGGGGCGCCTGTAGCGGAATCTGCCAGATTCCTAGTTTGACCCTCAGCAACTTCGGTATTGAACTTCTGGGGGAGTTGCGGGAGTGGACGAGGGGCTGGTTTTGGGTGTTGTTTCTGCTTTTTTAATTCGCCATGCGTACTTGAAGCAGAAAATTCCACCTACGACAAGAATCACAATAAAGCTACTGAAACCGATGAGGGGTTCAAGGCGATTCAGTTCGACTGCAAAGTAGATGCCGACGACAAGGACAAATAGAGCGACCGCCAGAGCGAGGGATCCTACAAAGTATCCATAATTCTTCATTGGAGACTCCTTTGAAAATGGTTAGAGAACTTTCATGATGATATCTAATCCAGTAGAAAAAATCAAAGAATTTCGCTACTGGCTCTTTTTAATCTCGTCGTAGATGTTTAAAACGGCTTTGATGGCGTCGCCAGCGGAGATGTTGTTTTGCTTATACAAGACATCAGTCACATCGCCGGCGGCCCAAACGCCGGGGCAACTGGTTTTTTGGGTTTTATGATCCACGATAATATCCCCCGCTTTGTCGCGTTCAACTAAGTCGGCGAACATTTCAGAATTAGGGAGAATGCCGACTTCCACAAAAATACCTTCGACGGGCAAAACTTTTTCCTCGCCGGATTTTAGATCTTTGTATTTAATGCCGGAAACTTTTTCCTCGCCTAAGACTTCGAGGGTCTGGGCGTTGGGGATGAGTTCAAATTTGGGATCTTTTTTGATTTTGTCTAAAGTGACGGCATCCCCTTTCGCTTCATCGCCACGAACCAAAAGATAGATTTTTTTGGCGTAGGGTTGGAGATCAACCACAGCTTCAAGGCCGGCGTTGCCGCCGCCGATGACGGCCGTGACCATATCGCCAAAAAGTGGGGCATCACAAATCGAGCAGTACGCGATACCCTTGCCTTCGTGTTTATCTTCGCCGGGAACATTTAGTCTTTTCCTTCTTGAGCCAGCGGTGGTTAAAATATATTTAGTTTCAAAATCTTTTCCAGATTCGGTCTGGATTGAAAAACCATTTTCGATTTTTTGGATTTTGGAAACGCGTTCGCTGTCGATGATATCAATCCCTGCTTGGTCGCGAAGATGGCTTTCGAGATTTTGGGCAAGATCAAAGCCAGAGATGGACTTTGTGCCGATCCAATTTCTGACATCAGCGGAAACCAAAGACTGGCCGCCAAAAGTCTCGGTGATGAGGGCAACTTTAATTTTTTTTCGGGCGGCGTAGATGCCGGCGGCAACGCCACCAGGACCGCCGCCGATGATGATTAAATCGTACATAGTTAGGGTATAGCCACTAGCCAATAGGGTTTAGTGAAATACAAAGAATTAGGACAAGCGGATGATAGCAGATTCAATGCCTTCGCGGTCAAAACCGACAAAAGCTTCATCGCCAACAATTATAAGCGGAGTTCCAACTTCCCCAAAATGTTTAAAAAGATTTTCTTTGACTAACGAGTTATGTGAGAGATTATATTCTTTATAATCGATGCCCTTTTTGTCTAGATAGCTTTTGGCCATCACGGAATACGGGCAATCAAGACTAGTGTAAATGATGATGGGAGACATTTTAAACGAAGTTTAAAGTTTAAAAATCAAAATGTAAAATTTAGGTGGCCGTTGCGCGGCGATCTTTTTGGTTTAAGGGCGGGGAGTTGGAGACTCAGGATCTTGGCCGAAGATTTTCCAGATATTAACCAGAAAAATCGCGGTACCTACTAGAACATTGCTCCAGGTTAAAAAAGAAACGCTAGAAAATCCGAGGAACCACGGAGAGATGATGATCCAGAGTCCGAGTCCCGCTTGAATTTTTTCAGTCAGCATTGATAAATAACCGAAAAGTTATTTATTCAAAGCTCCTTCGATGGCGCTTTTTAACTGAGGGTAGGTAAGGAACCCGCCAGCCTGAACGTTGTTAACGAAGACAGCGGGAGTGCCATTGACACCAGCGGCTTGGCCGTCGGTTCGATCTTTAGTAACTTTGTCGGCGTATTTTTTAGTATCAACGCAGGAAGCAAAATCAGTTGCATTAAATTTCAAATCGGAAGCGATTTTCACAAAGAGCTCTCGGTTTAAGTTGCCGTTGTGCTCAACGCCGTCTTTGTGTTCGGCGGTATATAAGGCGTCATGAAAGGCCCAGAACTGGCCTTGATCCTTAGCGCATTCGGCCGCTTCGGCGGCGTCAAAGGATTCTTGGCTCAAGAAGGCGAAGTTGCGGTAAACCATTTTTACTTTATTGGTTTTGATGTATTCGTCGCGGAGAGGTTTCTCACTCTCTTCGAAAAACTTTCCACACCAAGGACACTGATAATCGCCATATTCGACGATAGTGATTGAGGCTTTGGCGTCGCCGAGGACGACGTCACCACCCTGGATTTTAAGGATTTCGGCGGCATTGACGGGTTGGTTGACTGAGTTGTCGACAGGCGGATTGCCATTCTGGTTTTTGCCGACCATGTAGAAGATAGAGCCAGAGATTAAGACCGCGGCAACGATGATGCTCGCAGGGAGCAAGACGTCTTTATTTTTTTGTTCGTTTTCCATAGTAAGAGAAGTATAGCCAAGAGACTCAAAACTTGTCAAACGGGACATGTTAAAATATAGTTGGATAGCTTTTAAATAACCCTCTAATGAGAGTAACGATCAAAAACCTCCCTTTTCTCTTAATTGACCTGGCCTCTTTCTACCTGGCGCTTTTGGTTTCCTTAAAAATCAGACTGGGAGACAATTTTAGTTCGGAAGTTTTGAATTTCCATTTTCGATCTTTTGGATGGCCAATCGTTTTTTTGATAGTTTTATTTTTTATCCTGGGTCTATACGACATTAGAAACATTTTGAGGCTTTTTAAATATTTCCGGACTTGGGCGATAGGAATAACAATATTTTTCCTTTTTACAACTTTTTTCTTTTACTTTTCCCCGGAGACAGGTATTAGCCCAAAAACGATTTTGGTCTTAATGACGCTGGTTTTTGGAGCGATAAATTTTGGGCTTAGAGAAATCTTAAGAAGATATCTGATAAAATCACAGCCGCTAACTGAAGTTCTTTTGGTTGGGAAAGGGGGGGATGCGGAAGAACTTTGCCGTTATATCGGAGATAACCATCAGCTGGGTTATAGGATTGAAAGTTGGATTAAAGAATATGATATCCACGCAATCGATAAAGCACTCAATGAAAGCGAAGCTCAGGTGATCGTTGTCCCCTCTCAGTTGAAGGGCGATAAATATTTTGCGAATAAAATTTATGAGAGATTAATTAAAGGCACGGAGGTGGTGAGTTTTTCAGATTTTTACGAAAATATTCTCGGAAAAGTTTCGATGGATGAGCTCAAGGAGAATTGGTATGTGGAGAAGTTTAAACCAAAGGACGGTTTGTATAATTTATTAAAGAGGTTGAATGACGTTTTTCTGGCGTTGTTTGTTTTAGTTGTAACAATCACTTTTTGGCCTTTGATTGCGTTGATTATCAAAATGGTTTCCCCGGGTCCGGTTATGTTTTTAAGAGA
>CAYIIM010000020.1:0-15953 GCA_964363455.1 uncultured Candidatus Saccharibacteria bacterium
GAAGAAATCCATAAGTACAAAGATAATAAAATTTTGATTCTCTCGACTGGGGCTCAAGGTGAATCCAACGCCAGCTTAATGAAAATCATCACCGGCGAACACCGCTTTATCCGCATCAAACCCGGTGACACCGTGATGTTTAGCGCCTCCGTAATTCCTGGCAACGAACGCAGCGTCCAAACTCTAAAAGACAACCTGGCTCGCCAAGGCGCCCTTATTCACACCTCCGACATCATCGACATTCACGCCTCCGGCCACGCACCGAAAGAAGATTTGAAGCTTGCAATGAAACTTTTGAACCCAAAGTTTTTAGTTCCAATTCACGGCTACTTTTTTAAACGCTCCATCAACGCCAAAACCGGAGTTGAAGCCGGCATCCCCAGAAAAAATATTTTCTTGCTCGATAACGGCCAAGTCGCCGAACTTACTAAAGACACTTTTGAAATTACTAAAGAAGAAGTTCCGGCCACCTACGTTATGGTTGACGGCCTTGGTGTGGGCGACGTTGAAGAAGTCGTCCTTCGTGATCGTAAAGCCCTCGCTAATGAAGGCATGGTGGTGATTATCCTTGCTCTCGAAAAGAAAAGTTCTCGACTCATCAAGAGCCCGGACATCATCTCTCGTGGTTTTATCTACATCAAAGAAAACCAAGAGGTCCTAGAAGAGGTGCGGAAAAAAGTTCGGAGCATCATCTCCCGCCTTCCCACTTACCAACCCACTGAAGTAGACTACGTCAAAACTTTAATCCGTGACCAAGTCGGCCAATTCTTATATACTAAGACTAAGCGCCGGCCGATGATCTTGCCGGTCGTGATCGAAATTTAGTTAAGTTAGACGCTGGAAGTAAGATGTTAGACGAAAGAAAAAACTATCAGCAATATGGATTTGAGAAGTTAGAAGTTTACCAACTTTCTGAAGATCTCATAGTAAAGATCTACACTCTTACAAAAAAGTTTCCCAAAGAGGAAATATTTGGACTTACATCTCAAATAAGAAGGGCTTCAGTATCAATATCGCTCAATTTAGCAGAAGGTTCGGTTGAAAGGAGTAATAAAGAATTCATTAGGTTTATAAATACTTCTATAGGCTCCCTAGTTGAAACAAAATCCGGGTTAAGAATTGCTATAAAGTTGGATATAATAGATGAAAACGACTTAAAAGAAATCTTGCCCCTTCTCGATAAAATATTCTTCAAAACTCTAGCGTTGAAAAAATCTCTAAACAAATGAAAAAAAGATCTTCAACATCTCACGTCCTACGTCCTACGTCTAACATTTCTCGTCCTCGGCTCCTCTCCGGCATCCAGCCCTCCGGCAAACTCCATCTTGGAAATTACTTGGGGGCTCTCAAAAATTTCGTTGACCTCCAAAACTCTGGCAAATATGAGTGCTACTTTTTCATTGCCGATTTACATTCCTTAACCGAAGAATTCGACCCGAAAGAAAAATCTAAGCAAATTCTGGAGTTGATGGCGGATTTCCTCGCCGCTGGTTTAGATCCCAAAAAATCCGTCATCTTCCAGCAATCCCAAATCCCCGCTCACTCCGAGCTCTCTTTTATTCTTAACACGCTAACTCCAATGGGCGAACTTCGTCGCATGACTCAATTCAAAGACAAATCTGACGATCAAGAAAACTCCAATGTCGGCCTTTTCACCTACCCAACTCTGATGGCCTCCGACATCATTCTTTACGACGCTAAATTTGTTCCGACTGGCGACGATCAAGACCAACACCTTGAACTCACCCGCACCCTAGTTCGAAAATTTAATTCCAAGTTCGGAAAAGTTTTTACTGAACCCCAAGGGTTACACACCGACATCCCCCGCGTGATGAGTCTTGGTGATCCACTCAAAAAAATGTCTAAATCCAAACCTGAAACTTGTTTATTCATCGACGACTCCCCCGAAATGATTGAATCCAAAATCAAACGCGCCGTAACTGATTCGGACAGCGTCATCAAATTTGATTTAGAAAAAAAGCCCGCCGTCTCTAATCTTTTAAAAATTTACTCGTCTTTAAACAGTCAAGCAGTCAAGCAAATCGAGCATTCCTTCGCTGGTAAGTCCTACTCCGACTTCAAATCCTCTCTCGCCGACTTAGTCGTGAATCACTTCGCCAACTATCGTAAAAAAAAGAAAAAGCTACTCGCTACTCACTACTCGCTACTCGCTAGCCTAAACTCCGGCTCCAAAAAAGCCGCCAAAGTAGCTGGGAAAAAGATGATGGAAATAAAAAAGAAAGTCGGTCTTTTGGCATAGATTGACATAGTTTTTGCAGAGCATTAGTTTATAGACAGTCCCCAGTCCCAAAGACTGGCCAACAATCCACTCATCTCCCCAAAGGAGGCACTCATGTGTCTGCGATTGAACAATTCCGGCTAATCGCTGCCAAGCCCAGATTTCAAGGCTGGCCACTAGTCGGAGAAATCAAGCGAGGAACTAAAATCCCTTTCTTCGGAGAAACCATTGAGTACCAGCTCCAAACCGGCAACGGCGTCGAACCCTATGTATCTCTTCTTCGACGATTCGGTTGGGTTGTTTGTTTCGGTATCACCAAAGACTTCAAGGTGATAACCGGCATTCAATGGAAGCCTGGGATTAATCGAGCCGAATGGGATTTTCCTCCGGGCGGTATCGGTCGTGTTTCTAAAGACACGACCCAAGAGGAAATCCTGGCCCGCTCCCAAGATGCCTATCTTCGTGAAACCGGCTACGGCAATGGCCAGTGGACTTATCTGGGCCACGTCATGATCGACAGCGGAAAATTCCGAGGCACCGATCCAGACGATCATGGATTTCCCGCTTACATGTACCTCGCCACTGGCCTCGAAAAAATCAGTGAGGCCAGAAAGCCCAACCCCAATGAGATCATCGAAACACTTTTGGTTCCATTGGAAGAATTCCCAGACGTTGCCATGTCTGCGGAATTCGACGAGGCGAGTGGTAAACCCTGCGCCTTGATGGCCTTGAAAACGCTGGGAATATTCCAAATCGCCCCGCGTGATCAATGGCTCGTCTAGTTGCAGCCAGAAAAAACGAACGCGTGTACCAAGCCAGGTACACGCGTTTTATTTTTGACAAACAAAGAGCTTTCGTATTAGATTACTCACGGTAAACCGAAAAATAGAAGTAGGTCGTAGTTCAACCACAAGGAGAAAAAGTTGATTACAGGAAAAGTCGTCGTCACCGACCCAAGAATGGAAGACGACCGCCGCACCATTCGGGAATTAAACTCCGTTGAAGGCGGTTGTGCTATTCAAAGATTTGAAATCCGCCAAACGGGAAAGCCGCTAGGGAAACACGCCCACCGTTTCAAAACTGAGTACTTCTTAATCACTAAAGGTCGAGGATATTTCCTCGTCGCTCAAATCGACAGTAAAGGGAACATCACCTCGGCACCAGAAAAAGTGGTGGTTGAGGCTGACGTGGTCGTTTGCTTCAACCGGCTCGAAGCCCATACTCTTTACCCAGAAGAGGAAATGGGTATGATCTGTTTCAGCAATCAACCATTCTTCGACGAAGACAATGATTTCGTCGACTGCCCAGATTTGGTGATTGAGAAATTCCCTGAACTCGCCCACTAAATCAATCTCCGCAGTACACAGAACGCGCGCCCGAAAGGACGCGCGTTTTCTCTTTCCTTGCTAGAACCTAGCACCTAAACCCTCCTCAACCTCACCCAAATACCCTGCTCATCTATTTTAACCTCCGATTCTGCGTCAAACTTTTCCGATTTTTTATACAAGATTTCTTTCGCTCCCACTTCTTTTTTAAAAAAAGTCTCATTCTTAACAACGATCTCCCTTAGACCTTCTCCGCATTCCAACATTACAACAATCGCATCATTCGGGCTTAAATTCGCTTTCTGCCTCAACTCCTGAACCGCTCTCACTAAATCACGAACCAATCCCTCCTCTTTAAGTTCTGGGGTGATACTTATATCAAGAACGACTTCGTTATCCTTAAGTCTAGGAGTGTGAACAAACTTCTTTACATTTACCTCATCCGCCAAAATTTCCAACAACTGTTTACTTGGCAACTTTGACCCAATTTCCATAGACAGAAGCGGCTGCCTAACTTTTACTCCATGCTGGGCTCTCATCGCCAACCCCACTGCCGCCAAATTTCTCACCGCCTCCATCTCCTGAATTAACTTCTTACTTCCAACATCCAATTTCTTAGTTACAGTTGGCCACTCTTCCAAATGCACTGAATCTTTTTCGCCCAACACACTCCACAAAATCTCGGAAAAGAAGGGGTTAAACGGCGCCGCCATTTTTAAAATCTCGGCCAAGACAAATCGTAAAGTCTGTGAACAATCTTCGTAATCCTTTTTATTTTCTGACTTCTGTAATCTCCTCCGAGAGCGGCGAATATACCACCTCGAAAGATCGTCGGTTAGTCTTTCAATTTCTTGAGTCACCTCCCGAACCTGATATTTATCAAAACTTTTTGTCGCTTTGTTTTTTGTTTCTTCTAACCGTGCCAAAATCCACTGATCCAAAACATTCGCCGGTTTTCCGCGTGAAGATCCGCGTTTTCCATCTGCGTGTTGATCAGCGTATGTCTTGTAAAACAAAAGCGAATTCCAAAGAATCAAATGAAATCTTCGGTAGGTCTTCGCGAGTTCCAGTTCATCAAAATTTTTCGGCTCTCCCGGGGGCGTTGCTGAATACATATACCACCTCACGGCGTCCATCCCATACTTCTCCGCCATTGCCCACGGATCCACGATATTCCCTTTCGATTTGGACATTTTCTGTCCAAATTTATCGTTTATATGCCCTAAACAAATCACATTTTTATAAGGCGCTCCTTTGCCCAATGCCGTTGCCACCGCTAAAAGCGTATAAAACCATCCCCTCGTCTGATCCACCGCTTCAGAAATATAATCCGCCGGATACCCCAACCCCAAACTTTTATTTTTTATATTTAATTTTTTATCTTGAGCGCTAGCGAACGGCATCGAGCCTGAATCAAACCAAACATCGCAAAGCTCTTTCACTCGCTTCATCTCGCCCTTACATTTTTCACATTTCAAAACCACCTCGTCCACATACGGTCGATGCAAATCAACTTGATAATCATCCCCACGAGGCACCGATCGATAATCTATCGGATAAATCGAACCAAGCCCAGGATAATCCATCTTTAAAATTTCTTGATTGCTTTTCCCTTCAAGCCCGCCCTTAAGCAACCACAGGGGATCAGCGTGCGAAACTATCAGAATCTTCTTTCCTTTGTACTTCTGGTTAATCTTTTCAAAAACCTTCATCATCCTCTCCCTAACCTGATTCCAATTTTCACCCTTCGGAGCTCCGGTTTCAAAGCGATCAAACTTATTCTTAGAAAAATAATCTCGATATTCTCTACTATCCTTCTTCCCTTCAAAAATACCCGAGTTTATATCAACCAAGTCAGTCTCAATGAAAGATTTAACGCCCAACACCTTATTCAAAATCACCGCCGTTTGTTTAGCCCTAAAAAGATTCGAAGAGATTATTAAATCGATTTTCTCTTTCACCAACTTCTTTGCCGTTCCTTGAACCTGTTTTTCACCCTTAGAAGTTAACTTAGACGTATATTGTTTCGTGTCTCGAGAAGCGCACCTGTCATCAACATTACTCGTTGCCTCTCCGTGACGCACAAAAACAAATTCGTTTCTCATGAAAGTTCTACTCTTCAAATCCTCCAACCCCTCGACCACATCCGTATGCCCGCATTTCTTACACTCCCAAACTGGCAACGGCGTCCCCCAATATCTCTCCCGAGAAAAATTCCAATCCTTAACGTCTCGTAGCCACTCTCCAAAGCGGCCATTTTTCACATGCTCTGGAATCCAATTAATCGCTTCATTACTATTCAAAAGTTCTTTCCTCAGCTTCGCCATCGCCACAAACCAAGACGACCGCGCGTAGTAAAGCAGTGGAGTTGAGCATCGCCAACAGTGCGGATACTCGTGCTTATAACTTTCAGTTTTCAGCAAATTATTGTTTTTAGTTAAATAATCTAGAATCTTTTTTTCCGTTTCGCTCCCCTTCACATACATCCCTTGTAAAACCTTCACGTCTTTCGTAAACTTTCCGATCTCATCCACTGTGTGATGTTGTGGCAAACCCAATTTCACGCCGAGCTTGTAATCATCTTCGCCATACATCACCGCCGTGTGCACCACCCCCGTTCCATCGGTTGTTGTCACAAAATCCGCCCTATAAATTTTATAGGAATTTTTAGACTTCAACGGCTCCGCCTCAAAAAGCGGCGTATACGAAAGTCCAACGAGATCACTTCCTTTAAAAACTTTTTCATGCGGACCCGCCAATTCCAACGCTTCAAATCTTTGCTTCGCTAAAATAAAAATCTCCCCATTTTCTTGCTTGGAAAAAACATAATCAATCTTCTCTCCCACTGCGAGCGCCACATTCCCTGGCAAGGTCCACGGCGTAGTCGTCCAAGATAAAATAAAAGTCTTGTCGTTAACCGAAAAATCTTTGCCAATCTTCTGTCCCTTCTTGAGTTTGAACTTAACATACACCGAATTATCAACAACTTCTTTATAACCCTGCGCCATTTCGTGCGATGAAAGTCCTGTTCCACACCGCGTGCACCAATTCACGATTTTATGCCCTTTATATAGAAGCTTCTTCTTCCAAAACTGCGCCACAATCCACCACAAAGTCTCCATATAATCCTTCTCGTAAGTAATATATGGATCTTTCATGTCCAACCAAAAACCCATCCGCTCTGTTAACCGCTCCCATTCGTCTTTAAACTTCCAAACCGACTCTCGGCACTTTTTGTTGAACTCCGCAATCCCATACTTCTCAATATCTTTTTTTGACTTCAATCCCAACTCTTTTTCCACCTGAATTTCTACCGGCAGTCCGTGTGTGTCCCATCCTGCCCGGCGAGGAACGTAAAAACCTCGCATCGTTTTGTATCGCAAAATCACATCTTTAAACGCCCGCGCTAAAACGTGATGAATTCCCGGCCGGCCATTCGCCGTCGGCGGCCCTTCAAAAAAAACAAACCTCCGACCCTTCTTATGAGCCGAAAGTGATTTTTCAAACGTTTGATTCGTCTTCCAATACTCTAAAACCTTCTCTTCGGTCTTAGGCAAATTAAAGTCTTTTAAATCCTTAACAAACATAAGTGTTATACTAACCATTCTACCACGGCCAAGCAAACAAAAGACCCCTACGTGAGCTGCAGGGGTCATTTGAAATCCAGCACCAAAACTAGGGGTTACCGATCGCTGCTCTTTTAAGAGACGGATCAAGATCGGTGATGATTTGAAAGCTACGGAGGCCTTCGTCCTGTAAAGATTTCATCACCTTCTCAACCGCTCCGAAAGATGCGTTGCGGTCGCCTTTGACCGCTAGGTAAACTTCGCGAATGCCTTTATTGAAAGCATCAGCTTGCAACCTTTTCACTTCTTTCCCCGCCCTTTCACGTGAAATCGAGAGATACTCTCTGGACGGCACGTCGATTGAATCTCCCGTGGCAGGATCGAACTCCTTCACTTTAATCACATAGTCGACAAAAACTGAGTCTTCTTTTGTCACTGTGATCGTAATGAAGTTTTCTTTCGGCAACTTCCGCTCAGAAGTTGATGTAGGCAAAATAACATCCTTCTGCTCTGGCGGCTTAAACTGCGTAGTTGCCATATAAAAAATAAGCAACAAGAAGCCAATATCCACCATCGGCGTCATATCAATGTGGATTGCGCTCCTCCTCCGCTCACTTTTGACCTTCTTCTTCGCGCGCAGCTTATCTGCGAAAGTTTGTTTTCTACGTCCAATCAAACCCATTCATCCCCCCTTCTAGTTTTGAGTTTTAAGTTCCTACCTAAATAGATATCAAATTCAACTATATCGGTCAAATGCGCTAAATATTCCCAAGCACCTTAATTCCCAAAAGCCCCAAGCCTTTCTCCAAAACTAGATTCACCTGAGTTATTAACGCCAACCGCGCCGCTTTTCTCGCCAAATCCGTATCGCTCAAAACTTGAGTCGTCTCATAAAACCGATTCGCTAAATTCGCCAACCCAAAAAGATAATTGGAAAAGTTGCTAGTCACAAGCGTTTCATGCGCCTCTCCAATCGCATCTGGAAACTCCAAAACTTTCCGAATCAGATCCAACTCTTCTTTTTTCTCAAGCAATTTAAAATCAACTTTTGATGATTTGCGATTTGCGATTTGCGATTTGCTTTTGGCTAAAATATTAGCCAACCGAGCATATGTGTACTGCAAATACGGCCCGCTATTTCCCGAAATATTAAGCATCTGCGTCCAATTAAAAGTCACATCCGAGTTTCGGTTTTCTTTTAAGTCGTTATACTTCAGCGCCCCTATCCCTACCACCTCCGCAATTTTTTCCTTCTCCTTTAACGACAAATCCGAATTCTTTTTATCCACCGTCTCTCGCGCCAGCTTCACCGCTTTGCTTAACAACTCATCAAGCAAAACTACCCGCCCCTCCCGAGTCGCAAACTTCTGACCGTTCTCATCTAAAACTAAACCAAACTTTAAATGCTTTAATTCTGATTTATTTAGATTTAAAATCTCCGCCACTTTGAATAACTGCTCAAAATGCAGGGATTGTTCGTTTCCAACCACATAAAACATTTTCACAGGTTTATACTCCGCCAGCCGATATTGGATATTAGCTATGTCTCGAGTCATATAAAGACTGGCTCCATCGGATTTTTGAATCAACGCTGGCGGTAAACCAAATTTTTCCAAATCGATAATTAAAGATCCTTCGCTTGTCTTAGCAACTTTTTCTTTTTTCAAATCTGCCACCAATTTCTTTAGCTCCTTTTCATAGAAAGCCTCTCCAATTGTCACATCAAACTTCACTCCTAAAACTTTATAAACTTTATCAAACTCCCTTAGTGACTCTTTTTTGAACCACTCCCAAAGTTTCTTATTTGTCTTATCTCCCTCTTCTAGTCTTTTAAACTCCTCCTGCCCTTTCTTTTCCAACTCCGGATTTTTCTCCATCTCTTCATGAAACTTCACGTAAAGTTTCTGAAGCTCCTCGATCGGATTTTTCTGAATCACTAGTTTATCGCCCCACATTTTGTAAGCCGCAATCATCTTCCCGAACTGCGTCCCCCAATCTCCAATGTAGTTCCACCGAATCACTTTGTATCCGCAAAATTCGTAGATACTGGCGAGTGCGTCCCCGATAATCGTCGCCCGCAAATGCCCCACGTGCATCCGCTTCGCAATATTCGGATCTGAATACTCAAAAATCACCTTTTTACTCTTCCCTAAATTCAACTTCCCAAAATTCTTACTCTTTGAAATCACCGCCAGTTCTTTTTGTAAAAAACTTTCCGATAACCAAAAGTTAATAAACCCCGGTGGCACTGCCTCCACCTTTTCAAACATCCCCTTCGGCGCCTTAGCCGAAATTTTTATCGCCAGCTCTTTCGCTAGTTCCGATGCACCTTTCTTGCTTGTCTCTTGTCCCTTTTCACTTGTCGCTTTCCTCACCATCTTCATCGCGATATTCGTCGAATAGTGGCCAAAATTCTCCCGATCGGGAATCATCACCTCCACTCCCCGCTCTTTTAAAACGCCTTCGATTACTTTAATAATTTTTTCTTTCATTTTCTAAAACCCGATTTCTATAACTTTAAATCGCTTTACGCCTTTAAACAAGCCGAGTAAAATTAAAACGTTCGATGACACCCACGCGCAAACTCTGTGGTACAGAGAAAAGCGAGTAAATGAACAGACCTCATTCCTCAATCGCGCCAGTCATCGAATTTCAAACCCCCGCGTCTGTCTTTAAACTGTCAGATACGGGGGATTCTATTTTTAAACCATTTATTCTAAAATAACACTAACGGCCGCATCGGGGGGATATTAGAGTGGTAACTGTGAAGATTGAGTGCAATCATACCTAAACTCATTCGGCGCCACATTTACTCCGCTTTTCCCGATCGGCCTTTTTTTCGTTTGATTTGACAACACTAAACTTTTGTATTATTTTATATTCGGCATAAAACTTGAATTCGTGCGGCGCGCTTCTGCGGAAGGGTTCGTCCCCCCGCGACCCAATGAGGTTCCAAAGAATGCGTGCCGCCTAAAAATACAAGGGGGCGAACCAAAAGGCCCGCAACTCATTCAAGCGCCTTACCTCCCGCATGGATGAGCGCCTAAGGTTCGCCCCCGACTCTTCAAAAGCGGCATCAACATCACGGTGTCGCTTTTTCGTTTTCAATCAAGTTATACTATTAATATTGCGATATGAAAGTTTTATCCGAAAACCGCCGCGCCCGTTTTGACTACGAAATTCTAGAAACTTACGAAGCCGGCATCGAGCTCACCGGCCAAGAAGTCAAGAGCGTCAAAGGCGGACAATTTAATCTAAACGGCGCTCACGTGATTTTAAAAAACAACGAAGCGTGGCTTTTGAATTCTCAAGTCCCCCCCTATCAACCTAAAAACGCGCCCGCCGATTACAACCCGGAGCGTACTCGTCGCCTCCTTCTTCACTCTTCAGAAATCAAATCCTTGATCGGCCGCCTCCATGAAAAAGGCCTCTCACTAATCCCTTTCAACTCTCACCTCAAAAAAAATCTCATCAAACTCGAACTTGGCCTCGCTCGCTCGCGCAAAAAACACGACAAACGCGAACTCTTAAAAAAACGCGCTATCGAAAAAGAAACTCGCCAGCATAAATAAAAACCTCCGTCGTCCGGAGATTTTCATTTATTCTTTGGATGTTACATGTTTCGTTCTACACGACTCTCTGCTTACTTTCTACTCACTACTTCCTACTTTCTAGTTAAAGTCTCGCCGAATACTTTCCAACCCAAGGCAATGGTTTCTCTACTCCGTTTTGCGCATTCATAAATCCCAGCACCACCATTACAATCGCAAACGCTCGTAAAGCCCAAGCCATTGGTAAAAGTAAATCATACACGCCGATTTCGTAAACATACTTAATCAATCCTTGAAAAGCTAAGACCGAAATCAAAAGCCCGATCGCCTGCTTCATATGATACTTCACAAACTCGTCATTCTTGTCTCCCGTTAAAAACGGCAAGAAAAAAACCAGATACGTTAACCCTGCTATTGTTGAGTTTTTGTGTTTCGCCATATTTTTTTACCCCCCTAGGTTTCTTGCCCTCCTAAATTTTCAAAAGAAAACTTTGGAGGGTGAAAAAGAAAATCTTGAGGGGTTCATACTTTCTTAACCCAAAATCGACCTGTGATACTACTTGTAATTATTATTAATATACCACGTCATTATAACCAAAGGGAATATTCTCATCCCGCATGATATAATAATAAACATGAAAAAACCCTTAATTTATGGCCTCATCGGCCTAGTCGTACTCGTAATAATCATCGTCGCCCTTCCGTCCTCAAAAGCTCCAACCCCCGAAACTGCCAATAATTCCACTAGCACTACCGAAAGCCCAAACGGAACCCCGACCACCAACCCCCCTTCTGCCAACCCCCCCGTTTCTGGCAACCCAACCCCAAACCCAGCTACCCAATCCATCTCGATCATTTCTCCTAGCCAAGACGGCCGCTTCAACATCGGCTCACTCAACATCATCAAGTGGAGTCGTGAACCAGGGTTGGTCGCTGGCCTTTATCTTGTTGACGCTTCCACAAACCTAACCATCGGTTGGATCACCCCCACCATCACCTCTCATCAAACTTCTTACACTTGGGACACCAAAGATGTGGCCTTGAGTCGCATAAGTGGAATTAAAAAATCCGTCCTTCCCGGCAAATACTATTTGAAAATGAAATTTGATGGCCCCATCTCCGAAGCTAAGAGCGCGACCTTTTATATTCTCTACCCCGAGCAAGACACTGCTTTTGCTCACAACTTAATCATTAAAGATTTCAAATTTTCTCCGGCCTCAATCGCGGTTAGAATCGGCGAAAAAGTTATCATCCAAAACAAAGATCAAAACCCCTACACTCTCATTCCGAAAAATTTTGGCGAAACAATTACGATTGCCCCCGGCGAAACTAAAACTGTTTTGACTGGCAACTACCCCGTCGGCCCTCAGGGCTTTTATTCTGAAAAATCCTCGGCCACAACCCTATCTATCGACATCTATAAATAAAACTTTCTAGTGTGGTACAAAAATCCGCCTTCCTGGGCGGATTTTTTCTACTCCCTACCTCCTACTCACTACTTACTAGTGTAGTGCAACACCAAACTTCCTTTCCTATTTAATTTCTTTACTGAAACAAATTTCCACCGCCGTAACTCAAAATTCTTTGTTTCAAACATACCCAAACCCTTCCCAAAAATCACTGGCTCGATGGTTAAGTATATTTCATCCAGCAAATTCTTCTCTAAAAAGTAAGTATACACCTGGCTTCCGCCTAAAATCGCTACGCGTCTATACCCCATCTTCCGAATATATCCATCAACACTTTCTTTTGCTGGGTTAAAAAATACTAACCCTTCTCTTTTTTTAGTCGCTTTTAAAACTTTTCTCGTCAATACCAAACAATTCCTTTGGCTCAAAGGCTTCTTCGCCGTCTCGTATGTATTACTCCCCACCACTACCACATCCGACCGATCCAAATGTTTATGCAAAAAGTCCTTGTCTTCCTTTGAGGTCCAATTGGTAAACTGCCGCGAATGCGCCGCAATTCTTCCATCGATCGAAACTGCCACTAGCACTGTATAAATTGGTTTCATAAACTTTTTATTAACTCCGGAATTTTTTTAAAATCCGCCGTCTGTGCATCCGCGCTCTCGATCGCTTCTTTTGAGTAGACAATCGCATTCATCCCTGCCGCATGCGCCGCCTCAACGTCCGTCGCCAAATCTCCCACATAAACACACTCTTCTGGCTTAACTCCCAAATATCTCGTCGCCAAAATTAACGGTTCCGGATCCGGTTTGTGTTTTTCCGTATCTTCAAACCCCACGTCTGCTTTGAAACAACTCTTCAAAGCCGCCAATTCTGGTGTTTCGAAAATGTTCGCTTTTAGTCGCGAGGTCACGATTCCCAAAGCATATAACCCACTCAGTATCTCTATGACTTCACCTGCGCCCTCTGGCATAACAATCGAATCGGTTGAGTAGGGAAAATCAGCACTCTCCCCTTTTTCGAAAACCCTTTTAACTTTTTCATCGTCCTCAAGTCCAGTCATCGCCTTAATCGCATCCCACATCGAAAAATGAAATTGTTTAGAAAAACTTTCTCTCGTCGGCGGTGGATATCCCGTATGTCTCATCAGGTTTTGAAAAAATTCCAAATTCGCCTCAAACGAATCAAGCAACACTCCATCTACATCAAAAATTACCGCTTTAATCATTTTCTATTCCTTTTTCACACTTTTATCTTCCTCCGACTGTTTCCACATATACCAAAACCACTTTTCATAGCTTCGAGCTAAATTTGCGCTGTGTAAAATAAAAAAAACTGTTTCATCACTCATCTTTAAGGGACTGACACCGGCATAAGTCACGACGTAGTCCCCGAAAATATTAACGACCGAGTTAGTTGAATACTCTTTTGGTAAATAACGATACTTAAGATTGCCGGCAAACTTCTTTGGAAATTCCGGATTCTGAGATTTTATTTCATGATCAAATAAGTTGTGAAAGGTAATATTCTTTCGATTAGCTTCTTTAAAAAAAGCCGCCCTACCGATATCTAGTCTCTGATCAAACCACTGACCTTTTGCCCCTAAGTTAAAGACATCCTTCCCTACTCGTAAGATATCTCGCCAAATGTTTTTCTGGCCTTCATAACCTCGATAAATATAAACCTCCTCCGGGGCAAAACGTTCCGAAAACTTTTTCTTAAGTTCAGGCAAAACACCAGCAAGTTGTTCCTGTTTTTCATTAACAAGTTCACTCAACTTATCGGGATCAACTGCGTTGTAGTGAGTTTCCCCTACTGCAAAAACCTGAAAGCAAAGTCCCTTTTCAATCAATCTCCTGAGCGCGTCATAGGCATTTCGCCGATGGATCTTCGAAACCGCTGCCACCTCTGTCACCGAAGACTCCCCTCGCTCCACTAAATTTTCATAAATCCTGGCCTCGTTCGGACTCAATCCCAAACTTTCTAAAATTTTTTGATACATCATTATTTTTTAAATATCCTAATCGTCAACAACTTCTTTTTCATATTTCTATTTCCTATATTTTATATTTCTACCTAATTTCAATAAGTTCAATTTTTAACTTTGTGCTGTGGTGGCGTTAATCACCACGTGGCTATCTTGGCCACCAATACACATCATAATATCCTACCTGTAGCACCTAGTCAAATTAATAGCTCCAAACCAAAGAAAGAAGGGGTAAAATGGGGAAAATCGTCAACCAATAAGAAAGGGGTAAATACGTGGAAAAATCTAGAACCTTTAAAGAGTTCAGAGAGCAAGTCCTAGGAATGACGATGCATGAACTGGCTGCTGAGCTGGGAATGAGCTACTCGAGTGTGTGGCGCCTTGATCGCCGGGGGAGTGCTGACCAAGAGACCTCCGAGCGAACCGACGATCCAAGAGGAACAAAAGTCCTATGGCTCGCCCTTGAGAGGCTAGCCCATATCAAGGGGTTGTCAACTTCAACAGGTAGAATCCGAGTCGCCTTTCCAAAGACGATTTGGGGTGGCCTTTTTCTTGTTGCCGACTCCGCAAGATTCTTCACCGACAGAAATCTCTCGATTGAGATTCAAACAGTCGAGGCAGACACAGATGCACTTAATATGCTCAGTCGGGGCGAGACAGACATCGCATTAGCTGCGCATGGAGCCTGGGACAGATACACAAGAGTGGGTATGGCGGAGGATTTGGGTGTGATTATGCGAGCTCCTTATACCAAAGCCGTGCATGCTCTCAGTGTCAGAGAGGTACGTTCTTTGGAGGAACTGGGAGAGAGGAGCGCGTCCTTTCCGAGGGGCTCTGACTTGGCGGTACCGATCAATTGGATCAGGAATACATATTCACCGTCTACAACCGGCAAGCTACTCTCAGTGGGGACGGAAGAAGTTGCCCAGAGATTTCGCGAGGATGAATCAATGATTTACTTTGCGTGGGAGCCATTGGTAAGTCAGATTGAATCTCGGTGCAAGGACGCCGGGCTCGCAATCTCCCGAAGTCGAGCATTTCGCGCTGAGTCACGAATGCAGCCTATGATCTATTACCACCTGATAGCATCCTCAAGAACCATTAAAGACAACCCGGAATCGATCGTGGCTCTTTCGAAGGCGCTAGTTTCGTCGGAGAAACTTTTCCGCGACAACAGAGGAGTAGCGTTTACGCATCTAAAACAATGGGCTGAACGTAGTGGTATGAACATCACTGAATCATTCGCTGATGAAATGAACGACTACCACTTCGAATTCTGGCCAAAGTGCGGAGTAATTCTCTCGCTGTAGGCTATGAAAAGCGGCGGCGCGTATCGAAACAACAACCCTAGCGAAGGAAGGTGGCTCATGGACAAATCCAAAACTTTTGAAGAACAGCTCCAGGAAGCCTTTCGAAAGTACGGGTCCGACGATCTAATCGCAAGAGTGCTGCAGCGAGGCCATCCGATCTTTTACAAGACGACTAGACAAACTGTATATCGATGGCGTCGTCGTAAAAGAAAAAACGCAGGGTCAGGACTGCAGGGCAAGATGGCTTTAGTTCTTGAAATCCTAAACTCACATCGACCACCGAAAACTGGGGATCCGTGTTTCGAGAGACTTCAGAAACTGCACATCCACCTCGGAGAACTTCGGCGAGAAGTGAAAGAAATTCTGAAAGACTTCAGGGCGTCACAGAGGGGGTAGCACCGAAACACAAAGAGAAAGAGGCAGTCGAGTTATCGAACTGCCTCTTTAAATTTCCCTACTCCACAAAATTTTCCGGCAAGTGTAAAAATCTCCTAAGTGGCAAATCGCGATTTTCGCTGGTTTGAATTTGATCGGCAAAACCCCACCAAAATTCACTTTTAGCTCAT
>CAYIIM010000021.1:0-15926 GCA_964363455.1 uncultured Candidatus Saccharibacteria bacterium
GGAAGATCATCACGGCGATATGGATTTTAAGGCGGCCGGAACGACCAATGGGGTCACCGCGATTCAGATGGACGTGAAAGTTTCGGGCGTGCCGATTGAAGTTTTAGCTAAGACTTTGGAGCAGGCCAAGAAAGCTCGATTACACATCTTGGAATTTATGAGCGGGGTGATTGCTAAACCACGAGAGAAAATTTCGAGTTACGCGCCGGCGATTTCGCATTTTATGATTAATCCGGAAAAAATTGGGATGGTGATCGGGCCGGGAGGAAAGATGATTAATGGTTTGATTAAGAAGTATGAACTTTCGGGAATCGATATTGATGAGGATGGAACTATTTTCGTTTCGGGAACTAATCATGAGCGAATGGAGCAGGCAGTCGCGGAGATAAAATCTTTGACGCGAGATTTTGAAATTGGAGAGATTATCGAAGGGAAGGTGGTTAAAGTTTTGGAATTTGGCGCGATCGTGGATTTAGGCGGGGGGAAGGACGGGATGATCCATGTCTCCGAGCTTAAAAATGGATTTGTGAAAACGGTAACGGAAGTCGTCAAAGAAGGGGATTTTGTGAGAGCGAAAGTGATTCGGGTGGAAGACGGAAAGATTGGGTTGTCGATTAAACAACTGCCAGTGTAGGGTTTAGCCACTAGCCAATGGCCAATAGGGAATAGTTTTAAGAAAGAGAAAACCCACGCGAGGCGTGGGTTTTTTGGCTTGGAGATTATCTCGCCGGTCCTACTTAACTTTCAGGGATTTCGACTTGGTTTAGGATGATGACGTATTGCTGTAGTCTTTCTTTTGTTGTGAGGAGATCTACTACAGCACGGGATTGAAGGTATCAGCTTCAATTTCGTGGCTTTTATATTCCCAGCCACTTCCAGCGTTGAAGGTGTAGGCTACATACCATTTTTTCATTGCTTTCTCCTTTGTGAAAGGTTGATGACTGGGAATAGTTTAGGCGGTTTGAATTTATTTTGCAAGACCCAAGCGCAGGATCCTAGTATTTTTTGATTGACGGAGCGAATTAGGAGGTGCTCCCGTAGGAAATGAAGAGGAAGTTCCAAAATATTTTCTCTTTTTGTTTAGTTTGAGATAGAATAGAGTTGAGATTGAGAATGAGGTCGGTGTTTAGGTCGCGAAAATATTTTTATTTCCTACGGGATGCCAGATTACTCCGAGCAAAATTTTAATCAACCGACAGCGTATGTGCCGCCACCACCGACGGAGGTAAGCGTGCGGACGATGGAAAGCGATGTGCGGACGATGGCCCTTTCAGGCGGGAATTTTCCGCAGGCGGAAAAAGTTTCGGTGACTCATAGCGTTAAGTACAACGCGATGGGGCAGGCGATGGATTTTAAGCCTAAGAGTTCGGCGCTGGCAGTTTTGGTTTGGGTTTTCGCGATTCTTTTATTTTTAGGCGCTTTAGGTTATTTCTTGTATCCGTTTTTCACTGGAGACAAAGAGGAGATGCCAGTAGTGGATGGGAATTCAACAAGTACAGCAGGCTTGCCGGAAGTGCCGGATCAGGATTTTATTCCAGAATTTTCTCATCGATCTTTTTTTACGAAAGGCGAAAAACAAGTTTTAGATTTGCGGGTGAATTATCCGGATGATGTGGTGCCTAATACGGAGAGTTATACCAAAGATTTGATCAAAGTAATCGGAACTCAGGGAGAATCCGAAACGACTTTTTTTGTGATTGAACTCAATAAAACCGACGGAAAACACTTAGCGCTGACGGAATTTTTTGATTGGGCCAAGTTTCAGTTGTTAGGGGAAAAGTTTTGGAATGATAATTTTGGTCCGGATTTTAATTATTTTGTTTTCAAAGACAAAGGTAGTTATTGGACGGGGATGGTGATTAGGGCGAAAAACGGCAAAAGCCCAGTTTTGCTCAAGAAGGATTTGTTAAAGATTGAACAATCGAAAGACTTAGAAAAGTTCTTTTTTACGACGCCTGGAACACGAGGAGAGGGCTTTACAGATTTTCTTTTGGCGGGTCAGTCGATTAGGAGGTTGGAATTTTCAAGAACAGTTTCGGTTTTTGTTTACGGCTGGTATAACGGGAATCTGATTATTACGACTTCGGAGCAGGCGTTTCAGGCGGCGGCGGGGAGGCTATGAACTAGAAAGTAGAGAGTAGAAAGTAGAGAGTAGAAAGATTTAAGGAGAGGTGAAGAGTTAATTGGGAATTATGAATGAAAAAAATAAAAACGGCCGAAAAGGTCGTTTTTAATAAAGAAAAGCTTGGGGTTTTATTCCGGAGAGGAATCAGCTTTGGGGTTTTTCAAAATCCTTTTCTTGATTTCGTTCAAAAGTTTTTTATCTTCTTTGAGTTTTTCGCGAATGTTATCAAAACCGGTGCCAAGGCGTTCGCCTTCGAAACTATAACTGGCGCCGGATTTGGTGATAATACCAGCTTTGAGGCCAGCGTTCATCACGTCGGCTTCATAAGAAATTCCTTCGCCGTACATAATGTCGAATTCGGCCTGGCGGAAAGGCGCGGCGACCTTGTTTTTGACGACTTTGGCTTTGACGCGGGAGCCGATAATCTCATCACCCTTTTTAACTTGGGCAATGCGGCGAACGTCGATGCGGACGGAGGCGTAAAATTTAAGAGCTTTGCCGCCGGGGGTGGTTTCGGGATTGCCAAACATCATACCGATTTGCATCCGGATTTGGTTGATGAAGATGATGAGAGTATTAGATTTGGCGGAGATAGCAGTGAGTTTGCGCAGAGCTTGAGACATCATACGAGCTTGAAGGCCGATGAATTGCGCGCCCATCTCGCCTTCGATTTCGGCGCGAGGAGTTAAAGCGGCGACGGAGTCGACAACAACGACGGAGACCATATTAGAACGAACGAGGGATTCTAAAATGTTTAACGCCTCTTCGCCGTTGTCGGGCTGGGAGATTAAAAGATCGTTGATTTTAACGCCGAGTTTTTTTGAGTACTCCGGATCAAGCGCGTGTTCGGCGTCGATATAGGCGGCTTTACCGCCTTGTTTTTGAGCTTGGGCGACGACGTTTAAGGCGAGGGTGGTTTTACCGGAAGATTCGGGGCCGAAGATTTCCACGATGCGACCACGGGGGAGACCGCCGACACCGAGAGCGATGTCGAGGGAGAATGAACCGGTGGGAATTGAGGCGACATCAACTTTGTGGGTTTCGCCGAGCGTCATAATGGCGCCGTCGCCAAACTTGGTGCGCATATTAGCGAGGAGTTCGCTGATGTCGCCGGGTTCTTTGGCGACTTCCTTTACGTTAGTTTTGGCTGATTCGGAGGAGCCACCCTTGGTTTCTTTTTTGGTCATGTTATCATTTTAGTAGCAAACACGGGTGTCGACAAGTTAATAACGTGGAGGAAAGTTGAATGAACAACGTGAATGGATCAGACAATCAAGGCGATTTGGGTCAAGTAACGGTAAACCCCGAAGTTTCCGTGGAAAAGCCAAAGCGGGTAAGACGGAGATCGACGAGACCGAGATTGAATGCACGAAAGAAAGGTGTGAATTCGAGCCGGTTGGCAGCGAAGAAAAACCCGGACGAGATCCCGGATGAACTGCCGAAGAAGTACTTTTTCAAAAGTACGTGGAACACGCACGATGTTCAGCACTCGCCGGTAGAAAAGACGATCACGATGATCGACAAGATTCTTTCGGGCGAGCGGTTGTTTACGATGTGATCAGCTTCGCGGAGCGAAGCGTTGGATGTTGGACGTAAGATGTTAGATGAAAGAAAGATTGAGACTAGCAACGAACTACTTCAGCGTGGCAAAGCCCGCCGTCGCTGAAGCTATGGCGTGGCGAAGGAGGTGAGTGAGATGCTGATTCGAGGCGAAGATGGAGATAGTTGGTTCCTACGACGCGGGGATGGTGGTGGAGGCGGTGGCTACTGGCGAGATCCGTCGGACGGCGATTGACCTGCTTGGCCGCGAAACGTGAAACATGTCGTATGCAACAAAGAGACATGAGACGATGATGTGTCTTACGAAAGGAAGGAAGAAGAGATGTTTTGGGACACGGCAACTACGAATCATGTCCGGAGGCTCATAAACCAGAATCGATCCTTGGGTTACATCGCGATCGGTTTGGGGCTTCGACTCGAGGATGTTCAAGAATTTGCGCGGAGAGTTTGTTCTTGAACCAAAACGGGAAACCCTAAGGCAAACCCTCCAAAATTTTCAAGGAAAACTTAGGAGGGTAAAGGAGGTGAGAGAGATGAGGCCAAATGAATTTGGCGATCCGCGTCGATCAACGGAAGACGAGAACTATCGACGAGGTGGTGGATCGGATGGAACTCGGCTGTGGCCTGGAGCTGGCGCCGATGGTACGCGGTGTCGTGGCGGTGGATCGGGTGAACGGCGTCGGTGTCCAGAAGATGAGAATTGACCGAACACGCGGATGGTCGAGAAGAAACCTTCGAGACTTTGGTTGTTAACGGCGATTGATAATTCAATCGCGCGATAAGACGAAACCACAGACGGGATTCGAAGGAGGTGAGAGGTATGAATCCATTTAGTAAACGACGGCGAGGTCCGACCGATGCAGAGCGTCGGTTTGAACCACTCGAAGGTGGTTAGCAGAAGAAGTTCAGAAGCCCGTTAAACGCGAGAGATGGGCACTCGCAAACGTAGGTGGCCGGAGACAGAGATGTTTCCGGCCATTTTAAATTTTGGGACTTGTTTTAAAAATGAGATGTGTTAACCTGGCTGTCAGTTCTCCCCCGAGCTGGCAGCCTTTTTTATTGATTATCTTCAGTGGAGGTGGATTCTTCTAGTGTAGATGTAGCCGTTGGACGTGGAGTTTTGCTGTCTTCGCCGGGTTCGAAAATAATTTGGCGGGTGATTTTGGTTTCGCGGCCGAGGAATTTTTTGGCGGTGATTTCAAAGACGTTGGGATTATTGGTGCCTAAGGTAAAACTTTTTTGCCAAGTGCTGTCGGGTTCGATTAAGACCGATTCGGAATTAATGAAAAGTTTGTCGCCGTTTGTTAAAGTGCCAGTGATGATGATTTCTTCGGAGCTGGTTGTGACAACATCTTCGGGGGGATAATTGACGACAATTTCTGGCCGGCCGAAAATTTTAGAAAATCTTAAACCAAAGTAGGCGAGAAGGAGAATTAAAATAACGCCGAAGACCCAAAGCTTTTTTGAGCCGCTTTTGCGATTAAATCGGTTTTTTGGAAGAGCGTCAGAGGAGCCGGAGATGGAAATTTCTTGGCCGCGCATTATTTTCCACCACTCATTGGGATCAAAATCCAAAACTTCGGAAATTTTTACCAAGTAGCCGCGGATGTAGGGGGCGGCGGGGAGATCGTTCCAGTTGCCGGAATTAATATTTTCTAAGTGCTTTAAAGCGATACCGGTTAATTCGGAGAGCTTTTTCAAACTCAAGCTTTTTTCTTTGAGCTTGGTGGCGAGAAATAATTGGAAGTCCTCATTCATTTGAATAGTTACTAGCCACTAGGGTCTAGCCAATAGAGTATAAAACAAATCAATAAAGAGCCACTAGCCAATAGGGTATAAAAATAAATTCAAGAGCCATTAGAGTCTAGCTAATAGGTTTAGAAGAAAGAGAGGCGACCATTTTATTTAACATTTTCATGATTTCCAGTAAGAGTTCATCGGATTTTTTAAATTCGATTTCGGGAAGCATTTTTAGTTCTTTAGAAATTAATATTTGAGTTTCTAGCTCTGCTCCCGATCCGAAAGCAATGCGGATAAATTGATGATACTCTTGTTTGTGCTTGCGTGTATAGCCTTCGGCAATATTGGATGGTATTGAAATGGCAGACCTTCTCATTTGATTGGTTATTCCGTAAATTTCCGATTTTGGGAATTTACTTGTGATTCGATAGATTTCAGTAACAAGAGAAATACTTTTTTGCCAAACTATCAGATCCTTGTAAGAATTTAACATTTTTTCTATTGGCCATTGGCTAGTGGCTAAAAACTAGAGGTTCTCACCCTTAAAGTTTTCAAAGCTTTGGGGCATCTTATCACTATAAACTTCTCGGGGCTTGGCGCCATCGCCGGGGCCGATGAGGCCGTTTTCTTCCATTAGATCGAGGAGGCGGGCGGCGCGAGCATAACCAACTTTTAACCGGCGTTGAAGAAGAGAGGCCGAGGCTTTCCCAGCTTCGCTCACCACTTGGACGGCTTCTAAGTACATTTCATCATCCGTTCCATTTTCAGCGTCGAAGCCATCGAGGACGTCTTTGGAATTACTGCCGCCTTCAGGACTTTTTTCGAGATCAATTTCTTCCTCTTCGTCGGGTTCGAATTGGTTGTTTTCTTTGATAAAGGTGGCGACTTTGATGACTTCATCTTCGGAAATATAGCCACCCTGAATACGGCGAGGTTTAGACATTTCAGAGGAGACGAACAATAGATCGCCACCGCCTAAAAGTTTTTCAGCGCCGGCGGTGTCTAAAATAGTGCGGGAATCGATTTGGCTCGCCACTTGAAGGGCGATGCGGCTTGTAATGTTGGCTTTAATTAGACCGGTGATGACTTCGACGGACGGGCGCTGGGTGGAAAGAATTAAGTGAATACCAGTGGCGCGCGCCATTTGAGCGAGGCGGACGATGGCGCCTTCAACTTCGCGACCATAAGAGGCCATGAGATCGGCGAGCTCGTCGATGACGATAACTAGATAGGGTAGGGCTTCTTCTTTGTTGGCTTCGTTGAAACTTTTAATATCGCGTTTGCCGGCGTGGAGAAGAGTATCATAACGGCGATCCATTTCGTTGATAGCCCAGCGAAGAGCGTTGATGGCTTTTTTGTTTTCGGTGATGACGGGCGTGGCGAGATGAGGGAGATTGTTATAGACAGAGAGTTCAACACGTTTGGGGTCGACGAGAATTAATTTCAAAGTGGAGGGAGAGTTTCTATATAACAGAGAGATGATGATTGAATGGATCATGATAGATTTTCCAGAGCCGGTGGCGCCGGCAACCATAAGGTGAGGCATTTTGTCGATGGAGGCAAAAATTGGTTCACCACTCACGTTTCTGCCGAGCGCGAAGGCGAGAGGGCCAACGGTTTGAAATTCTTGGTAACCGATCAGACTGCCGAGGTGGACTAATGCCGCAGCTTTGTTTGGGACTTCGATACCGACTAGAGATTTACCTGGAATTGGAGCTTCGATTCTGATTGGGTGGGTGGCGAGCGCGAGCGCGAGGTCTTGGTTTAAGGCGGTGATGCGAGTGAGTTTGACGCCTTCGGCGGGTTTTAGGGTGTAGCGAGTGACTTTGGGGCCGATGTTGATTTCGCCCATTTCGACGGCGATACCGAAGGATTCCAAAGTGCGTTTGATGATGTTGGCGTTGGCGCGGAGATCGCCAGTGGTTGGTTTTTCAGAAGAAGATTTTAAAAGATCGAGCGGAGGAGCGACGTAGTTTTTAATTTTGCGAACGGTAACCGCTTTTGGTTTTTTATCAAAGAGATGGAAGCTTTTAATTAAACTTTCTTTTTCTTCGGGTTTGTCTTCATCTTCTTCTTCAGATTCTTCCTTTTTTTCATCTTTTTCGTCCTCTTCGGTTTCTTCATCCTCTTCTTCAGATTCGCCAGTGACTTCGAGTTTGGCCTTTTCCTTTTTCTTGGGTAGAGAAATTTTAATAGGGACATTTAAGACGACAAGGACGGAGATTATAAGAATGGCGAAGTTAATAATAGAAGAAGCGATTTGGCCGAAGGGAATTTTAAGAGAACCCAAGACTAATCCAAGCCAGCCGCCACCATCAGGTTTGAAGATATGAATTAGACCAAGGGCCGAGAGGATGAGCATGGTCATACCAGTGAAGACGATCCAAGAGGGGCGTTTTTTATTAGTGGTGATGAGCGCGCCGCCACCAAGAAGAAAGCTTAAAGGCAAAATCAAATAACCCCAACCGAGGAGAGTGCCAAAAATTTTGGCGAGAAATTCGCCGACTGGTCCGGCTTTGTCGGCTTTAGCGAGAATTAAAATGATGCCAAAAACGATTAGAACGATGCCCCAGATGGAGCGTTTGGTTTCGGGTTTGAGCCAACCGTCGCCTTCGTCTTCAGACTCTTCCTTTTCTTCTTGTTTTCGGCGTTTGCCTTTTTTGCCCATTTTTAGAGGTTAGATTCGTATTATAGCTATCATTTTCTTATATTTATTGGAAAAAAACAACTGATGGCTTAAGATTAGTTTCATGGACACTTCAGGGATCAATAAAGCGATTTTTAAAAACTATGATATTCGGGGAATTTACCCGGCGGATTTGAACGGCGAGGCGGCGTATTGGACGGGACGGGCGCTCGGAAAAATGATCGGCAAGGGGCCGGTGATTTTGGGGCGAGATATGCGCCTTGGTGGCAATGAGCTTTTCGCTAATGTTTTAAAGGGTTTAAATGATTCAGGAGTGGACGTTTGTGATATTGGAATAGTGCCGGTTGAGGCAGTCTACTTCGCGGTGGCTTTTTTGGATTATTCCGGCGGGGTGATGATTACGGCCTCACATAATCCGAAAGAATATAACGGGTTCAAGATGGTGGTGAAAAAAACCCCGATACCAGAAACTCAAAAGGCTTCGCTAAAAGAAAATCCGAGTTTCAGTACGGGGTCCACTATGGAGTGGATTCGCGGTTTGGAAATCTTGGACTTTCTCTCGAAAAATGAATTTCCGGATTTGGAAACTAAAGGAGTTTCGACGAAGAGAGATATTTGGAAGGAGTATATCGAACACGTATTAAAGTTTGCGGATGTTTCGAAAATCAAACGGCTGAAAGTAGTGGTGGACGCGGGAAACGGGATGGCCGGAAAAGTAATTCCGATGCTTGCGCCGCATCTTCCGATTGATGTGACGCCGCTTTCTTTTGAGTTGGATGGAAATTTTCCGAATCATCCGTCGAACCCTTTGATACCGGAGAGCCAAGAAGAGATTACCCAAAAAGTTTTGGCGATTGGCGCGGACCTTGGAGTGATTTTTGACGGAGATGCGGATCGGTTATTTTTTGTGGATGATAAAGGAGAATTTATTCGGGCGGATATGACTTTGCTTTTACTCGCAAAAAAATTGCTAGAAGAAAATCCGGGGGCGGGGGTGGCTTACAATGTGATTTGTTCGCGGATGGTGCCGGAGAAAATAAAAGAGTGGGGCGGAGTGCCGCTTCGGGCGGCGGTCGGGTTTGTAAACGTAGCGAATGCGATGAGGGAAAATAACGGCGTGATGGGCGGTGAACTTTCAGGGCATTATTCTTTTCGAGATAATGGATTTGCGGATTCGGGATTTATTGCTCTTTTAATTATTTTGCAGATGATTTCGGAGTCGGGTCAGAAACTTTCGGAGATTATGGAGTCGTTCCAGAAGTACGCAAAAGGGGATGAAGTCAATTTCTCGCTCGAAGGTTTATCAGCTCCGGGGGTGATTGAGGAGGTTTCCAAAAGATACGCAGATGCCAAGCAAGACCGACTGGATGGACTTACCTTTGAATACCCAGATTGGTGGGCGAATGTGCGGGCGTCGAATACGGAGCCGCTTTTGAGGGTGACAATTGAAGCTAACACACCCGAACTTTTTGTGCTTAAGAAGGACGAATTGTTGGGGTTTATTAAAAGTTTAAAGAAGTAGAAGTGCTAGCAGGGGGGTTGAAATGCTTTTTTGGTAGTAACGTCTATTAGTTGACTACCGTTTTATACGGTAGTAGGGTGGGGGTGGAAATTTAGTCACTAGCCGCTAGCTTGCCTGTCGGTAAGCAGGGGTTTAGTGGAAACCAAAAACATCCTAACCCATATAGAAAGGGGGTGAGGAAGGTGACTCGTCAAGCAGACATGCTTCTACTTGAAGAAACCCTGAGGATGTTTGGTGTGGCTTGTTGGCAAGGGAGAGTTAAGAGAAGCGACATCGAATTTGTGATTAATCGACTTTGGGGGCTAAGGGACACTGTTGCTTCCGATCTTGATTCATTACGAAGGGAATGTAGAAAGCCAAAAGACAACGTCGACACGGTAGTCAATCACGTTATTAGGGTTGTAGAGGCTGGGAGGGTTGAAACATATGCAGCTGCGCTACCTCACCGCGCGCACGCGGCCTAAGGCCGTCGTAAGGGCTCATGAGTTCAGGAAGAATTCACGAGCCCTTTTTAATTGACGAGTTTTTGAAGAGCTGTTAACTTAATCCAATGACGCGACAGGTTTTATTTAATAGTTCATATGGGCTAAGACTTTCCATCCCGCAGGTGGTAGGTGAGGTGGTGAATTTTATGAAGCTGGATGATAAGCGGCGTTATAAAATCACGATTGGGACGGACTCTCAAAGACTAGCGGATGCAGAGGCGGATTTTGTGACGGCGATCGTGGTCCACCGAGTGGGCAATGGCGGGCGGTATTTTTGGCGAAGATTTGAACTTGGAAAGTTTCATACTTTGCGGGACAGGATTATTCGAGAGGTGATGGTGTCGCTAGAAATCGCTCAGGAGGTTTTAAGAGAATTGAAGAAGATGAGTGAGGTGGATTTTGATTTTGAGATTCACGCGGACATTGGAGAGAATGGTGAAACTAAGGCGATGATTCAAGAAGTGGTGGGGATGATTCGAGCTTATAATTTTGAACCGAAGACCAAGCCGTCGAGTTACGCGGCTTCAAACGTGGCGGACAGACACGTCTAAAAAATTATTCTAATTAACCTAATTACTCTAATTATTCTAAGGAAGCACCAAGTAGGATTCGGATTTTGGAAATTGGGATTTATTTAGGTTAATTAGGGCAATTAGTATAATTAGAAATTTATATAACTATGGACATTCTAGTTTTTGATATCGAAACCAAAAATTTTTTTACCGATCCGGAGGTGGGTTGGAACAATTTTGACGCGCTTAAAATTTCGGTGGTGGGAGTGTATTCGTATTTGCAGGACAAGTATTTTTGCTACGACGAAGATGAGATGGAAAGCTTGGGTGAGCTTTTCAGGGGAGCGGGTAAGATTGTTGGGTTTAGTAGTAACCGATATGATGTGCCGGTTTTGCACTCGCATTTTCAGGCGAATCCGGCCACGCGGGATTTGGATTTGTGGAAGATGGAGCGAGTAGATTTGCTTGAAGAGACTGAGATGGCGACCGGGAGTCGGATTAGTTTAAGTCGCTTAGCAGAGGCGAATTTAGGATCGGCTAAGACGGGAACGGGGGCGGAGGCGATTGAACTATATAGAGAAGGGAGGATTGAGGAATTAAAGAAGTACTGTCTGGAGGATGTGCGGCTGACGAAGGAACTTTACGATATATATAGAAACAAGGGGCGGTTTTTGATACCGGACAAAAAAACTGGGGAGATGGCGGACGTGGAGGTGCGAGTAATGACGGATCAGGCGAGTTTATTTTAGATTTTACGGTTACAGTGCTTGTATCAAAGCGTATACTAAAGTAGATGATGTTTTTTGAGTCGCTAATTGACAGGCGTGATATAATTAAAGAGAATAATAGGCTTACTATAATGGAGCTATTAAAAATTTATGCCCCGGAGGAAATAGCGAGAAAATATAAATATTTTCGAGCTGGGGCGTAGAGGAGTGGATCAAAAGAACGAGGGTTGTATAAAAAGGTCTGGAGTATTATTTAACAGAAAATATTTAATTTCCTACGGGGTATGCCAAACTTTCATCGGTTTACAATCAAAGCTCAAGAGGCGCTTCAAAATGCACAGGAACTGGCGGCTAAGCGGAGCCACGGCGAACTTAAGGCGCTTCATTTGCTTTCGAGTCTACTCGACGACCAGCAGTCTTTGGTTCAGCCGATTTTGCTTCGTTCTGGTGTGAATTTGGAAAAGATGCACCAACAGATTGAAGGCGAACTGGAAAAATTGCCCAAGTTGGTGAGCGGGTCAAATATTAGCCAGCTTTATCTTTCGCAGGAGTTGATGCAGATACTGGATCAAGCGGCAAAGGTGGCGGCGAGTCAGAAAGATGAATTTATTTCTTGCGAACATTTGCTATTGGCGATTTTGGATATTGCTTCGCCGGCGCAGTTAATTTTGCAACAGTTTGGAATGAAGCGAGAGACAGCGCTTCGAACTTTGAATCAGTTGCGCGGATCGGTGAGGATTACGGACGAAACGCCGGAGGCGAAGTTTCAGGTTTTGGAAAAATATGCGATTAATATTACCGATAAAGCCAAGGCAGGAGAGTTGGATCCGGTGATTGGGCGAGAAGAGGAATTGCGAAGAGTGATTCAGGTTTTGAGCCGAAGAACGAAAAACAACCCCGTTTTGATTGGGGAGCCGGGAGTGGGAAAGACCGCAATCGTGGAGGGTTTGGCGCAACGAATTGTAAGCGGAAACGTTCCAGAGCCTTTGAAAAACAAGCAAATTGTGATGCTCGACATTGGAGCCTTGATTGCGGGGACGAAATTTAGGGGGGAATTTGAAGATCGATTAAAGGCTTTTATAAAGGAAGTCAAAAATGAGGCGGGCAAGATTATTTTATTTATCGACGAGATTCACACGATTGTGGGAGCGGGAGCGGCCGAGGGGGCGGTGGATGCTTCGAATTTACTCAAACCAGCTTTAGCTCGGGGCGAACTTCATACGGTGGGGGCAACGACGATTCGGGAGTATCAGCGATACATCGAAAAAGATCCGGCGCTTGAGAGACGATTCCAACCGATTATGGTGGATGAGCCGAGCGTGGAAGATAGTATTTCGATTTTGCGAGGGCTCAAAGAAAAATATGAGATTCATCACGGACTTCGGATTAGCGATGAGGCGATTATTGAAGCGGTAAATTTGTCCGCTCGATATATTGCAGATCGGTTTTTGCCGGATAAGGCGGTGGACTTGATTGATGAGGCGGCGGCGGCGCGAAGATTGGAGTCGGAGAGTTTACCGAAGGAGATTGATCGGGTGCGGCAGGGAATTATGAAACTGGAAGTTGAAAAACAGGCTTTGAGTAAAGAGGGGGCGAAGGGCATTCCGCGATTGAAAGAAATTGAAAAAGAACTAAAAAAGTTAAAACAAGATAACGGCAAGCTTTCAGATAAGTGGGAGAAAGAAAAAATAGTTTTTGAAACTTTGCATGATTTGAGGCGGCGAGTGGATAATTTCAAACGCGAAGCCGAGTTGGCGGAGCGGGCGGGGGATTTGGAAAAAGTGGCGCAGATAATTTATGGAGATTTGCCGCAGGCGCAGAGAGATTTTGAATCTTTTGAAAAAGAACATTTTACCGAGACGGAGAAGAAGCCGAAAAAGATTGTAGCTGGCAAAGAGGAAAAGTTTTTGAAGGATTCCGTGGACAAGGAAGACGTGGCGGCGATTGTTTCGAGTTGGACGGGAATTCCTTTGACTCGAATGCTTGAAACCGAAACCGAGAAGCTGACTAAGATAGAGGAAGATCTAGGGAGAAGAGTGGTGGGTCAAGCCCCGGCAATTAGCGCGGTGGCGAATGCTTTGCGGAGAGCCAGAGCGGGGCTTTCGGATGAAAATCGGCCTTTGGGATCGTTTATGTTTTTAGGGCCGACGGGAGTAGGAAAAACGGAGCTCGCGCGAGCTTTGGCGGAGTTTATGTTTAATGATGATAAAGCCCTTTTGCGTTTTGATATGTCAGAGTATATGGAGCGACACGCGACGGCGCGGCTGATTGGCTCACCGCCGGGTTATGTGGGTTATGAAGAGGGAGGGCAATTAACAGAAGCGATTAGGCATAAGCCTTATAGTTTGATTCTTTTTGATGAGATCGAAAAAGCGCATCCGGAAGTTTTTAATATCCTCTTACAGATCCTTGATGATGGACGGCTTACGGATAGCAAGGGCAAGTTTGTGAACTTTAAAAATTCGATCATTATTATGACTTCGAATGTTGGGAGCCAATACTTGCGGGCGATGGCGACTTTGGGCTTTGGTTCCGGAGAAGAAGAGGAGAAGATTAAGAGTGAGGGAGAAAATTATAATGAGAAGGTGATGAAGTCGCTCAAGGAGAGTTTTAGGCCTGAGTTTTTAAATCGCATCGATGAAATAATGATTTTTGATCCGCTTAAGATTAGTGACATTGAGAAAATTGTGGATATTCAGCTGGGACTTATCGAGAAGAGGCTCGAGAAGCATAAAATTAAAATCGCGATTGATAATGCGGCCAGACAGTATTTGGCAAAAGAAGGTTTTAGCGCGGAGTTTGGGGCGCGACCACTTAAACGGTTGATTCAAAAAGTGATTTTGGACAAGTTGGCCGACCAGATCATTAAAGGAGAATTAAAAGATGGTGGAAAAGTTAAAGTCAATTTCAAGGCAAATTCCCTGGTCTTTAGCCGTTAAGGCGGTGATTTCGGGGTTGGCCTGGTATTTTTTGCCGTTTGGGATTTTTTTGGTGGTGGCTTTTTATTTCTACTTTCGGCCTTTTTATCAGCCGATGAAGTTTATTGTGCCATTTACGACATTTTTGGTTTTGACGTCGCACTTATTTTTTGAGCGGAGTTTGGGAATGGCGCTTTTGGTGGGAATTTTTTTCTTTATTATTCTGGGCGTGAAGGATTTGATTTTTGTCGGGCGGCGGCACGGTTTTGAGGTGGCAGTGCTTTTTGTTTCTTTTCTGCTCTTTCTAGTTTTCTTTTCGAGGTTTGAGAACTGGGGGGTGAGTATGGTTTTGTGGTCTTTGGCGGTTTTTCTAGTCTTCTTTTTGTTGCTAAAAAATTTGACGGATTATAATGATTCGCTTGGGAGCGAGCAGATCGAGAGGGGACCGCACGGGCTGATTTACCTTTTCTTCTCAACGTTTGTTTTGTGGCAACTCTCTTGGGTGCTTTTTATGCTGCCCTTGAGTTTGGTTTATAAAACGGCCCTTCTTTTCATCACTTCGTTTGTTTTTTCGGAGCTCAATTTGGCGTATTTAAGCCAACGGCTATCCCGGAGGCGGATTTTGGGGAATTTTTCCTTAGCATTTGTGGCGTTTGTGTTGGCTTTGGCGAGTAATGGGTGGACGCTCTAAACATGAAACATGGAGCGTGAAACGTGGAACATAAAGAGGGTTAAGAGGGAGGTAACAACGCGAATAACTTGATGAAGAAAATCACGAAATTGGTTTTGCCGGTGGCGGGTTTGGGCAAGCGGTTGCAGCCACTGACTTTGAAGACGCCGAAGGCGCTTGTGAAAGCAAATGGAAAGCCACTTTTGGACTATGTCCTTGAAGAAACTCGCGGAACAACCATTGACGAGGCGATTTTGGTGATTAATCCAAAACAAAAAAAAGATTTTGAAGTTTATGTTAAAAAAGCAAAGCAGAAATTTCCGAATTTAAGATTTGTTTTGAAAAACCAGAAGAGGCCGCTTGGGACGGGGCACGTGCTTTTACTGGCTGGAAGTTTTGTTTTAAAAGAGCCGTTTGCGGTTAGGTTTGCGGACGACATTTTGGTAAGTAGGAAACCGGTTTTGCCGAACCTGATTAAAAATTATCAAGAAACTAATTCTTCGATTCTGACCCTAAGAAAGATCCCAAAGAGATTGGTGAGCCGATTTGGAGTGGCGGCGGTTAAAAAAGTTTTGAATAAAGGGGGAGTTTGGAGGATTTCGAAAATTATTGAGAAGCCCAGACTCGAAGAGGCGCCGTCGAATTTAGTTTTGATTGGAGCGTACGTTTTGACTCCGGAGATTATGAGGTTGGAGAAGTTTTTGGAGGATCGATATAAGGGCGAGCTTACGAATGATTGCTTCAAACTTACCGATGCGTTTGATTTGGCGCTCCAGGAAAAAGAAAAGATTTTTGGTTTGGAGTTTGAGGGCGAGTATTTGGATTGCGGGACGCTGGAAGAATTTCGAAAGGCGGAGAAGTATCTGAGGAGTAGGAAGGGGGAGTATTGATGTAGTCCCTCGTCGAAGACTCACTCGGGATAAGTGTTCCCTTAAATTTGACGGAATCCGGCAATTTTTTATATACTCCCGCTATGGATAGGAAAAGGGAAATTTTGAACCAAAAGGTTTTTGAGATTG
>CAYIIM010000022.1:0-15134 GCA_964363455.1 uncultured Candidatus Saccharibacteria bacterium
CGCCGGTGATGTAGTTGCCGTTTAAAAGATTTATTTGACGGGCGTATTCTTTTAGGAATTCTTTAGTTTTGGGTTTTTTGGGATCAGCAATGATGACAGCCTTGGCGCCACCGTAGGGTACGCCGGCAAGAGCACATTTGTAAGTCATCGCTTTTGAAAGTCGGAGAGCGTCTTTTAAGGCATCTTCTTTGCTTTTATACGCCCAATAACGTGTGCCGCCGGCTGATGGGCCAAGGTTGGTATTGTGGATCGCGATATAACCGCGAAGACCAGTTTTGGCATCGTGAAAATAGGAAACGAGTTCGTGGTTATCGAACTCGGAAAGTTTTTCAATTTCGGGGCTCATTTGGTTTTGTAGGCTCTATCTCTGCGTTCGATGATGCAAATATAAATAATACTCTTGGTCCAGTCAGCTTTGTAAAAAACCCTCCAATCTCCGACTCTTAATTTATAAAAATCCCTAAATTCTCCTTTGAGGTTGATTGGAAAGACAGAGTTAAAATTCTTGGCTAGCCATTCGATCTTTTCAATAATTCTGCGCCGATCGCTTTTTTCTATTTTTACAAGATCTTTTTCAGCGTTAATCAAAAACTCGACTGACCAGGCAGTCATACTTAAAAATACTTCTTTTTTATTTCAGACAGGGATTTAGTTTTGGATTTCGTTCTTGAAACTTTTAGTCTTTTTTTAACCGAGTCACTCAACTCTAAAGCAAAATCCGGATCGCTTAAAATTTCTTGGGCGGCTTCAAAGATGAGAGCGCGGAGATTTTTTGTGCCGGTCTTTCTTTTAGTTGCGATAGCTGGCATAGGATTATTCTAGTTTAGTAATTAGATAGAGTCAAAATTAACCACTGCCGAGGCAGGCCGTCGGGGCGGGGGCACCGCGGAAGGCGTGGTTGATGAGTAGAGTGACGTCGAAGATGTCGTACTTGCCGTCGGCGTTGATATCCCCTCGGTTAAAGTTGGTGGGTGGGTTGCCGCCGCGGAAAGCGACGTCAACAAGCTTGGTGACGTCTAAAATATTGATCACTTCGTTGCCGTCTAAGTCGCCGCAGATAAAGTAGTTGGGATCGTAGGTGATACTGACTTCGGCGGGCGAGCTTTCGTTGGTTTGATCGTCCAAACTTTTGAGCACAAACAGATTCGCCCCGGTGGCGAGATCGGTTTCAAAAGTCCAGGTTGTATTGGAGTCAATAGGAACTTTTTCTTCGCCGTTGACGCTAAGCGAGGAGTTGGATTCTTTGGTGCCAGCAAAGGCGCGATTGAAGATAGCGGTTTTGGCGGGATAGGGATTTATGGTTGGGGTGGCGGGATTTTGGGTATCGAGATTAAAAAACGGAGATTCAAAATAAATTGCGTCGAAGAAATAATTGTTGTTCCAGGTTTTGATTCGGATTTTGGTTTGGTTGTTAAAGTTGGGAATTTCACTTTTCGCATTCCAGAGACCAATCTTGTCAGGGCCTGGCGTGAGAGCGCCTTCACCGCTCCCTTGATTTACATCTACCCAACTGGAACCGTTCCAGTATTCAAAGGCGACGTAAGTGAGGTCATTTTCAAGATCAGAAAGATTGTAGAAAAGATTTACGTTTGAGCCATCTTGAGTGGCGGAGAGGTTGGAAATTAACGGACGGGAGTTGCCTTTGAAGGCACCGATAGAAGAAACGGATGGAGTGGCACCACTTAAATCTTCGGGCGCAACAGCGTAGTAATAATTGATGCCGTTTGAAATTGTTTCATCTAGGAAAGAGGTAGCAGAGGAGTTGGTGATGGTAGCGAGTAAAGTGGAGTTGGAATCAGGATAAGAGAAATTTTGGGTATGGCGGTAAACTTTAAAATACCGGAAGTCGGAGGGAGCTGAGTATGGATTCCATTCGATTAAAACCTGGCCGTCGCCAGAGGTGCCGTGGAGATTAGAAACGGGGGAAGGCGGGTCGCCATCCCAGAGTGGCGCCATACCAAAATCTAAATTGGAAGCAACTTGGGGTTTTATTTCGGGAAATTGCAACGGGATTTGAAACCCGGATTTGTAAAGGGAAACTAAATAAAATCCGGGATAGAAATTGACGGAGTAGTTGCCATTGCCATCGGAGAACCAGTCATTGATCAAGAAGAAGTCAATTTCGGTATTAGGTAGGTTTTGATTGGTGATAAAGTTATAGGTTCGCCCAGAAAGCGTACCCTGGTAACTCCCGGCGTTGGAATAAGGTTGGGCGTAAGTTTCGAGGGAGTAGTTGCCGCGGTTGCCGTTTGCATCATAAGAAACGATGGTGAAATAAATATTTTGGTTGTAATAGATAGATTCTAAGGTGAAGGTGATACCAGCGTAGTTGCCGGGTCCAAAAACGTAAAGGGGCGAGTCATGAGCGTAGCCGCCGCTCGCAGTCGCGGCGAAAATGGCATAGTGATGCCGCAAGGGATCGATGGATTGCTGCCACCGTAAAGTGATGTCGCCAGCGCTCGCGTCCGAAAAGGCGCCGATCCAAGTTGGGGGTTGGGGGCCGGAAAATTGAGGCGAGTCGAAGGCGATAGGGCGGGTGAGTTCGTTGTTGGTTTTGATAAATTCAGGATTCGAATAATCAGTTTTAAATTTAATGCTGTGCTGACCGAAAAGCGGTTTGGAAAATTCGATTTGGAAAATAATTTCTGAGCTGGGTTCGAGGACGAGATTTGGTGGAAGCCCAGTGAAATCTAAAACGGCTTCCTGATTGTCGACAAACAAGTGGAAAGCGGCGGGAGAGGCGGATAGATTAATCGGCTCGGTATTTGTGTAGCCGTTATCGCGAACGGTGGCCCAGATAACAGCTTCGGGATTGGGAACGGAGAGTGGATTTTGGATATCAGTGACGACAACATCGGGTTTGGCAAGGGTTTGAAGAGTCTTGGCAGTTTTGAAAAAATTGCCGGAGGCGAAACTGCCGTCAGCGGCTTGTTGATTTTTTAAATAGTCAATGGCTTTTTGATTTTCTAATGGGAGGCGGCCATAGAGTAGAAAGTTTTCATATGAAAGAGCGGACCAGAGCAAATCATCCTGCCAAGAGCCGTTGAAAGTGTATTGGTAATTTTTGAGGTAATTAAAACCAAGATTTATTTTAGTCGGGATGATTGTGTCGCCACCGGCGAGACCAACGATCACCGTGTTGCGGTAAGGATAAAGGGCGAGGAGAACAAGGTTGGTGACGTAAAGAGAACTTTGACTTTCGCCTTTTAATTCCGGCCAGCCGCCGTTGGAGTTTTGGGAATTGAGCAGATACATCAAGGCGCCTTTGGCGGTATAGTCGGGGTCGGAACCCGGGTCTTGGTATTTGGTTTCGGCGATGATTTTTAGAACTTGGGCGGTCGACACGACATCGGAGGCAAATTTTTTCTTGAAGCCAAAGCCGAGGTCGGTTTCGTTGATTTGGCTGGCGAGGTAGTCGAGGGAGTTTGAGGTATCTTCACTAGCTTGGTTTAGAATGGAAATTTTTTGGGCGAGGTAGTCGTTGTTTTCGGGGAAAGTAAATCCAATCCATTCGTTAGTTTCAGGGAGAAGAGAATCCACAAGAGGTTGATCAACGGCGGCGACTTCTTGATTGAGTTGGTTTAAGAGTTGAGCGACGGCAGAGGTGTCGATGAATTTGGTTTTCGAATTGACGCCGAAAGAGCCGTCGGAGTTTTGGTTGGAGTTTAAAAAATTCAGGCCGGTAATGATCGGTTCGGCAAGGGCGGAGGCGATTTTATTGGTTGGCTCGTTGGAGGTTTTATTTTTAATTTCTTGGATAGTGATTTTGGCGGTGATGGCCTCCCCTTCCGCGAATGTATCGGTTTGATCTTCAGATTTTTCTGATTGGGAAATTTTGGCGGAGTCGGCGGGAATTTTTTTGGTTTCGATTAGAACTTCTTGTTGAGTGATTGGATCAAGAACTTTTTTGATAGTGATAGTGGGTTCGAGGGTTGGCGTTGGTTCGAGTGGTTCAAAGTTGAACGTCAAAGCGGCGCTGGCGATTTGAGCACTTAGAATTAGGAGAATGGCGGCGGTGAAGAATTTTTTATGGATTGGGGTCATTGGGCTTATTCATAGGGATCAAAACTATCGGTCCAGATGTTCCCTTTTTTTCGGTCTATTATCTGACTACTTCCATCTTTTATTGTTTTAATCACTTCATACTCATCTCCTTTTGTACGATCAGTAAGTTTAAACGTAATGGCCCGAACAGGAATAAGTGAACTCCCATCGAGTTGATAAATTAACAGACTTCGAACATCGAGGTCGTGTTCTGTAATGGCGACTAAACCATCCTTATAGCTGATTTCATCAAAATGAAGGATTGCGTTGTCACCGAGAAGGTTTACTAGCTTGTCGCCAGCCCAATGCAGAATCGTATATCCATTTAAGCTTTTACTCGTTGATTCAAAAGTGACAAAAATTTCATCAATACCATCGCCTGTAATGTCTTTTTGAAAAAATCCTTTGTCAAAGTCACCTTCACTAGAAACTGGAATTGAATTAACATCTATAAGCTTTTCGGGATTTACTAACCCACCGTAAAAGCTATAAACACTACTGTGGTTGTTGTTTTCAACAGTAACTACGATGTCTCGATTGTTATTTTTAAAAATTTTCGCAAAATAATCTTTCGAGTTAACTTTAAAGTGGTGTGAACTTCCCTGCGGGATGACTTTTGACCCTGGAAAGATTCTAGACAAGGCTTCAATAAGTGTTGTGTTGGTTTCGGTGCCAATATTTTTATAAAACAAAACAAATCCCACAAAAACCACAACTATCACAGTAAATAATAATTTTATTGAATTTTTTTTCATTTGAGTTTTAGTAATTAACAACGCTCCCATAGGCAACATTTTGATCAGCAACCCAGCAATACTGAAGATTATCGTCGTTATTTGCGCCAATGGCGTACATGGCTTCTGGAGAAGCCCCGGCAAATCTACCCGTACTGGTTGCTGGCCCCCATTCTAGTATTCCAGCAACAACTGCTTTATTAGTAACAGGATTTTTTATCCAAACTTTCTTGCCAAACCACCAGTCTTTAGTTCCTCCATAACTCCATCTCATATTCATATAATATCTTTCGTGGTCTTCGTTTAAAGCTGGCTTGACGAAAGCTCCGAAAGTTATGGACATGTCCCAATAATGATCCGTGCTAGTTATGGTCGAGTCTATCCATGGATTGTTGTTATTGTTAACTGTCATAAGGCTTCCAAAAAGTTCCGTGAAAAAATCGTGGGCGTTTGGGTGAGTGTAAATATTATCTTGATCGTTATATTGTACCTTCCCATACCAACGCGTTCTATAGGAACCAGAGGCTTTATTTATTCTTAGGGGTAAATGCATTTCCTTCCCGATTCCACCAGACGTCGCGGGTAGCGTGCGACCTTCAAGACTTGCAACGCAATCAAGGTTCTCAGCTTGAGTTAACCCAGAGACGATAATATCTACACTCGCGTTTGTTCCATATCCACTCCAGAGAGTAATGGGACCGGGATTCCAGTTTTTAGTATCTATACTACCCGTTTCAACCCAGCTTACTGGAATACCAAGAACTGGAACAGTTCCGTCGTATCGAGCGTTCCAGTATATAGAATGACCTTTTATTATTTCGCTTCCTTCGGCCGGCCAGATAATTGTTGAGGTGAGGTTGCTGACTCCGGAAATAAGGAAGTTCCTTAGCCCGTCCGGCCATTGCTCGACAGTGTATCCCCCGTTGAGGCCTTCGCCAATGATATAGGATCCAAAGCCGGTGTCGGGATCGATGTCGATGTAAACTAAACCGGTCCAGGATTCGTAGGTGAATTGAGCATTAGGGACGTAGACGACGTGGTCTTGATGGACGGCGTCGCGGAGTTTGGTTTTGGTCGATTCAGAAATGGCTAGTGAATTGATTTCGCTTTCGTTGGCGCTCGTGATTTTTTTCACCTGAACGCCGGGAATTTGATTTTGGTTAATTAATTTTAGACCTTTGGTGGTGGAGATGGATTCGACTTGATAATCGTCTTCGAAGATGTCGGCTTCATCGAGCGAGGCTTGAAGACCGAAGAGATACATAAATTCTTTTTGGTGAAGTTCGGGGTCTTGGGAAAAATGCGAATAATAATTAACGACAGAGGAGGCGTCGATGCGGAGACCTTGCCAGTCGAAGGAGTAGGGCTCGCCGGATTGATAATTGACGGCGACGCCGTTAAAAACAATGGCACGGGTGGCGGCGTTGGTGAATCGGCCGCCGGTTAGGCGGGCGAGTTCGTCGTGGCTAGATTGAAGTCGATAGAGAAAGTTTTGAGCGGTTTTCCAGAGTTTTTGACTGGCGACGGCGGAGATAGTTTGAGTGTCGGCACTCGGACGAATTTCGGGCGGAGCAATGTAATCAGTATTTATCGAAATGCCTTCGGTATTGCCAGCGATGGCAGTTTTTTCAATGGTGCCGACAATTTTTTCACTAACCGAGCCGCCGATTTCTTTTTTGGGAGATTTGAAAATAATTTTTAATTTATTTTCTCGTCCAAGACTCGAAGTATTGCCAACCGGATCGATGCCAAAGGGCACGCCGTTGATTTTGATAACGGGACGAACGTTGACTAAGGAGAGCGGGACGACGTCGTAAATGGTTGGGAAGCTCGCGATAGTAATTCCATCTTCAGGGGTGGCGGGATTGTATTCTAAAGTGATTTCTTGATTTGCAAGACTAGAAACGCTTGGGGTGTAGGTTAAAAATTCTTGGGATTCATCTTGAGATAAAATTTGAAATTCAAGGCGGTGTTTTAAATTTTCGGGCGCGACGCTAAAGGCGCTGAAGCTACTCACAACTTCGAATGGAAGCGTGAGGGGCAGGAATTCAATGTCTTCTTCGCTCCGGTAAGTTTGGACGTAGGTGTCTTCGAGGGAAAGATCGGGGTCGCTGGCGAGAAAAGTTTGGATGTCGGACTTGAGCGCTTCGATTGGTTCTTGGGCGCCATAATTTCCGTTTAAATAATTATCAAAAAAAGTTTCGGCGTTGAAGTTCATTTCGCTCAGCGCATTTAAATGCTGGCTCTTATAAAACTTAGCTAAGAAAGGAACGAGCGGGATCCATCTTTTTTGGGCGCCGGGGTTGCCTTGGACGACACCGCGGGTGTAATCGTAATCAATATAGGCTTCAACGTAGGTTATTTCGACAACAAAGAAAAGCGGGGTTTGGTTTTGATCGACGTATAAAACATAAGGCACGTCGGTTTTTTCAAAAATCGTGGCGGCAACGATTGCGTCTTCGACGCCGAGCAAGTCCATCACTTCACCCACACTCAACTTAACAGTGGCTTGTTTGTAGCGGGAGGGAATTTTGTTTTGACCGTTAGCGTCCCCTACTCTTAAGAGTCCGATTAGAAGCGAGGCTTGGTCGAAATCGTTGCCGTGTTTTTCAAGCAAAGTGGAATCAGCGCCTTTTTTGGAACCGAAATATGGAATGTAGTTAATGTTGTTTGCGACGTAATTGAAGATTGTAAGTGGGTCGTTTTGGAGCGAGACGGCGAGGTTTTTAAGATTTTCGGTAAATTGGATTTCTTCGGATTCTTCGAGGTCGGAGGGACTAGAAGTGTTGGATGTTTGAGGTTGGGTGTCGGAGGTCAAAATTGAATCGTTGGATGTGAGGGGTTGGGGGTTAGAAGTTTCGGGTTCTGGGTTAAAAATACTTTTAGCTTTTAGAGTTGCGGAGCTAATCAGATCCTTAATAAGATCACCTTCGGCTTCAAGCGCGGTTTTGGGAAATTCGGAAGCGCTAACTTTTTTGATTTCGCCTTTGAAAACCGTGGCGCGAAACGGAGCGGGATTTTCGATTTTGACTTCGGGTTCTTCTAGAAACTTTTTAATTTCTTCACTGGCGTCGTTGCCCGATCGAATTTTTTCTAAAATAGGGCTAACTTCGCTTTCGTATTGGTTTTGAAATGCGTCGAGGCGAGCGAGGATAGTGGGGGCGATATTTTTACTTTCCAGACTTTGACGCAAGGCAGAAAGATTGGTTTGGATTTTTTGAAAATCTTGTTCAAGACTCGAAACGGAAAAATCGCCGGATTTGTCGGCGATTTGGGAAAGTTTTTTAGAAAAGTTGGCGAGATCAAGCTTGGAGGTGTTGGGATCAAAGACGGCGATAGGGGTGACAACTTCAGATTCGGCGATTAGGGATTCTTCAGCTACGGTTTCTACGAGTGGCTCGGTTGGGGTTTCAATTTCGGTGGGAGTTGGAGATCCGGTGGTCTCGGTTGGATTTTCACCGACTAGAGTCTCAGTTTCTTCGTTTTGAACGGGGAGGATAGTAAGGCTTTCTTGATCTAAATTGATTGGATCAGTGGTTTCTGGAACGATCTCGATTGGAGTAGATTGCTCCTCAAAGGACAAGGAAAGAGCTCCAAGGACAGGACTTAGACTTGGGGTAGCTAGGATAAGCACTAAAAAGCCGGGGAGAAGGAGCTTTTTAAAAGGGGGCATTATTATCTTTATATTGCCTATAGATTAAGAATTTATCAAGTGCTCAACTATTCTGCGATCGCAAGTTAGTTGAGCACTTATACCCCCTCATAAGTGTTTAACTTCAACAGGAAGGCTTTTTATTAATCATAAACTTCTAAAATATTATTGCTAGAAATTGATACTTCCCGACTTCTCGATTGTAAAAATATGGATGAATTTTAAAAGTTTAAGATCTCTGATGTCTTCCATAAGTTTTTCAGGTATTTTAGTCTTCCCAATCCAAACACTTTTTTGGAGCAGAGAATAGTCTAAGCTGACCAAGACGGATCTTAGCCATTCTCTTTTTTTCTTATCTTGTTCTGGTATGTCAAAAATCACTATTCTAACTTTCCCATCTTTTTCTATTGAGTAGTAGCGGGGAGGAAATCTAACTATGAAGGTTTGATTGGCTAATTCTTGTATTTTGATCTTTCCTTTGTTTGTGACTGACCATTTTTCTTTTTTTGAATTTATGAGACCTTCGGATTTGAATTTAGAAAGCAAACTGTAGAATTTTTGTTTTTCCTCTTGACGAATTTTTCTATAAGTCCTTGCAGTTTCTCTTTGTGTGATATTGCTATGAAGGCGGGAATAAGAGGCGCCGTAACCAGATTCTAAAATCGCTAAAATAATATCGCTAGTGGCGATTGCTCCTTCTGAAATAATTTCGAGTATTTTCTTAGTGATATCCCCTCTCATATTATGACTGTTTGCATATGTATTTATCATACTCAACTATCCGACGATCGCAAGTTAGTTGAGTATGTTGTGTTTTTAAAAAAATAAAATTCGAAAGACTGGGGGCACAAAAAAAGAAGGCGCCCGGTGCGGTGAGTAGCAGCGGGCGTTTTTGAGGCAGGGGCCTGGAAAGTCGGACTCAGACGTAGACAACTTCGGTGTTTGGAGCGATGACTTCGGAGGCAGGTAACCAGTTGATGGCGGTGCAATTGGTGATGTCGACCCAAGGCAAGAGCCCGAGTCTTTGGCAGTCAGCACAGACGGGAATCATAATTTCCTTCGGCTGAGTGAGATCTCGAAGCCACGGGGCATACCAAATCCTTGCGAAAAACCGAATCATCCGATATGTTCGGCTTTGACATCTTTCACATCGGCGAACGACTTCAAATTCATCTAAATCGTCTTCCAAGTGTTCCGACACGGCAACCCCCTCCTTATGAGTAGTTTATAGATTCCAGTGATTTGTACTGAGTAAAAAATAATCTTATTGAGCGGGTGTGTCAAACTGGATTACGGAAACTCTCAAACACAACATTCTCACATTCTTGAGAATGTGAGAATGTTAGGCCACTTCGGATTGGTAGCACTGCTCGCAGTAAACGATTTCGGGGCGGTCGGGAGCGTAGCTGGTTTCAAATTCGTTGGGGCATTTATCTTCACTGTGGAAATGAGTGGCGGTGTTTTGGTAAGTTTTCCCAGTTTTTCCTTCGCACTGACATTGTCTTTGATAGAACTCAGGGAGGTTTCTATGAGTTAATCTTTCATAATGGCGACAATTTGGACAAAGACGCGGGAGAGGAATACCGAGGCGTTTCAGGAATTGAAGTTCTTGAGAAATTATTTTGAAAGCGGAAGTGCACTCGTCGGAACAATTACCTGCGTGTTCGCACTCAATAGTTTCATTTAAGATGTTGTCTTTGGTGTCGTTGATATTGTCGGTTAGATCGTCGGATTTTAGGGTGATGTTGTAACTTCTTTTCTCTTCTTCTTTCCACATCAAATTCTCAGCTTGAGCTTCGGCTTTAGTTTTGGGAAAAAATTCGTGAGCCTCAGAAACATTGTAGGGAAACGGAGACATTTCACTTGGGAAGAATTCTCCGTAGGCATAGATGCGACCCATTTTGTCCACGTAGGGCATATTAGTCATATGCTTTTTGAGTTGAGGGATTAGCTTTTCATATTCTTCCTTAGAGTACTGCTTGTTTAAAATACAGTACTGCTTTTTCTTTAGTCCGACACAGCCAAAAAGATCAGATGAACTGTGATACCAAAGGGAATACTCAGTATTTTTGGTGCTGGTGTGGCAGTTCCAACAGAACTTGAGATTATAGGTTTGATTACCGCAAACAAGGCTGTCGTAGATTAGCTCGGAGCCGGCACCCCAGTTGGCGTAGTCGTAGCAATCTTTAATGGGTCCATCAAGGAGATTCATGCAATACTTAGAGTCTTCAGTGTTGGAAACACGGTAAGAATGTTGAACGTTTTTAGAATTGTAAATATAATCCCCGCTAACATTTGAGTTTTGAACTCCTTGTAAATATTTCACAGGGAATTTTAACCAAAACTCAGTGGTTTGTTTGCGCAGATTTTGATAAGACTGCCAGGAGCCAAGACTTAACTCTTGAATTTTCTTTTCGTAATCTTCTTTTGAGTAGGGAATGTTAAAGATGTGATAGTTTTTATTTCTTAAACCGATACAGCCCACGCAGTTTGAGCAGCCAACACAATCTTTCGAGAGAATAATATTTTGGCAATCTTCGCAGTTAACCGAGGAAACAGTCTTATAGCATCGGATGGCATTGACATTGCCGTAGCTTAATTCGCACTTTTCTGTCATGTGGCTATCGAGACAAGATTTGGAACCATTATCCCAGATGAGGTAGGCGGAATCCTCGGTATGACTTGCGGCTCTTGTGAAGTAGCAGTTTTTTATCCAGGAGGCGTTAGTGCAGTAGTCGCAGTTAATATTGCTGACAGTTGAGTGGGCGGCAAACGGAACTTCTTTTGTTAACTCTTTTAACTGATCAAAGAAAGGTTTACTCCAATCAATGTCTTTGGCGTATTCGGTTGGATCCCAAGCGTCTGACCACCAATAGTCACGATCGTATATTTTTACAGGGGACTCAGGAGGGAAAGCAGAGAAAATTATTTCTCCGCTTAGGGCTTCGGGGCGCTTGTAGAGGTGCCAAGAATTTCGCCAGGACATTCGGCGGATGATGCGGCACTTTGGACACCAGGTTGGCGGCGGGACTTGGATTTTTTCGTAAAACGTAAAATCGTCGGGTTCGATTGTAAAATCTTTTTGGCAATTCTGACAATTTCTGGTTTCAGATTTCATTTTTAGTTACTATGACATGTCATAGCGACTTTACAAAGTGTTCGGCCTACCTTCTAGGGCGTAACCAATATGAGCAACTTCTTTGCCTTCGCTTGATATTTGATACGCTTGCTGCGCGCTAATCTTGGCTTCTTTCAAAAGATTTTTTAACGAAATGTCGCTATGGCCAGTTATTATTCCGGGTATATCGAAACCTTTGCTTTTCATTATTTTTTTCGTTTTGTAGTAATCAAAAAAATCAAAAGTATCATTTACTAATATTTCTTTTTCGTAAGTAGCGTACTCTTTCAAGAACTGAGGGTCAGTTTGTTTTTTGATAACTTGATAGCGGACTTTAATTGAAAACCCGGCGCTACTAAAAGCTGCTTCGGTAGCTTCAAATGGAATGCGGCCAGTGTACAACGTAAGGACGAGCCCATCTCTGTTAAGTTTCTCTTTGGCAGATAACAGGAATTGATATTGAGGAAGTGTAGACCATTTAAGGCGTATATCTTTAGAGTCGTCTGTGATGTTGAGATATGGCTCGGCCTCAATAATGGTCGTCCTTACAATTCCTTCGTTTAATGATGAATGGTTGTAGGCCATCAAAGGAGGCGGACTAAAGAATATCAAATCTACTTTTTCTGGTAGCGGCTCGCAATCCTTACCTGCAAGATAAAATATATTCTTGGGCCTATATTGTGATTCGATGTTCCCTTCTATATTCTTCTTAACTGGCTCTAGGATTTCTTTAACAATATCAGTCGCATAAATTGTTTCTGGACGAAAAACGTGTGACGCAACGATTGCGTCTATTCCCTGTCCGGTCCCAATACAAGCCACCTTCTCAACACTCCTTTCTTTGGCGATATCTTTCATAGCAAGAATGCCGATGTACAACCAATCATTCAGCGGATTTTCTTCTGGAGGCTCCATTCTATCAGTCAAAGTAATCTTCCCGGGCTTGGGTCTAGGTTGAACGTCGGTTAGTTCGAGGAGATTGTTAATGTCGGCCTCTTTGTTTTTCATTTTAATTAAGGATACCGCGGATGCGGCGAGTGCCGGCGCCGATGGCTTCTTCTTTGGCGATTTTGAAATGGCCGATGATTCCCGTGTGGTCCACGTGGGGGCCACCGCAGAATTCTTTGCTCCAGGCGGAGTCGATGTCCTTACCAACAAAATAAACTTTGACGGGGTCGGGATATTTTTCTTTGAAGAAATATAAAGCGCCGGTTTTTTCGGCTTCGGCTTTGGGCATTTCCTTAAAGCTCACGGGCAAGTCTTCTTTAATTTTTTGATTGACTAGATCTTCAACGCTTTTGACTTCTTCGGGAGTGAGTTTTCTTGGATAGGCAAAATCAAAACGAGTGCGTTCGGGGGTGATGTCGGAGCCGGCTTGTTTGACCTCCGGACCCAAGACTTCACGAAGCGCGCGTTGCAGTAAGTGAGTGGCGGTGTGAAGTCTTAAAACTTTACCCAACTCTTCTTCATTTCCCGCTTTGAGTTCGCCGGTGTTTAAAATCAGACCGTGGCCACCGAATTTTTTCTCCATTCCGGCGCGGGAGATTTCTTGGTGTTTTTTGAATTCTATTTCAAAAGCCTCCTTCAACTTTTGGTCATCAACTTTTAACCCGAAGCTAGCCAAGCGTTCTTTAATTATTCTGAGCGGGACTCCAAAAGTGTTGTATAGGGTAGCCGCTATATATTGAATTTGCGAAAAAGCAATAAATCTATCGTCTTCTTCTTTAAGATTTAGTCCTTTTAGAATGTTGCTTATCTGTCTGTCTGATTCTTTAAACCACACTGGTATTCCTTTAATAGTCTTGCTTACTTCTTCGTCATAAATCTTCAGTGTTTGTACTTTGTCGAGTTTGGGGTAAATATCCCCATAAATTCCTATAATCTTTTGTAAAGCTGACCGGAAAACGTTTTTAATTTTTTCTTCGTTGTTTATTGAGAGAACACTTTCAACCACTGCTCGCCTTATGAGCCTTTTTAAGACTGCTCCAACTCCTTTGTTTGAAAAAACCACTCCATCGGAAATCAGAAATAAAGATCCCCGTAAATGATCAGCTATTACTCTTTTTACGGAATCGGAAATATCATTTGGAATTTCTCTAATAATTGGCTCAAACAAATCCGTTTCGAAAATATTTTTCACGCCTTGTACGGCCATGGTTAAACGCTCGAGGCCCATCCCGGTATCAACGCCTTTTTGTTTAAGGGGTTCGAGACTTTTGTCGGCACGCATATAGTACTCATTGAAGACGATGTTCCAGATTTCAATGCCACCGACATAGATTTCGGTGGTTGGCCCACAGGGACCCTCGGAGCCAGTGGGGCCCCAGAAATTATCACTGCGTCCAGCGTATTTAATGTTTTCTACTCCCAATGAGCGCCAGATTTTTTCTGACTCTTCGTCTTTAGGAACCTCACTATCCCCCTCTCCTCCGGAGGAGGATCCACCTTCGGGGGAAAAAACGGTGACGTAGTCAATTTCTAGTCCTAATTCCTTCGTGATGAATTCGTAGCCGTATTTAATCGCTTCCTCTTTGAAGTAGCCGCCAAAAGAAAAATTGCCCAACATTTCGAAAAAGGTGAGGTGGGTTTCATCGCCGACTTCATCAATGTCGGAAGTGCGGAAACATTTTTGAGCGGAAGTAGTATTTCGAGAGCCGAAATCTTTTTGCGGATCCGCTTCGCCCACGTAATACTTTTTAAATTGTTGCATCCCGGCGGTCGTTAAAAGTACCGAGGGATCGGAGGGAATTAAAGAGGAAGAGGGCACGACTTTGTGGCCGTTTTTTTCGAAGTAATCTAGGAATTTTTTTCTGATTTCACTGGAAGTCATCTTGCTAAATTTAAAATGTAAAGTTTTGGATTCCCAGATAGGATTCATTCTATCGAAAATATCTGGAGGCCTTTACTTTCAATCACAACTTTGGGCCAGTAAGTGTCGTCGATTTTAAATTTTCGGACGTTGGTGATGACTTTTTCAATTTTTCGGCCAGTGTATTCTTTAACTTTTGGATCCCATTCTTCGAACATCAAATGATCACCAGCCTTGGCTTCAAAATCGTCTAGACGAAGGTCAAATTTTTTCTCGCCCGAGGAAATGAGAACGAAAGCTTCGGGCCAAACTTTTTTGTGGATCCTTTGCATTTTATAGATACTCCTCAAAGCTGCGCAGAGCGCCGGCGCGGCCGTGCTCGCGGATTTTTTCTAAAGCTTTAGATTCAATTTGGCGGATACGCTCACGGGTGACACCGAAGACTTTACCGACTTCTTCTAATGTATGGGAGACGCCATCCTCAAGACCAAAGCGCATTCCGAGAATTTTTTGTTCACGTTCGCTTAAGTCCACTAAAACTTCCTTAATCAAATCCTTGAGGAGAGACTGGGTGACGGTTTGAGAAGGTGAGGCATTTTTTTCATCGGGAATGAAATCAGAGAGAGTGGAGTCTTCGTCTTCGCCGACGGGAGATTCAATCGAAAGAACTTCTTGAGAAATTTTTTGGATGTGGCGGATTTTTTCAACATCGATGCTCATTTCAGCGGCGATTTCTTCAGCGAGCGGATCGCGACCGAGCTCTTGAATCAACTGGCG
>CAYIIM010000023.1:0-14874 GCA_964363455.1 uncultured Candidatus Saccharibacteria bacterium
CTGTTGTCGCAACGATGAAGCCAGTCACCATTAAGGCCGGAGGAAATGATTGTTGGGTGGTGGTCGCTGGATTTCAGTTTTTCTCTAGACCCGGTCGTTATAACATCCGCCAATTCTCGGGCTACTTCCAAGGGCCAACGTCGGAGAAAGTTCCCACCGAACCTGGTGCGCCGTTCGTGATTCTCATGGATCACAAAGGAGGAGGAACACTCAACTTCGTATGCTCGATCAGCCCCCAGGATCTCTAATCTCTAATGAGACCCCCCACAATTTCAAGCCCGCGATCGCCATTTGATCGCGGGCTTTGTCTTGTCCAAGATAAAAAAATCTTTTGACAAAAACTAAATAATCCGCATAATACCAACTAGATGTTTGAAACCAAAAGGAGGCTCGAAGTTAGAAGCTGTGAGTAACCCGTTGTATGCAAGTGAGTCAAACCCGGAGAATAACCCAATGGTAGTTAGCGAGTCACGAGAATCAAGAAACCCAATAATGCAGAACGAGCCAAAGCAAATAAAAAACCCATCATTCTGAAGCGAGTCACGCCATTGAAGAAACCCGGAACCGAGAAGCGAGCCAAGATGAAAGAGAAATCCATCATGCGGAAACGAGCCATCATTCTCGAGAAACCCAAAGGTTTGTAGCGAGCCACATGCTGCTAAAAACTCAAAAAGCACAAACGAGTCATTCCAGCCAATCAACCCAAAGGACAAAACGAGTCATTCTGCTCGACTAAAAAAGATCAGCAAGCGAGCCATGGGGTATAAGTAAACCGCCATAGTAAAGCGAGTCAAGACGGATAAGAAATCCAAAGACCAAAAACGAGCCAACAACATCAAAAAAACCAAAAATCGCAAGCGAGCTAACATAAGCAAACAACCCAAAGCCCCCAAGCGCCCCCGTTTTTCGAAAGAAAGGCGGGGGATTTTTTTATCAAAAATCATAAATCAAAATTGACAAAAAAGACCATTTATAATATTATACGTAGCAGTCGCTCGACATAACCCATAATCCCGAAACGTCTCAAAAACCCAAAAAGGAGAGCCAGTATGGCCAAAGACCCAGAAGACCAAGAGCGTGATGACATTGAAGATGACGACGTCAAGCTCGATTTCAACAAGACGCTCCGCTCAATGTGTTGGCGTCTCGGCGGCTCCATCGTCAAAAATGGCGCTCGATTCGGCAACAGTCACTTTCACGAAGTCTTTGAGCAAGAACTCAAAAGACTTACTGAGCGATTCGAGCGCGAAGGCAAGAAGATTGTTCCAGCCGCAGAGTTGCCAAAGAATAAAGGCAAGAAGTATGAACCCGATGGTGTCATTTCTCTCGGCCACGTCCGCAATATGGCAATGCGGAAAATGATCAAGCTCTTCCTGTCTTGTCTATGGCAAGTCTGGCGCGAGGCGGAAGGTCTGCCCGTTACAGTTCCATACTCGATCGGTATCCAGCGTCACGATGAGAGTCATCTCATTAAGCCTTGGGACATGGTGGATAAGGAAGCCAAGCGTCCTCGCAAAAAGGCGGCCTAGGTTTTAGTTTTGAAAGCGCAAAAACAAATGGGCTCTGGCTAAAAACAGCGGAGCCCATTTCCAATCAGTCAAATTACAAAAGAAAACCAGTGTCGACAAGCGAGCCACGCTGCTCGAGTAATCCAAAAAACGGAAGCGAGTCAAACAGATCGAGAAAACCAAGATCCGCAAGCGAGTCTAGAACTAGAAAAGGAAAAAAACCAGTAGCAACGAGCGAGCCAACACGGACTAGAAACCCACGGCTGATGAGCGCCCCCACTTTCCAAACGGAAAGTGGGGGATTTTAATTACCGCGATCGCCATTTGGTCGCGGGCTTTGTCTTATCAAAAACCAAATACTAAACTATCCTGCGATCGCAGGATAGTTTAGTATGTCAAAAAGCAAAGATGGGAATGAAACAAATAGCAATTTCAAGCGTAGAATGCTATAATAAAACCAATGGAAAATATGCCTATTCCAAGTCCCAAGGCTAAAACCAGCCCAAAGGACTTTTTTCTACACCTACTGTCGATCGTAATGCTCTATGCGAGTGCGATCGCTTTTACCACGCTAATTTTTCAATATATCAACCTTTTAATCCCCGACATCGTCGGTGGCGGTTATTGGTACCCCGACGGTATTAAGAGTTTAGCTCGCGGCGCGCTGGCCACGCTCATCGTTGTTTTTCCAGTTTATGTTTGGGTGAATTGGTTTCTCAATAAAGAATATATTAAAAGCCCCGAGAAGCGTGATCTCCGGATTCGCAAATGGCTCCTTTACTTCACCCTTTTTGTCGCGGCAATTGTGATCGTCGTTGATTTCGTCACCCTGGTTAGGAGTTTCTTAGAAGGGGAGTTAAGTCTGCGATTTCTGTATAAAGTCCTCACCGTCGGTTTTGTCGCCGGTTCTATCTTTGGTTATTACTTAACCGACATCAAAAAATCCAAAGTCGACTAGAAACATATTAGTATACCTGCCTGCCGGTAGGCAGGTTCGTACGTTCATTAGTAATTAGTAAAGAACTCCATGAAACTATTTTCCTACATCATTATCGCCGTTGTCGCTATCGCCATCATCGCCGGATTTTTTGTTCTTGGTACTCCGCAAGCGGAGAGAATGCGAAAATTTGACGACATTCGGGTCAATAACCTCCAAGAAATTCAGTGGCAAGTGATTGGTTACTGGCAGACCAAAAAAGTTTTGCCAGACAACTTGGATTTACTAATTAATGAAACTCAAGGCACCCGCCCGCCGGTTGATCCCGAAACTGCCGTCGCTTATGAGTACGAAATAATCACTGAGAAAGACTTAACTTTCGAACTTTGCGCCACCTTCAAGACCGATAACTCCACCGATCAATCATCAACCAAAGAAGGAAGAACTGATGTTGTTTATATGCCCTACGGCCCAGGTGACGCTAGTTGGAACTGGCAACACGGCCTCGGTCGCGCTTGCTTCGAACGCACCATCGATCCCGACCTATACAAGCCCAATCCCGAAGTCAAAGAAATCATTGTTCAATAAATAAAAAAATATTCCCCCGCTGACTGGACTTAGTCAGCGGGGGTTTGTGGTTAAAGAATCTCAATCCGGACTAGGCTTGGAGAGAAAGTATTTTCCCCCTCCATCCCGACTCACTTCTTGTCCCACCATTGGTATTTGCCTGTACGGCCAATGGACTTCCGAAAGCTCAAAAAAGAGAAGCTTACTGCTTCTTTCCAATCGAACAATCACCTCGCTCCTTGAGTTTGAGATCACTATTCCGCGCTCACCTTTCCGCATTGACTGGAGATCTCTGGTGCGGATTAGGAATCCAACCCAGGTCAAAACTAAATAACTGCCGATTAGCAAGGTTTTCATCCAGTCTGCAGATTGATCCCAGGTCTGTCCGGCTAGAAAAAGAAAAAAACTAGCCAACACCCAGAAAATAAGTCTCACGGCTGTCCAAATCACAAAACCTCCTCGTTTATTGTGATACTTCAGTTAGATTCTAATCCACAATCTAATCCAAGCTGAACATCTCGTCAAGCCAAAAAGCAAAACCCCCAAATCCAATCAGACTTGGGGGTTGTGTCGTGCTCAGGACCGATTATTTCCTCAGACTCCGCTTTGCAAAATCAAGCTTGCGAAGCAACCTTTGCTTGGCTTCAAGATCCTCAGTGGTGATTGCGCGACCCGTCTTCGACGGTGGGTTCCATTCGGCTACAACGCCCAGCTCAGTCTCGCTTGCGTTCCTGATAAGGTTGTTTGCGATTTCGCCTGCTCCTTCATCACTTAATTCAACTTGCCGCTGGATATCGCTCAGAAGAATTCTTGGTCTTGTGTGATCCGTTTGTGTAAGCAACGTGCCTCCTATTTATAGTTATCGGTTCAAAGCCCGCTAATTTTATTCTAAAAATATTTTCTCGTCAACCGCGATGTTTCATGTTTCACGTTTCAAGTTTCATGATACACTTGTGTATATGGATGTCCTCGCTCACGCTCTTTGGACCCACGCTATTCATCGTGGCGTTGCCAAAGCTAAAAATATAAAATTAAATAAAAAGGCCATTTGGACTGTAATCTTTTTTGGTCTCGCCCCGGATTTATTTTCCTTCGGCCCATTTTTTGTAAAAGAAATCTTTTTCCATGGCACTAAAATTTTCGGTGGAGGTCCCCCTGATCCCGCCAGCATCCCAGCTTATATCTACAACTCTTACAACTACACCCACAGTTTCGTTCTATTTTTAACTATCTTTGCTGTTGTTTGGGCCTTGCGGGGTAAACCTTTCTGGCTGATGTACGGCTGGGGACTGCATATCCTGATTGATATGTTTTCTCATTCAAAATCGTTTTTCCCAACCCCATTTCTCTTTCCGCTTTCTAGTTTCAAAATCAACGGTTGGAGCTGGGGCGACCCAACTTTTATGTTCATTAATTATTCGCTTTTAGCCTTAACTTATATTGGTTTGTATATTTATTCCAAAAGAAAAAGAGCAACCCCGATCATTTGACCGGGGTTCAAGTTTTTTTGTACTTTCCTCACCTTCTTTGAAATAAACGAGGAAGTTGCCTTTGGATCCTCGCGTCTACTATCCAGAGCATTGCTGCCATAAAAACTGCGAGCAAGACAGCAATCTCCATCGTTCCAACGAAAAGAGACCAATCAACCAGACCTTCTCGGTGGATTTGAAACCACTTCTCATCAATAAGAAAAAGCATCCAAACGAATCCAGCCGTAAAAACAAAAACAAATACGCCAACCAGTGCCGCAAACTGTTTCATGATCTCCTCCCTGTTAGGAACTTCCCGAGGTTCTTTCCAGATTTCATTTCTCGTTGCGCATGAGAGTGATTATCCGCGCGCGTTTTTGATCCTGGTGCCATCCAATGACAAGCACAGTAGCGCACGACACTAAAACTCCCGCAAATAGTGCCATTGCCATTGGACCCCAAAAGCTGGGTTCTTCGCCAAAAATCGAATAGCCCAACTGTTCAACACGAATGTGTTGCTTAAAAATCGCCAGTCCAGCAACCAACCCTGTCGTCAGAGACAATGCAATCCTTGCCAAAACCCACAGCTTTTCTTTCATATTTGCTCCCTGTGAAAGTATCCACATTTCTTATATCATAGTTGTATCTTTCAATCAATTTTTGCACTCTCAAAAAATCCCCACTAACAAAAAATAAAAACACAGCATTCAGACATGATATGACGCGTCATACCATACCTGTAAGGACGCCTAACCAAATCATTTTATGATTTACAAAAAAAATACTATCGCACTCGTGAGAATATTAAAAAGCGGCGGAGTTGGTGTCATTCCCACCGACACGATCTATGGTATCGTCGGCTCAGCGCTTAACCAAAAGACTGTCGAGCGGATTTACAAACTCCGCAAACGAAATCTCAAAAAACCGATGATCATTCTGATCAGCGATCTTCAAGATTTGAAAAAGTTTTCAATTGACGTCTTACATCCAACATCCAACATCTTACGCACTTGGCCTTCAAAAACTTCGATAGTTTTCGATTGCCCGCAGGCCAAATTTCATTACATCCACCGTGGCACGAAATCCTTAGCCTTCCGCCTGCCTACTTCGGCACGCCGAAGCCAAAAGCGAAGGCGGCAAACCTTCAACCTAAAAGCTTTCTTAAAGCAAACCGGCCCGCTTGTAGCTCCCAGCGCCAATCTAGAAGGGGAGCCACCATCCAAAACCATTAAAGACGCCCAAAAATATTTTGGTGATAAAGTTGATTTTTACATCGACGCCGGCAAAAAAGTTTCAAAACCTTCGCGCTTGTTTAAAATTGTGGATGGAAAAATTATAGAATTACGCAAGTAATGATATAATTTTGTATATGCCCAGTACTACAACCTTGACGATGCTCTTCTATGTTTATATTTTAGAAAGTTCAACTGATGGGAATAGATATATTGGTTTTACGAATAATTTGAAAAGGAGATTAGAAGAGCATCAATCCGGAAAATCGTTTAGTACCAAACCAAGACTACCAATGAAACTTATATACTTTGAAGCTTGTACAAACGAAAATGATGCTAAAAGACGCGAGCATTACCTAAAAACCACTGGTAGACGCCGATTCTTGGCAAAAAGGTTGATTGCATATTATAAATCAAAGTTGTAGTACTGGGATGTTAGCCGACGAAATTAAAAAATTCTTCCGTGGCGAAGTTTTGTCCGACGTCGCTACCCGAGAAAAGTACAGCGAAGATGCGAGCATCTTCAAAATCCTACCCGAATTGGTGGCTTTTCCAAAAGACGTAAGCGACATAAAAAGTCTCGTAAAGTTTGTTACTCAAAAAAAGAAAAACGACAAAAAAATTTCCATCTCCGCTCGCTCCGCCGGCACCGATATGACCGGTGGTTCCTTGACAGAATCCATTGTTCTTGAGTTCAGCAAATATTTCAATCACGTCAAGGAAGTAAAACAAGAAAAAGACGGCGGATTCGCCATTACTGAGCCTGGTGTTTACTATCGCGATTTTGAAAAAGAAACTTTGCGCTTAGGTTTGCTCTACCCTCCCTATCCCGCCTCGCGCGAACTTTGCGCTATTGGTGGCATTGTTTCCAACAACTCAGCCGGCGAAAAATCTTTATCTTATGGTGAAGCCAAGGATTTTGTGATGGAGTTAAAGATGGTTTTATCCGATGGCAATGAATACACCTTTAAACCATTAAGTGAAGATGACTTAAAAAAGAAACTAAAAAGCAAGGGCCTAGAAGGCAAGATTTACAAAGGTTTGTGGGCGCTTATCAAAAAAAATGAAAAGCTGATAAAATCCGTCGAACCAAAAGTCTCCAAAAATTCTTCTGGCTACTTTCTCTGGAATGTTTGGAACGGACACACTTTTGACATCACAAAACTTTTAGTCGGCTCTCAAGGGACGCTCGGTATTGTCACCGAAGCCAAGCTTCGCCTCGTTCGAACTAAAAACCACTCTCGCCTAGTAGTTATTTTTCTTAAAGACCTAAAGCCAATGGGCGAAATCGTCAACACCATTTTAGGTTTCAAACCCGAAACTCTTGAGTGCTACGATGACAAAACCTTAAAACTCGCGCTCAAATTTATGCCTGGACTTATTAAATCTCTAATCGCAAAAAAACAAAATCTTTTCAAGCTTTTTATCCAATTCCTTCCTGATATTTGGATTCTCTTAACCTTCGGTTTCCCAAAAATTGTTCTTTTAGCTGAATTCACCGGCGACGATGAAAACCGCGTCGTTAATAACTCTAAACTTTTGATGCGGAAAATCGAAAGCCAAGGCTATAAAGCTCGAATGACCCGCAGTAAAGACGAGGGCGAAAAATACTGGACCATTCGCCGAGAGAGCTTCAATCTTCTTCGTCAAAAAATTAAAAATCGTCACACGGCACCCTTTATTGACGATGTCATTGTCGACCCAAAATATATGGCCGAGTTTCTTCCGCGCCTAAACGAACTCGTTAGTAAATACAAAGAATTGACTTACACCATCGCTGGCCACGCCGGCGACGGCAATTTCCACATCATTCCGCTTGCGGATTTCAAAGATCCAAACCTAAAAAACATTATCGAAAAACTTTCCGGCGAAGTTTACGACTTAGTCAAAGAATATGGTGGCTCCATCACCGCCGAGCACAACGACGGCCTCGTCCGCACGCCGTACCTAAACAAAATCTACCCGCCCAAAGTAATCAAGCTCTTCGAAGAAACCAAAAATTTTTTCGATCCGTTAAACATCTTCAACCCCGGAAAAAAAGTGAAAGGTGATTTAAACTACGCTCTAAGTAAAATTAAGAAGGAATAAATCCCCACATCAAACAAGGAATTAGGACCCGGGAGTATGTTCCTTGTTTTGGTGTGGGGATAAAAAATACCCAGCACATTTTTCGGTGGCCTCATTGGCTTTAACGCCGAGGGTCCTTCGAATGTGCTGGGTTTAGACCTAGTCAGGTTAGGCGCTTATTTAAGCCCCTAACGAGCGAACAAAAGACTTCACGCCCACGGATGTTGCGATCTTAAGGCGCGAGTCCTCTTCTATTTTATCGCTCCGAAAACGTAAATCAAGGCCCTAGGGTATAATAAAATTACACGCATCCATATCACTATTAAATAAAATAAGTAATGAGAATAATTGGTCACATTGATATGGACGCCTTCTTCGCCGCCGTTGAAGAGCGAGATCGACCTCGGCTCAAAGGTCGGCCAATTGTCGTTGGTTCTGACCCAGAAGATGGCAAAGGCCGCGGCGTGGTTTCAACCGCCAACTACAAAGCTCGTGAATACGGCATCCATTCCGCTATGCCCATTAGCAAAGCTTGGGAACTCTCCGAAAAAGCCAAAAAAGAAGGCAAGCCTCCGGCAACGTTCATCGGCGGCAGTTTCAGGAAATATTCTGAAGTTTCCAAAAAGATTTTCGAAGTCGTCGAAAAATATGTTTCGAGTTTCGAGCAAAATAGCGTTGATGAAGGTTACCTCGATCTAAGCGCAACCGGAAGTTATGAAAAAGCGGGAGTGTTGGCCAAAAAAATTCAAGTTGAAATTAAAACCAAAGAAAAGCTGACTTGTTCAATCGGTATCGGCCCCAATAAACTCATCGCCAAAATTGCCTCCGACTTCAAAAAACCCGCCGGCCTCACAATAATAAAAGAAAACGAAGCTGAAGGCTTCATTGAGCCCCTCGCCATTCGCAAAATTCCAGGCATTGGTCCAAAAACCGGAACTCTTCTAAACAAAAAAGGCATTAAAGTCGTCAAAGATTTAAAAAAATTTTCAAAAGAGGAGCTACAAGAAATTTTAGGTAAACCCCGACGTGAAGGGTCGGGGTCCCGACCTCAAAGAACGTCGGGATGGGGAATTGATCTTTTTGAAAAAGCTCGCGGCCGAGATGACACACCGATTGCCGAAAATCATGCGGAGGCAAAATCCATCGGAGAACAAGAAACTTTTCACCAAGATTCATCTGATTTCAATTTTATAACCGATCGGATGAAAACCTTGAGCGAGAGTATATTTAGAGTTTTCAAAAAAGACGACTTTAAATCCTTCAAAACCGTTGTTGTCATCGTTCGCTTTTCCAACTTCGAAACCAAAAACCGCAGTCATACTCTCTCCGAACCCGCTAGCGATCTCGAAATCTTGCAGTTTGAAACCGTAAAACTCCTCTATCCATTTTTTGATAAACGCGAAAATCCCAAAAAAATGAAAATTCGTCTAATCGGGGTACGAATTGAAAAACTTGCCGGGTAGTGAAATTCGAATTCCTCTTTGATCCATATTTCGAATTTCTACTATTCCGGATTCAATAAAAAAATCCACCAGTCTCGGACAGAACTGATGGATCTATAGGGAGTCAACCCTATGCGGCTACGCTCCTATTCCCAGTTTTATTTGGAGTCCAACGTAGACCAAGATAATAAATTACTGATCATAGTAAGTCAATAAAAACAGGGGAGTCTCGTCTCGAAACGAAAATCCCCCCTGCGACGGAACAGTGTTCACCGCACTCACGGTGACCCATTCGTGCAAGACAATACATCTATTTAACAATTCAGTCAAATCGCATTAAACTAACGTAATGATCATCACCAAACTTGGGCACTGTTGCCTAATCATCGAGGAGCAAGGTTTGCGAATTTTAACCGACCCCGGCGAGTATTCCACTCTCCAAAAAGAAGTCAAAGATATTGATTTAATTTTGATTACCCACGAACACGCCGATCATCTTCACGTCGATTCGCTTAAAACTGTCCTAGAGAATAACCCCGACGCTAAAATTATTACCAACCACGGCGTCGGAAAAATCCTAAACGAGAAGGGGATCCCTCATGAATTTCTCGAGCGCGGGCAAGAAAAGGTTATTAACGGATTAAAACTTGAAGGCCACGGTGATCGCCACGCCGACATCTACGAAACCGTTCCGGTTGTTCAAAACACGGGCTATTTTATCGGCGGAAGATTATTTTACCCCGGCGATGCGTTATACAATCCTCAAAAATCCGTGGAAATTTTAGCTCTGCCCGTGGCTGGTCCGTGGCTTAAGATTTCTGATTCAATTAATTATGCCAAAATTATTCAGCCAAAAATTTGTTTTCCAGTCCATGATGGCATGCTCAAATTTCTAGGCCCAGTTCATTTCTTACCCGATAAATTTTTAACCCCGCTCGGTATTAAATTCATCGTCCCAGAGGAAAATCGAACTATCAGTTTTTAGCCCCTATTAAGTTTGCAACCTCCAAAACCGAATCGCGAGGATTTGAAATGCTTTTAAAGGCTGTTTTTGTTACCCCTGCTTTTTGAAATTCTGAATTACTATCAGAATTATTTGAAAAACCAATAATAATACCTTGGAATTTTTTTTCCGTTAACATTTTTGCCACAGTCGATCCAGTCATAGATTTCAAGCTGTAATCCATTAAAACAATCTCAGGGTTGCGACTCAGAATATTGTCAGTCAGTTGTTGAGCATCTTGTTCAGATTGTTCAATAAACTCGGCGTTTCCGTTAGTTGCCACCATCAATTCGGGAACAAACGCCGTAAGAATAAATTTCCCATCGTCAACCATCACTACCTTTCTATCTCTTAGAGGCTCAAAACCTTCAAATTTCTCCGGTACTTCATTGGGCGAAACTTCCATAGGATAATCCAGGCTTGCGTAGGCCGCTTGAATTTTCGCTGCTAACTGTTCAGGATTTAAATCTGGCAAATTTTCTTTTTCAAAAACCATAGTTAAATATTATAAAAAGGGACTATAATATACAAGTGGCAGAAAATATCGTTCAAAAAGTACAATCCAAATCTGCTTTTCTAATCGACGTCCGCACCGAAAACGAATGGAACGCCGGTCACGCCAAAGGCGCCATTCTTTTTGAGCTCTCCAAAATCCAAGAAGGCGAAACGCCCGCAGTTTCAAAAGATGCCGAGATTTATTTATATTGCCATTCAGGTAGTCGATCGGGCGTGGCGAAAGAAATTTTAAAAAAAGAGGGATTTACCAATGTCGAAAACCTCGGTGGATTAGATGATTGGCAAGCCCTCGGCGGCGAACTAGAAGAATAAGCTATAATGAACGTATGAAAGAAAAATTAAATGGTTTTTTCGGCTTCATCCGAGAGCAGGGCGTCGTCGGTTTGGCTGTCGGTTTTATCCTTGGCGGTGCGGTTTCCAAGGTTGTGGCCTCGCTTGTTGCTGACATTATTAACCCAATTTTAAGCGTCATCCTCGGCGCCGCTGGTGACTTCAAAACTGCCGCCCTCACAGTTGGCCCAGTCAAAATCCTTTGGGGCAGCTTCATTGCCGCCGGAATCGACTTTATTGTTATCGCCCTCGTGGTTTACTTTGGCGTCAAACTTATTGGTCTCGACAAGCTCGACAAGAAAAAGGAATAAATATGAGCGGCAAATTTATCCGCTGGATTCTGTGGTCTATTGCTGTTTCCCTAGCCATCATTTTGGCTGAAGTTATATATTTCAACTCCGTGACTCAATGAGCCTTCAAGGGTTAAAAAAGGAAATTAAAAAACTTTCGAGTCCCGAAAGAGCCAAAAACTCTGCGTGGTTTTTCAAAACCGGAAAAGGGGAGTATGGCGAGGGCGATGTTTTTGTCGGCCTAACTGTTCCCCTCTGCCGTAAGTTGGCGCAAAAATATTCTGATCTTGAGCTCATCGAAATCGAAAAACTTTTAAAATCCAAAATTCACGAGGAGCGTCTCATTGCGCTTTTAATATTAGTTCACAACTATCAATCTGGAACCGACGTGGAAAAATTAAAAATTTACCGCTTTTATATAAAGTTCGCCAAGTTCGTCAATAATTGGGATTTAGTTGATCTATCCGCTCACAAAATCGTCGGCGCGTATCTAAGCGGCAAATCGAAAACTATTTTATACAAACTTGCTCGATCAAAGAATCTTTGGGAAAAAAGAATTGCCATTATCAGTACGGCCTGGTTCATAAACAACCATCAATTTTCCGACACTCTCAAAATCTCCAAAATTTTACTCAAAGATCGCCACGATTTAATCCACAAAGCCGTCGGTTGGATGCTCCGAGAAGTCGGTAAAAAAGAGCAAAAAATTGAGGAAAAATTCCTCTTGAAACATTACAAAGATATGCCCCGTACAATGCTTCGTTACGCCATTGAAAGATTTCCCGAATCCCAACGGCTTAAATACTTAAGAGGATCATTCTGAGGTTGCCTTTTTGTAGTAAAAGTGTAAAATATAAAAACTATGGAAAATAACCAAAATTTAAGTAACAAAGAGCTACACGACATAAAAAAACAAGAGAAAATGGCGGAAAGAGAAAGCTTGACGAGGAAGAAAAAAGCCAAGTCTTTATTGATTTGGTCCGGAGTTTTGTTGATCGTTGCGGTTTCACTTTGGGGTATGGTTAAGCTTGTTGGCACAAGCGATGGAACGACCTCAGAGGGCAATTTAACTGATCCCATCACAGATCAAGACTGGCTTTTAGGAAATAAAAATGCCAGCGCCATTTTAGTAGAATATGGCGATTATCAATGCCCAGCCTGCGCCGCATATCATAATTTTGTGAAACAACTCGGTGTCGATTTCGGTGATCAAATCGGTTTTGTATATAGAAATTTTCCGCTCAGGAGTATTCATCCCAACTCTGATATTTCTGCTCAAGCCGCGGAAGCCGCTGGTAAGCAGGGCAAATTTTGGGAAATGCATAACATGCTTTTTGAAAAGCAAAAAGAATGGGAAAAAAGTCTTAGCGCCAAAAAAATATTTGAAGACTACGCTGTTTCACTCGGTCTCAATCTCGAACAGTTTAAAATCGACATCGATTCGGATGTGGTCAAATCGAGAGTAGATTCAGGTTTCGCTAGCGCCGAAAAACACAATCTCGGGTCCACGCCCAGCTTTTTCTTAAATGGGAAATTCATTGAAGCTCCTCAAAGCTATGAAGAGTTCAAAAATCTAATCAACAATGTCGGAGCCGCAAACCCAACTTCAACTGCCACCACCACGACTCAGTAAGGGACTAGCGATTGCTTTTCTTATTGTGAGTTTCCTCGGTTTTTTGGACGCCACTTATCTAGCGATAGAGCATTATCGCGGGGTTGTTCCGCCTTGCACGATTGTCGAGGGTTGCGAAGAAGTTACCACGAGTATTTACTCTCAAATTCTTGGCGTTCCCGTCGCTCTTGGTGGTTCGATTTTCTACTTCGCAATCTTTATCCTTTCAATCCTTAAATTCGAACAAGAAAACGACAAATTTTTGAAATATGCCGCCTTTCTAACCCCATTCGGATTTTTATCCTCCCTCTGGTTTCTCTATCTCCAACTATTTGTAATCAACGCTATCTGCATTTACTGTATGTTTTCACTTCTAACCTCCACTACTCTTTTCGTTCTGGGTTTTTTTGTAATAAAAAAATCTCGGCAGTTTGCTAATGGATAAAAATAATCAGTCCGATATAAACTGGAAAGAAAAACTCGATCCCGAAATTTATCACGTCACTCGAGAAAAGGGGACAGAGGCGCCTTTCTCTGGAAAATATTGGGACGAACATTCAAGCGGTATGTATAAATGCTCAAATTGCGAAGCGGAGCTTTTTTCGTCAGAAACGAAGTTTGATTCTGGTACTGGTTGGCCCAGTTTTACCGAGCCGTCCAACAAAGAACACATTGAATTAAAAGAAGATACTAGCGTCGGAATGCCTGCCGGCCGAAGCTCTGGCGTAGGCGGGAGCCGAGTGGAAGTACTTTGTAAAAAATGCGGCGCGCATTTGGGCCACGTTTTCAATGACGGACCGAGTCCGACTTGTCAGAGGTTTTGTATCAACTCCGCTTCTTTAAATCTTGATAAAAAATCCTCCAACTAAATCACTATTAGATTTTGAGTAGGAAGGTTTCTATGCTATTGTAAACCGGCTCCGCTAAGGAGCCTTTTCTTTATATCAAGAAAACGAAAGGTCGCTATAACTTTACAAATATGTCAAAAAAAGGATATATCATTGGCGCGATTGTTTTAGTGGTCATCGTACTCTTCATCCTTCTCTCTGGTGGCAACGACAAGCCAGAAGTGGTTGTTAAGTCCTTTAGCGCCACTATCGCCGCCTTAAACGAATCTGGCCTATCTGGCACAGCTAGGGTTACTGACTCCGAAGGCAAGGCTAAGGTTGTCGTTAATCTTACCGGCACCCAAGCCTCAGCCGCCGAACCCGCTCATCTTCATATCGGCACCTGTACTAATCTTGGTGAACCCAAGTATGCGCTAAGTCCGATTGTAAATGGCGTCTCTGAAACCGTTCTCGATGTTTCCGTTGACGAAGTTTCAGCTAATCTTCCGCTTGCTTTAAACATTCATAAATCCGAAACTGAAATGGATGCTAATATTGCCTGTGGCGATTTAGTCTTAGATTCGGCAGTTGAAAACAAAATTGAAGATACTGTTCCGACTGGAGATGAGACTCCATTAGAAAATCCGGAAATTCAGTAATTCAAAATTTTACTAAAACAAAAAACCCGCTCAGATGAGAGGGTTTTTGTTTTATTCGAGATCTACGACAATTTCATCGTCTTCTCTAAGTCCAGAAATAATTTCGACACTGCCATCTGAACCTCTAACTCCCACTTCGATTTCAACCAGGACGGCTTCTCGGTCTTCTTTTTGATTTACCGTAAAACTACCGTCTTCGTTTTCTTGAATCGCAAAACTCGGGATCATCAAAACATTTTCCTTAGTCAGGGTAGTGATGTCGATGTCAGCCGTAAGACCCGTTCGGATCCGTTTATCGGCTTTATCAAAAATAACTTTGATTTTGTAGTTAACCACTCCTTCGACTAAGGTCTCAGCTGGCTCAACATAGCCGACTCGGCCTTCAAAAATTTCGTCGCTAAAGGCATCTAATTTT
>CAYIIM010000024.1:0-13838 GCA_964363455.1 uncultured Candidatus Saccharibacteria bacterium
GAATTTCTGGTCGAACACCGACAAACAAACCCGCCATATGTGTGTGCCTAAAACATTATTTATCTTGAACAAGACAAAGCCCGCGACCAAATGGCGATCGCGGGCTTGTAATGAGCTCTGGTTGGATCTTGAGATTACTTTAATACTCCCCCTTCGGACCAGAAAAGAAGGCGGGCTTTTGGTGGTTTCATGATCCTACGTCTTGTACAAAATACCCAAGGCCCTGGGCTTTCAATTTTGTTCATGTACTCAAGTAGGATCCACATGCCTGCCCACTGAATCTCCTCTTCGGCCGTTAGGTTTTGCATGTTAGAAACTACACAACACATAGAAGATAGATCATCAGTGTTCACGCACAAGACGTTGGATCTTCCAGTTGAGCCTGGTAGGATGTAGTTTGAAACATCGATTGGCACTTCTGGAGGTTTTGGTCGTAGTTCGCCAACAAGATGACGTTCAGCTGTAAACAAAAACCATCCAATCGAGTGAATTTCAGATTGAATCTTTGCTCGATTTTGTTCACTATCAACGGCCTCAAGGATGATTCTGCACTTTGGTTCAATAATCGCCCCACTACTTACTTCTCTTACGTCTGCCACGACTCACCTCCGGCTTTAGGTTTCAAATCACTGCTACCTTCTTAATAATTCAACTTTACCTTAAAGTCAATAAATTCTTCGAGCGGAGTTTTCTGTGGTAGGAAACCGCAAATCGGTGAGCTTCGTCGCGAACTTGGATTAGAGTTTTTTTGTTCACGCCTTTTGGCAGGATGCCGATGATGTCGTTGCGTTTACGCTCCGGACCTTTGGCGATACCGAAAACCGGAATTTTGATTTTGTACTCTGCTAAAACGAATTTAGCGGCGTTGACTTGGCCGGCTCCCCCGTCGATCAAAATCAGATTCGGGAATGGCCACTCTTTATGTTCAAAGCGGCGAGACAAAACTTCTCTGAGCATACCTGTATCGTCTGGGCCTTTGACAGTTTTGATTTTGAATTTGCGGTATTCATTTTTATCAGGTTTCCTATTTACGAATACCACCATCGAACCAACGGCGGAGGTGCCGGAAATGTTGGAGATGTCGTAGCCTTCAATACGAAAGGTAGGGTTTAGGGTCTGGCCACTAGCCAATAGTGAATAAGAAGAGTCGGAGATGAAGGCGGTGTCTTCGATGTGTTTTAAGGCAAAAATTTGGCGGCGGACTTTTTCGGCTTTTTCAAATTCAAGCTCCTTACTCGCCTGCTTCATTTCTTTTTCGAGTGATTTGAGGATTTGGTGCTTTTTTCCAGAGAAAAATAGCTTAATATTGCGAATGGTTTTGGCGTAGTCTTTTTGACTGATGGCGCCAATACATGTACCGGGACAGAGACCGATTGAAAAATCAAAACAGGGTCTCGAACTAGGGTTTAGGGTATAGCCACTAGCCAATAAGGTTTTAGAATCATGAGTGGAGTACGGAAAGATGCGACGAATGATTTTCAGGGCTTTGCGAAGTGAAGAACTTGATGTAAAAGGACCGTATCTTTTGGAATTATGAATTAGGAATTTTGAATTATGGGAAGATGGGGACTTTTCGTGGAGATCTTTACCGCGGATCAGAAGAACCCGGGGAAATTTTTCTTTAGTGATTTCGACGTATAAAAAACTTTTGTCGTCTTTTTCTAAAACGTTGTAAGGAGGTTGGTGTTTTTTAATCAGTTCAGATTCAAGAATTAAAGCTTCAAGGCCAGTGTCGGTTTTCTGGTGATCAATTTTTTTTATTAAGCTGACCAACTTTTCCAGGCGATAATCATGAGAACGTAAAAAATAGCTCGAAACTCGACGTCTCAAGTTGACGGCTTTGCCGACGTAGAGAATCTCCCCTTTCGCGCCTTTCATTATGTAGACACCAGGGGTTTGGGGTAGGTTTTTGTAAACCTCCACACCAAAAGAAGAACTGCCTGCTGGCGTCCTTTTTTCTTTCTTCTTTATGGTGTGGGGGTAAAGATTAGTCATAATTAGTTGGTATGACGCGTCATACCACCACAAACTTGGAATGGTTTAGTTTTTTAGGGGTTGCAAATATTGGTTTGGAAATAGGTTGCTAGATTTGGTTAATTGTGGTAGTATTGTGGCAGAAATCAACGCGACAAACAAGGAGAGTTTATATGGGATACACGGTTTTCTGCAATGGTGAATTGAGGGACTTTTTTTCTGGCCGACCCGTTCCGCCTCCATGGGTTGCGGGTGGTTTGTATGACCGAACAGCTCGGATCGTGACTTCTTCGACAGAGCCAGAAGAAGTTGGGGGAGAAGAGCAGAAGGAACCTCTAAGATTTTCTGGCCCGGCGACTCCAGAACAACTGGATCGCATGTTAAGAGGGATGAGGTAAGATTTCCTCTAAAATGCAAAAGCCCGGGCTGAAACATCAGTACCGGGCTTTGTCATTTTTTATTTGTTAAATTATTCATTCGCATTATATTCGATTAATCTGGTATAATGCGAATTTTAACCTAGAAACAATGACGAAGGGGGTAAATTTAAGTCGCCGCTTGATGAGTTTCCGGGTTTTGCATGCAGCAATCTTTGAGCATCTTACCTGAACCGCAGATACAGGGTTCGTTTTCGATTTCTTTGGTTTCGTTCGCTTTGTGACAGAAACCTGCCATTTTGCCGGAACCGCAATCGCAAGGTTGCATCAAGATACTGACTTTTTGCTTTAGAACTTCGGGATCCATATTTTAGAAATTTTAGATTTTTTTCGATCGACCGGGTTTATTATATCAAGAGTTTGCTTTAAAAAGAAAACCCCATGACCGATGAAATGGCTTGGGGTTTTATGAAGCCTTTAATGCATTACTTTATTATGCCAAGCGCTTTTTTGGCAAACCTTACAGCACCTTTACCAAGAGAGCCGACATCGTCGCTTGCTCGAGGTTCATCATCTTCTACTCTTTTTTTCTCCTCCTGGATTTTTTTGTAAACTTCTTCGCGGTGAACCGATGTTTTGATCGGCGCATCGACTCCAAGACGGACAGTCCGGCCGGCCACACCGAGAACGGTGACTTTGATGTCATCGCCGATTGTAATACTCTCTCCTTCTTTCCTTGTTAGAATGAGCACTTTGCCTCCCTGGCGAGTGCGTGATGAGGGTTTAAGAAGAACCAAATCAATAAAAGCTATTGGCAATTAAAACATAGGAATTCAGTTTTGAAAAGAAAACACCAGGTCCTTTCGGTTCCTGGTGTGTTAACGCATTTCTGCGTGCAAATGGCTTGGAGAGATTAGATTGAGGCGATGACTTCGAGCGGTTCACGCATTTCCGCGTGACCAGAAGGCTGACCCTTCTCTTTGTCTACAATAGTGACAATCAACTTGTACCGCCCTATTCGCAACTTCTGAAGCGAGATGGGGAAAACAACAACAGAATTTGGTCCAACCGCTTGATAAGTCCCTTCATAGGCGATCGAGATATCATTCCTCGGTGTCGGCTTATCCCGCTCCGTCAGAATCGAGTCCGGAATCATTGCACTGAGCAACTTGCCGGTCAGAACTTCACCATCGGCTGGACCTTCGTTGTACTGAGGGCCAACTTTGATTCTTGGATTTTCCTTGTCTGCGTGGACAGGGAGTGGAAACAGAATCACCCGCAGAATGTAGAATCCGGGTGCAAGATCAACTGTCTGGCAAACCTGAAGCTCGGTGCTCTTCAGAAATTGAGTGAAGGGGCTTGAATAAACAAGATCGCCTTCCTCAGATTTTCCGAGAAGATCGCCTCTGGGTGGATTGGTATAGAGGATGGTTGGCTCGCCAAGGTTTGCAGAACTTTTTGGCGAAGGCACGACCATTGCAAGTGTCTGGAAATCCGAGTTTTTCTTGCTACCTCTGACTTCTAAAACAACGTGGTAACTATCCGCCGGCAGGCCGATGAAATTCACATAACCCCGGACGAAGTGATCCTCTGGATTAGTAGCTACTTCGGCCATCATGCGATAAAGGACCAAGGGTACCGATCTAGTATGGGTAATGACTTTCCCTTTGGTGTCGGTCAGGGTAATAATGTAGTCCAGAAAACCGCGGTTGAAGGTCGCCAGGTTGAGCTGGTTAAGAGGTGCCCAAACACTGAAAGTGACATCGCAACTATCACTCCCTCTTTTGGAGTAGGTGTAGTTCACTACCGACTTGATAGCCATTTCAGCGATTGGAATCTCTTGATCTGGGACACTTTCTCTGACAGGACGGCCGGCGCGGTAATCCGATTCTAGAATAACCGCCTCGATACCGTACCAACTCAGACAATAGAAGGTGACTCCCTTGATGCGTCCGTCTTTTTTGACTTCACCAGGGATTGTCCAGTCTCCAGTTGGAATTCCGCGACGAATGATTTCATCGAAGCGACGATCGCGTTCGCCCTCGGGTAATGTGATTGAAGAACCACAGATGCTTAGGGCGTAGTAGTAGCGCTCCATCACTACGTCCCAAGCCAGACCCTGACGAAATAGATCAGCCTGAAACTTTTCAAGGTGTTCGTGGAAGGCACTTGTGTCCTTTTCTTTCAGATTCAAAAAAGCCCAGTTGTAGTATCCGGAATCAAGAATCTGAACGATGGCCGAGATGGTATCGCGGTAGTCGCCATACACCGGACGTTGATCTTTGATCGGTGCAGGGTTAGAGGGTTGGTGAATTTTTTCATTTGAAACCGTAGTCGCGCAAGCTGAAACAAGCAGCGCGAACCACGCGATTGCAAAGGTGCGGAGTTTCATCTTATCTCTCCTTTGAAGCGCTGCTGGCGCTTTTTTGTTGGACGGCTTGAACTACCGGTTAACTACTTTGACCATACCCCTTTCATACAAAAAGTCAATCCCCCGCCGTTATCGGCGGGGGATTGAAAAAGGCTTATCAAACTAAGTAGAGCTAGTTAGTGTTGCCGTAGGCATCACAACCATTGCTCACGCACTGAATGTCCCATCGGGTACCGTTAAAGAAGGTAGTGCAGGTGGTTTCCGGAACACAAACGTTTACTCCTGGTCCTTTGGCGGCTTCTACACTTGAAGTACCAAAAGTAAGAACTGCGCCCGCAACTAAGATCGAAACTGCAAAGATAGAGGCGGCTAAAATTATTTTTTTGGTCATATTTCGATATATCTCTTAATATCGACCTTTATTCCCGTTGACATCAATATAGACCCTTCAATCAGGGTGTCAATAGTTAAACAATACGGCCCCCCTGTGAATAGTAGGGGGGCCGAAAGGCTTCTTGATTTCTGTCTACCGACTTGCCAATTTTCCTTTAGTCATGGCCCGGGGAAGATCAGGTTTGTTCTGAATCTTTCCGACGCCATCTCCGGAACAGTCGGCGTCACCAATTCGTATGAAACTGTACCGGTTAATACTTTCATACGATTGCCCGTCACAATCCTTCGAGGTAAAGATCGCGATGAGCTTGAAACCGCTGGGTCGCGGAGGATTTCCGGTCTTTCGACTCGAAACATTAATCGAAAACGGCACCGTACAGCTGTCGATTACGTCGCAGGTTGTGTCGTTTTCGCAAAAAAGGTCAAACGATAACGACTGTCCGCTTTGAGTAAAGTCAACCACGGAGTCCGATATCTTCCCGCTACTTGTTTCAATCGTAAATCCATAGTCGGGCTGACTTTCACTCACAAGAGGAAATTCGTCTGGACATACATTGAAAGTGTCTACTTCCAATGTATCGGTGAACAAGAAAAGATACCCTGCCCGAACCCCCGCTTCGATGACAACTCTGAAAGATCCTTCGAACTCAGGGATTTCATTCACGATCTCTTTCGGTGGCTCTATCGGGCCGGTTGACTTCTTTTTCCCGCAACCATTTACGGTGAAGGTGGAGATGGCGAGAAGTACTAGAATTACCAGACTTGGGAGTTTTTTCATACTCCCTCCTTTCGGAAAATAGTGACTATAGACTTGCGGTGAATTAACGGGTTAAGGCTTGCTAGCGAAATACTAGTTATTCAGAAGTGATTTGTCAAAGTTTTGATCTGTACTTAAAAATCAAAAGCCCCAGAGTGTCGCAACCCTGGGGCTCGTGGCCGACGCTTGGGAGATTCTAACGGTGATCGTTTGGATGACCGGCCATCTGGACAGTGCCGTTCGGATGCCCTTCACCGTGTGGATGACCATCGCCAACCGGGTGACCAGTGACCGAGTAGCGATCACCGGTGGGATGGCCCTTGAGTCCCTCGTTTGGATGGCCAAACAGCAGGCCGTAACCAAGCGCCAAAAGACCCAACATCACTGATTTCCAATACATCGAATTCATCACCTCCTTTGATGAGGGTTAGGAGCGGATTATATTTTAGCAGAAAAACTAAACTGGAGACAAGGGATTTAATTAAGATAAAACCTTCCTTAAATATTCCCCTGTGAAGCTACCTTTACGCCTGGCTATTTCCTCCGGTGTCTCCCAGTACTAAAACTTCGACGACTTAAATACTCGTCAAAAAGTTAGGGTCGAAGTTTAGTACGGGACTTCGCCTTAGTTTTGTTCCTACAACAACACTTTCCTCAAATACTGGCCGGTGAAACTATTGGCTTTGCGAGCGATAAATTCTGGCTCGCCCTCTGCCACAATTTTGCCGCCTTTGACTCCCCCTTCGGGACCGAGATCGATCACCCAATCAGCGGTTTTGATAACATCTAAATTATGCTCAATCACCACGACGGTATTGCCTTTACTGACTAAACGCTGAAGAACTTCGAGAAGTTTGTGGACATCGGCGAAATGAAGACCGGTGGTGGGTTCGTCTAAGAGGTATAAAGTTTTCATCGTGTCACGTTTGCCGAGTTCGGCCGAAAGTTTAACGCGCTGAGCTTCGCCACCAGAAAGAGTCGTGGCGGACTGGCCCAAAGTTAAATAGCCCAAACCGACTTCATCCAAAATTTTTAAACGATCGTGAAGCCAGGGAATGTCTTCGAAAAAAATATTGGCTTCTTCGATGGTCATCTGTAAAATGTCGTGAATGTTTTTGCCTTTATACTCCACCTCTAAAGTTTCTCGATCAAAACGCTTGCCTTTACAGACGTCACATTTTACATACACGGTTGGCAAGAAGTGCATTTCAATGGCGATCGTGCCGTGGCCTTCGCAGTTTTCACAGCGACCACCAGGGCGATTGAAGCTGAATCGGCCAATTTTATAGCCGCGGACGCGGGCATCTTCGGTGGAGGCAAAAAGATCTCGAACAAAAGTCCAGGCGCCGACGTAGGTGGCGGGATTAGAGCGTGGGGTACGGCCGATGGCGGATTGGTCGATGTTAATCAGCCGAGTGAGATATTCCGAGCCCATCACGGACTTACAACCAAACTCACGATAGTGAGTACCACCAAAGCGACCCGAGAGGGCTTTATAAATTACGTCGTAAACCAGAGAACTTTTACCCGAACCGGAAACGCCAGTAACGCAGACAAAGCGACCAAGTGGAATATCGACGTCAAGGTTTTGTAAATTATTGGCGTAAGCCCCGCGGATTTTGAGATGGGGTTTATCTTTGGAAATTTTCCGCCGTTCATCGGGGACTTCGATGAATTTTTTCCCGCGGAGATACTGGAGGGTGAGCGATTCCGGAAATTTTTCTTTGCCAGAGGATTTACCTTTGGCCGGAAGGAGCTCCGAGATTGGACCCTGGGCAATAATTTCTCCGCCGTGAATGCCAGCACCAGGACCAATGTCAACTAAATAATCTGATTCGCGGATGGTGTCTTCGTCATGTTCGACGACGATAATCGTGTTGCCTAAATCTTTGAGTTCGTGGAGGGTTAGAATCAGTTTGTCGTTGTCGCGCTGGTGTAGGCCGATAGTGGGCTCATCTAAAATGTACAGAGTGCCAACAAGGCGAGATCCAATCTGAGAAGCCAAGCGGATTCTTTGGGCTTCACCGCCGGAGAGAGTACCGGCTTTGCGATCTAAAGTTAAATAATCCAAACCGACGTCAAGCATAAACTTCAAACGATTTTTAATTTCCTTAAGCGGAAGCTCGGCCACTTCCATAAATTTTTTAGTTTCGGTTTTTTGAATCTTGGAAGCGAATTCATGCGCATCGGTAATCGACATCGCCGTCATATTTACAATATTCTTACCTTTGATTAAAACGCTTAGGGCTTCTTCTTTGAGGCGCTTGCCTAAGCACTTGGGACAAGGTTTGTCGGACCAGACGCTTTCCGTGCCGAGGCCGTGGCACTCGTCACAAGCGCCATAGGGACTGTTGAATGAAAACAATCTTGGTTCAATTTCGGGAAAAGAAAAGTTGTCGTCGGGACAGGCAAATTTGGCCGAGAGGGCTAGCTCTTTATCGCCAACTGAGACATCTACAGTTTCGTTGCCGTATTTGAGCGCGTGCTCAATGGCTTCGGCGAGGCGGAGGCGATTGTCTTTATTTTTAAAATCGGTTTCGGCGGGAATTTTATCAACGACGAGTTGGATGGTGTGGGCTTTGTAGCGGCTCAACTCAATGCGATTTTTTAGGGAATAAAATCGGCCATCAACTTTGACTTCGCTAAAACCGGCGTTTAAAAAATCATAAAGGAGTTGATAATATTCACCTTTCCTACCCCGGACAGCGGTGGCTAAAATAACCAATTCATTATTCTTTTTAGTCTTATTTATTTTGTTAAATTCGAGAACGGCATCGACGATTTCTTCTTTCGTCATCTTTTTGATTTCTTTGCCACAGCGAGGACAATGCGGAACGCCAACGCGGGCGTAGAGAACGCGGAGGTAGTCGTAAATTTCCGTAATCGTAGCAACAGTGGAACGCGGATTAGCGGAGTGACTTTTTTGATCGATGGAAATCGCCGGCGAAAGACCTTCGATTTCATCAACATCGGGTTTGTCAAGTTTGCCTAAAAATTGGCGGGCATAGGCAGATAATGATTCAATGTAGCGTCGTTGGCCCTCGGCGAAAATGGTGTCAAAAGCCAAGCTCGATTTACCCGAGCCTGAAAGACCGGTAAAGACGATCATTTTGTCGCGAGGTAATTCTAAAGAAAGATTCTTGAGATTGTGCTCGCGGGCGCCTTTGATAATAATTTTGTTCTGCATGAGTTAATTTACTAATTACTAATTTAATACGAATATACTAATGAAAACTTGGTAATACAGCGATGCTAATATGCGAATGCTTACTAATTATACTAATGAAATACGCGGATCGAATGAAATTAGACTATATTATATAACACTTTACTGACATTGACAAATTGGGTTATTTTGCTATAATGGGGCTAGTCTTTGAATTCTGAATTCACTGTTGTCATTGGGTTTATAAACGCATGAAGAGGGAGGAATATGAACTGGGGTCGCGTTTGGCTAGCAGTGGCAGGAGTCGATTTTCTGATTTGGGCTCTTACGGAGACGACTCCGTGGATCATTTGCTCGATCGGATGCTTTCTCATCACTGCGGCACTAACCTGGAAACCAAAGTAGTTCACAATTGCAACGAAGGAGGGGTGAAATGCAGGGATTGCCAATTGCAGTATTGATGGCGGCATCGCTTCCAGCTGGTGCGGCCTTCCATCTCGAAAACCATGGCGACGATGTAATCCGCATGGTTGGCATCGATGCGTCTGAAACAGAGTCTCGTGGAGAGGACACATTCCTGGTTCGCAACGAGCGGACGGGAAATCCTTTTTTCATCGAAGGAACTCGTCCTGTGTTCCCGACGCAGTAGCGATGAGCAAACAATCACGGGGCCCGATCGGAGAAATCTGGTCGGGCTCTGAAACTCTTTGAGGAGGTCTAATGGACGCCGTGGATAGGGGCTTGATCGCGGCAACTCGTGGACTTATTTTTGCGGGTTTGTTTGCAATTTTGGCTTTGGGAGTAAGGATTGCCATCCGAATCGAGTTAGGCCAAGGCGAAATCCTTGTACTTTTCATCGCCATGATCCCATGTTGGGGTTTCGTCGTACTAGCATCCGAATTAACTCGCACCTACAACCTCTACATCGGACCGGCGGATGAGTTCTATGAGTATGTGCCGTTCTTTGTGAGCGGTACGTTATCTCCGGACAAGAAGGAGTGGGTCCGACGACACCTGGAGCACTGTCCAAGTTGTCGTAAGTTCGCGGACGAATGTCGCGAGCTACAAGGCGACTTGGCTGAACTTGCACGATTAAACCCAGCATTTATGGAGGAGTTATGCTGAAGCGGCGGATGAGATTGATCTCGACGCTCTGCTGGGTGCTTCTGGTAATTTTTGTCTTGGCTGGCGCAGTGCTAACCGGACAAAAACAGCAAGCTATCGGAATGGTTCTAGTGGGGCTCGGCGGACCAGCTTTTGCCACTGGTGCCTGGTTCCATTATAAGGCGAGTGGCCAACCAATCAGACCAAGGAGGAGGTGAAGAGATGAAGCCATTTCTGTATTTTCTTAAGGTTGCGCTTTCTTGGGTTGCCTATATCGGGGTTATCGCTGGGGTCACGTTTTTCTTTGACACCCTACCTACCGTGTGGCAGGAAGGAATTTTCGGCCCAGGGAGCATAGCGTTGTTCATCGTCGTCGCAATCCTCTGCTTGCCGTTCGTTTTCCTTCGAAAAACTTTCATTGAAGACGTTCGGAGGGATTTGGCGAGTAAATATGCGACTGTCTATGTCGTGTCGATTCCAGTCGGTTGGAACTTAGGAGAACTCGTTTTCAAGCTTTTGAGGTAATAGAAAACGAACCTCCCTCACTTACGGGCTCGGCGAAGAAATTCGTCGGGTCCTTTTTATTAAGTAATCGCGAATAATGCTAATTGGGATCAATAATGCGAATAATTTAACAAGAAATTAGGCTGAACAGCGATGCAAATATACAAATGCTTGCTAATTATACTAATGGTCTTTAATTTTGATTTTTTTGGATAACTCTCTGATTTCGTCTCGAAGCAAAGTCGCTAATTCAAACTCAAGATTTTTCGCGGCTTCGCGCATTTTTTCTCCCAGCCCTATGTCCTTTAGGGCTGGATTTCGGCGTCATTTGGAAGAAGGTTTTTTAGCTGATGACGCCTCAACTTTCTTAACTTTCTTTATTAGTTCGCGTATCTCATCTCTAAGTAGGGCGACTAGCTCAAAGTCTAAGTCTTTAGCCGCTGTCCTCATTTCAGATTCTTTGTTTTTTATCAATTTTTCAATTGCGGTTTTCGACCTTTGGATTGGCGTTAGTTCTAGTTTTAACAATTTATCGACATCGGGAAGGATATCTTTAATGGCTTTGATAATGGTCTTGGGTGTGATGCCATGCTTTTTGTTGTATTCAAGTTGGATTTTCCGGCGGCGTTCGGTTTCGCCAACAGCACGTTCAATCGAGCCGGTGATGTTGTCCGCATAAAGCAAAACTTCACCTTCGGAATTTCGGGCGGCGCGGCCGATGGTTTGGATGAGGGAAGTTTCGCTTCGAAGAAATCCTTCTTTGTCAGCGTCTAAAATTGCCACTAAAGAAACTTCGGGTAGGTCCAAGCCTTCCCTTAGAAGGTTTACACCCACTAGGACGTCGTACTCCCCTTTTCTTAAGCTAGTTAAGATCCGAATCCGATCGAGAGTTTTGACGTCGCTGTGGAGGTAGGCAACTTTCAATCTAGGGTTTGGGGTATGGCCACTAGCCAATAGGGTTTTGGAAGGGAGATTTTGAAGATATTCAGATAAATCCTCGGCCATTTTTTTAGTGAGAGTTGTCACTAATACTCTTTCTTTCTTTTTGACTCGATCAATGATTCTCGGGATAAGATCGTCAATTTGGCCAATGACCGGCCTGATAGTGATTTTGGGATCGACTAAGCCAGTTGGGCGAATGATTTGCTCGACGATCGCTTTGGATTTTTTTCGTTCGAAATCGCTCGGGGTAGCAGAAGTGAAGATAACTTCGTTAATTCGTTTTTCAAATTCGAGAAATTGAAGAGGGCGATTGTCGGCGGCGGAGGGTAGGCGAAAGCCATATTCGATCAGAGTTTTTTTTCGCGAAGCATCGCCGGCGTACATGCCATTAAGCTGAGGGACGGTGACGTGAGATTCATCGATAACCGTGAGAAAACCATCTGGAAAATAATCCAGTAAAGTTTCGGGTGGGGCGCCGCGGGCGCGACCACTTAAAGGCTGGGAATAATTTTCGATGCCGTGGCAATAGCCAACCTCTCGGATCATCGCTAAGTCAAACTTAGTCCGTCGTTCAAGACGCTCCGCTTCTAGGAGTTTCCCGTTTTTTTCAAAATATTTGAGGCGGTCCTTTAGTTCTTCTTTGATGAGCTTGATGGCTCTTTCACGAGCAATCGGCGGAGTGATGAAGTGTTTGGCGGGAGCGATGATGACTTCTTCTAAACTTGGGGTGATGCCGGGACGAAAACCTTCAACCGGGTTAACTTCGTGAATAGTTTCAATGGCGCCGTTTTTTATTTGGAGGTTGTAAATTAGTTCGCGATCGGGTGGCATAATTTCCCAGTTATCACCCCGAAGTCGAAAGGTGCCGCGTTTCAAATCGGAGTTGGTGCGATTATATTGGAGTTCGATTAATTTTCTCGAAAACTTGGGACGGTCGATACTGTCTCCTATTTTCAAATGAAAAATATTTTCAGCGTAAGCTTCAGGCGCTCCTAAACCATAAATACAAGAAACTGAGGCGACGACGATAACATCTTTGCGGGTTAGAAGTGCGGTTGTCGCGGCATGGCGGAGTTTATCGATCTCTTCGTTGATCATCGCCTCTTTATCTATATATGTGTCGCTCGTAGGCATATAAGCCTCGGGTTGGTAATAGTCGTAATAAGAAACGAAGTAGTTGACGGAGTTGTGTGGGAAAAGTTCACGAAATTCGTTGCAGAGCTGAGCGGCGAGAGTTTTGTTATGAGCAATAACTAAAGTTGGCCTTTGGACAGCTTCAATTACATTGGCAATCGTAAAAGTTTTGCCGGAGCCGGTGACGCCCAATAAAGTTTGATGAGAATATTTTTTTTCTAAACCTGAAACCAACGCTTTGATAGCCGCTGGCTGATCTCCTGCTGGTTCATGTTGTGATACTATTTTAAACATAATAGCGATTCAAATATATCCCGATTTCATCGAGGATTCTCGGCGAAGCCGGAACGAATGCTTGCTAATAATACTAATGCTGGAAAACACAACAAACGCCCCAAGTCATGAGACTATAGGGGGGTACAAGTAAATTTTAAAGTGAAAAATTAAAAAGTCAAAATTATTGAGGTCAAAATATAGGAAGGCCGCCTTTTGAGGGGCGGCCTTTTTGCTAGAAGATTTGAGCGAGCTACTCGATTTCAGTCGCTTCGGGGACACCCGCGCGACCAAATCGAGAGAATCGAATCGCAGCTCCCATGATCTGAGCCATTTCAGAAATGGACAGATCATCAGATGGCGCGCTCTTGATGAAATTTCCGTTTCTCTTTATTAACCCAAGGGCGGTGGTTGAGCCCTCTCGAGCAATCTCAATCACTTCCTTAAAGTCTGGCTCGGCGCCAGCAATTTCTTTGTAGAAAAGCTTTAGGACATCCATAAGCCGACCCTCCCTGTGATTTAGTGATTACCAAAAAACTCCATGATTTAGCTCAGAAAAAGATAACAAATTTGACGAGAATGGTCAATTTTTCTATTGAGTGCCTTGTAAATTGATCTGCGTTGAACCAACATCTTTTGTGTCTAAGAGTTCAATGGTGAATTTAAGAACGGAGTTGGCTGGAATCGGGCCGTTGGCCTGCGCGCCATAGCCGAGTTCAGCTGGAATCACTAATTCTCTTTTGCCACCAACTTTCATGCCTAAAAGTCCGAGTTCCCAACCGCGAATAACTGCGCCCTTTCCAACCGTAAAAGAAAAGGGAGTGTTGCGATCGTAGGAGCTAT
>CAYIIM010000025.1:0-13776 GCA_964363455.1 uncultured Candidatus Saccharibacteria bacterium
TATCATAACTGGCTTCGAACCAGTAGGTGGGGGTTCGATTCCCTCCGGGGGCACAACCGAAATTTTCTCATACTCTTTATGGGGAAATTTTGGTTTTTTTAGTTGGGAATCGAACGGGAAAGGGGTCGGGAAAACGGGAGTTTTCCCGTGGCGGAAACACTAAAACCGCTGGGTTTTAGAAAATTCCACCTTTTGGAATTTTGTTCGCTTCCCTCCGGGGGCACACACAAATTCTGCTAATAGTTTAGTTTCTGAATTTTAATGTGAGTACAACCAGAGAGTTTTGTTTCAAGAACTTATCTCAAGAGATCGAGAATGGGGCCAAGAATGACTCCTAAAAGTGATGGTCGATAGAAGCTACCGCCAGGAGGAGGTGGGGGCGGAGTGCCTTCGGGTGGAGGCGACATGCTTCTATCAGTTGGGAAACTCCCGGGTGAGGGGAAGCTGCCCTCGGGATGAAATTCGCCTTCAGGAAAAGATCCGGGTGGTGGAAAACCGCCAGAAGTTTGGAAACATTTTTCCGCGGCGGCGCGAATTTTAGTTCCGTCCATAAGATCGCTTTCTTGTAGGTTGGCTTTAATACATTCGGCCACAGCACCGGGGAATTGGTTTAAAATTTGCCGGGGATCAAAACCGCCACTTGGAAAACCACCCTGTTGATTTTGTCCAAAGTTGTTTGGGCTGGGGAACTCGCCGCCTGAGGGTGAAGCGCCATCACGCGGGGGCATTTGACCAAAACATCCACCCACTATTCTTTCGATCTCTGGTGAGGGCCGATCCCTTCTTTGGAGCAAACGAAGTTGTTCTTCGCTCACTTTACCTTTCAAGCAACTCAAAACATTTTCCGGAAGACCGCCACCCATTGGACCAGAATTGCCGCTCGGTGGGCCGAAGTTTTGACCACTACCTGGACCCATTCCACTTCCACTCGGTCCAGGATTTTGAGAATGAAACTGATCAAAACAATTTCTGATTTTTTCGTGGAGTGTGGGGTCAGAAGGCATTTCGCCGGATTTTATTTTTTCAAATTCAGCGCCTAAAGAGTCTTCAAGACACGAAGTAACTTCCGGCGGAGCGGATCGCAAAAATCCGGAAAGATCGGATGGCCCACTGCCCGGGCCGTTGGAATCGTCCCGACCGAAATTTCCCGGCCCCCCAAACTGGGATGACTGGAAGCAAACACGGATAGTGTCGCCGATTTCGGGAGTGAATTCTGCGCCGCCGGACTTTAAGGACTCAACATCAATGCCTTTTTCTTTAATGCAAGCGGCGACTTCGGAAGGCATATTATTAAAGACCCCTTCCGGCCGGTGGCTCGCGCCAAAACTCTCAAAACACTCGCGCATCCTCTCGCCGATTTGGGACCCTGGAGTAAGCTTGCCGCTCTGGATATCTTCGATAATGTTTGTACCAAGTTTGGTTTTTAGGCACTCTCTCACTTCTGGCGGCGCGTTTTCGAGGCCAGCTTTCATTCGAACCATTCCTTCTTTGGCGCGCTCCAAGTCCTCTTTTTTCATCAGGCCATGCTCTTCGGCGAATTTGAAACATTCTTCTTGATTAGAAGGATTGTTGCAAAAAATTTCGCACTCCCGGCCGCGACAACCGCCGGGACCACGGCCGCCGGTTTTTTTCGCCGTCTCAACCTCCTCGGGTTTCATAAAACCAGCTTTTTCGGCGAAAGCGATGCACTCTTCAAAATGGGACTCATTTTGGCAGTAGGTTTCGCAAGCGTTTTTGGATTTGCAACCGCCAGGGGTTTGGCCGCTTTTTATGAGCTCGAGAGCAGCCGGAGTGGGCCTATCTCCCTCCGGACCACCATCCATTTCTAATCCAACTTTTTCGGCGAAAGCAAAACATTCGTCCGCGTGCTCAAAATCTTCGCAATAGGTTTTGCAAGTGGCTTCCGAGGTGCAACCGCCCGGCATTGTGCCACCGCTTTTAATGTAATTTAAAATTTTTTTGGCCTCGTTGAAGTGCTCATCCTTAATGCCAGCTTTCTCAGCCCAGGCAGTGCAGACCTCGATATTTGAAATGTCGCTGCAGAAATTTTTGCAACCTTCAGGCGTAGTGCAGCCACCAGGAGTGCCACCACTTTTCAGGCTTTGGCTAAATCGATTGGCTCGGTCGGCTTCCTCTTCGTTCATAAGGCCTTTACTTTTAGCAAAAGCGACGCAGGATTCGATATTTTCGGGATTGTCGCAGTATGATTTACATTCAGATTTACTGCCACAATTCCCAAGCTCGGCAATTGGGTAAGTAACTTTGATTGAGACCTTAATCTCAAATTCATCTTCACCAGTTTGGGCGAGTACGGTTAGCGAAAACGCCACACCTAAAACAAGGATCAAGATGGGGAGAAATTTTTTAAAATTTTTCATGGTTATTTAGCTACAGGAATACAAATTTTTACAAATACACAAATCCAGCTTAACCCCCAAAAGGGTTTTGATAGGCGCCTTCCAGGGGATTTACCGCCGCGCCGGGGTTTGATTCGGGAAGTTTGTCACTTAGGGGGTTGGCGGCTTTATCCGCGATGTCCGCGCCCAATGACCCTTCTCGAGCTGTGTTTTCGGTTTCTGCGCTATCTTTCGACCTTTTTGATAAAACAACCCAAGTTACAACAACCGCGACGATTACCACTAAAAAAATGGCGATGAGAATTGTCTGTTTATTTTGCATGGCCTTTTGTTTTTTGTTTCTTTAATTATAGAGCAGGCAAGTAAATCGACCGTGGGTTTTATCCACACCTATTGAGATGGATTTATCCTTTTCGGGGACACTAATAATTAATCTCGTTAGCAGGCTGACTTATTTTTTCTTTGAGGATATTAAAAAAGTCGGAGTTGGAACTCGTCATTACATTTGAAATTGCGTAGTATATGAAACCGACGAAGGCAACAATAGCAATGATACCGAGGATGAGAAAGATTTTTACCCGGCCGCGGATTTTTTCCTCTTCTTCTGGGGTGGGTGGTGGAGAAAGTTTTTGAAGCGATTCATACACTAAGAAGGCAAAGATTATGAAGATGGGATAATAGACAGCCGAGATGAGGGCGGACAAAAACTCTGAAACTTCACTAGAGAAAAAAGAGAAGATACCGGCAACTATAGAAACAGCCAACATAACTAAGCCAAGTAAAGCTAAGCGGCCAATGACAGCAAGTTTATAATTTCTGACGTAGTACCAACTAAAAACAAGAGTATCCAACCCTTTTTTTTCATCAGTAAATAAGCTATAGCTTGGGAAAAAAAGGAGGATGGAAATAATAATACCAGGAACAATGAGGAGTAGGGTCCCGCCGAATACAGCGAGATAAGACAAGATACTGACCCAAATAAAAGAAAAGAAGAAGCCAAATGAGCTCTTATAGGCATTAGAGAAAGACGGCGGATTGACTTTGCCGGTGACAACCAAGAAAATGGAAATAATTGAAAGAATATATAGAAGGAAGTAGGCGAGACTATAGACAATGACAAACTCAAAACTCATAGGAGTTTTAAAAGCGAAGAGACCAACGACAAATGACAAAGCGAAAGGAATGATGGCGATGCCAACTAGTGTTTGCCAGTTTTGTCTGAACTGCATCCAGGCATAACGGAAAAGCTCGGAGAAACCAGGGAGTTGCGGACGAGGGGCGGCAGATGGAGATGGAACGCCTTGGGGCGATGGGACTTGGTTGGGATTTATATTTTGATCCACGGTATAAATTTAAAATTCAAATATCAAAATGAAAAATTTTGGTATTTCTGCTTTTGGCAGATTGGATTTGTATTAAAGCGACTTTTGTTTTAAATTTCCTTTGAATTAATTATACTATTAACTTGGGTCAGTATCTTCTTCTTTATCCCCATGTAGTTCGCCTGCTCTGTGTGATATAATCAGTGGTATGGATAAGGATTATAGGGGGTTAAAAAAAGAAGCTCATAGACTTAGGAAGGATTTGGGACTAAGTTATAACGAAATAAGAAAAAAGCTCGACTCAAAAGTCGCCAAAAGTACCTTAAGCACTTGGCTGAAGGATGTGGCGCTCAAACCAAAGCATAAAGAAAGGTTATATACAAAAAGAATCGAGGTTTTATCGCGTGGATCACAGAGTCAGAAAGAAAGAAGGGGTAGGGAAATTGATAAAATTATTGAGGAAGCGGAAAACCAAATCAAGATTCCCCTATCCAAAGAAACGTATCGCTTGATGGGAGCAGCTTTGTACTGGGCCGAAGGCAGTAAGTATAATATGTTTGAAATTACAAACTCTGATCCACATTTGATTTTATTTTTCGTTCGGTGGATTGAAAAAATTTTTGGTTTACCCCCAAAAAACCTTAAAGCTCGTTTGAATATTTACCCTCAACAAAACGAAATATCTATTAAGAAATTTTGGTCAGATTTGACTGGAATACCAGTTGGAAGTTTTGGTAAAAGCTACGTTAAACCAATCAGCAAAGGCTACAAGAGAAATAATCTTTATTACGGGACAATGCGAGTTGAGGTTCCGAAAAGCGTCAATATGAAACACCGGGTATTCGGCTGGATAAATGCGGCTTTGAGAGATATAAATCCTGAAGTTAATTTTGTAAGAACAAAATGGCAATCTTTGAAAATTGAGAAGAAATCAGTTAACCTAGTTTGATATCGCCCTCATAGCTTAGTGGTAAAGCACCCGCCTCTTAAGCGGAGTACCTAAGTTCGATTCTTAGTGGGGGCACAATAGAAGATGGCACTTAGTAGAAAGTAACAAGTAGAAAGTATAGAATTAAGGGATGGATGTTAGTTGGATGTATGAAAAAAAACGAGAGCGGCCGGAGCCGGCAATAGAAGATAAGCCGAAGTTTAAGGGTTCAAAAAAGTTTTACTTAATTGCTGGAGGGGTCGCCTTGATTTTGATTGGCGGGATTATCGGGGGTTACTTTATTTTCCGATCACAGATCGTTGAGGAGCAGGAACCAATTGAACTCGCCGAGGATTGCGCAAAAACTTTGAATAGCTATAAAGATGGAAAACTTTCAGTGATTTTGTGTGTGAAGGAAGATGGGTCGCTCGCGATTTTTTGGCAAAACCTACCAAAGGATACAAAAACTTTGAATATATATCGAAAAGATGGGGAGACGGGCGATTCGGTTTTGTGGAAGACGGTAAATGTGACGGGAGAATCCGGAAGTTTAAATTTGGGAAAAGAGGAGGGAGGAACTGCGACTTATACAGTCGAAGGAGTGGGCGCTAACGGCACAACCAATTGGAGTTCGGTGGGGAACACCACAAGCGCCGGAACATCGGGATCGCCAAGTTCTTCGGGACAGACAAGCACAAGTAGTATTCAGACGCCAACCACGCCACCCGCGACAATTCCCCCTCCGACGACACCTCCGCCAAGCCAAAACAGTACGAGCACAACAACTCCACCGCCGACGATTCCCCCGCCAGCTACTTCCTCAACACTACCAACCACGCCGCCGGCAGATACTTCAACAATTTATTACTACACACCGTCGGGACAAATTTCGGGAACGAGTTCGGTAATATCGACCGCAACTTTTTGGGTTCAACATATTAACAAAAAAATTGAAATTGGTTGGCAAAACATTCCCTCGAGCACCACGAAAATTATTATTTATCGATCGCAGTCAGAGTCGAGTGGGTACACCAAGCTTTTAGAGCAGACTAATTTGCAGACTAGTTATGTGATTCAATTAGAAGATAACGCCGTAACGGAAGATTATTATTATAAAATGGAAGCGAAAAATGACTCGACTCTGATTGGGAGTTATGGACCGGTGTTTTTGCCAGGTTTGCAATAAATAGACTTTCTTGGTTAAGATTGATCAAGGAGAGAGGAGGATTTGTGGGCGAAGAAAAAAGGTACGTTGACCCTGAAGTAATTCGAAAGTTAACTCGTCAAAACGCAGAAGAATCACTGAAGCGCTGGGATGAGCAACCTTGGTGGAGGAAAATAATCTCATACATCCGTGGCAGTTGGCACTGGATATGGTATCGAATTAGAAAGTAACTCCATTAGGACATTGACTAACAGGCTCCAAAAGAGCCTGTTTTCATTAGGGTAAAAATACAATTGTGAATCTTGGATAAATCGGATATAATGTAGCCGGTGATTCGCCTCTCAACTCCCCTTTCGAAGATAAGCTCGATTAGCGCGAAATTTTTAAAAAGCTTGGAAAAGCTCGGAATTAGAAATGTCGAAGATTTGATTTGGCATTTTCCTTCGCGATACGAAGATTTTTCAGAAGTTTACAAAATTGCGGATTTAGAACCCGGACAGCAAGCCACGATCTCGGGTTTAATTAAGGAGGTTAATTTGCGCCGAAGTTTTCGCCGGAGGATGGTGATTGTGGAGGCGAAGATTGAAGATGAATCCGGAGAGATTCGGGCAGTTTGGTTTAATCAACCGTATTTAAAAAATATTTTGCGGGTTGGAAGGATGATGAATTTTTCCGGCAAAGTTTCGTTTTCAGAAGGAGAAGTTTATTTGTCACATCCGGATTACGAGGCGACGCTGTCGCGGAGTCAGAGAGAAGAAGAACAAGAAACACGCCATACGGGGAGGTTGGTGCCAATTTACCCAGAAACAAAGGGCCTTACCTCTCGAGCGCTTAGGTTTATTTTGCAACCGATTTTACGAGACATTGAAGAGGTGGATGAATTTTTGCCAAAGGAAGTTTTGAAAAGCGAGGGATTGCCAGAGATCAATTCGGCGGTGCACAAAATTCACTTTCCGGAGAATATTGAGGAAGTAGATAAGATCAAAAGACGATTTGCTTTTCAGGATTTATTTTTACTTCAACTTTTCAACATTCAACAAAAACTGAAACTCGCTCAAGAGAAAGCGCCAGAGATAAAGGCGGATATTCCTTATATCAAAAAAGTTTTGGGAACGCTGCCGTTTGAATTAACGGATTCGCAGAAAAAATCACTTTGGGAAGTAATCCAGGATTTAGAAAAAGGGCGACCGATGAACCGGCTCTTACAAGGAGATGTGGGCTCGGGGAAAACGGTAGTGGCGGCACTGGCGGCCCTAGTGACAGCGAAAAATGGATTTCAAGCGGCGTTTATGGCACCAACGGAGGTTTTAGCGCTTCAACACTTTAAAACTTTGCGAAAACTTTTTTTAGGGATGGTGGAGAAAAATCCAAGTGAAAAAATGCCGGTCATCGGCGTTGTGACATCAAGCGGAGTCAAACTTTTCTTTACGGGCGACAACTTGGAAGCGGAGATTAAAAAAACCGAGATGCGTAAGAAGATCGCGAGCGGAGAGGCGGAAATTATTATCGGCACTCACGCATTGATTCAGAAGGATGTTAATTTTAAAAATCTGGGTTTAGTGATTATTGATGAACAACATCGCTTTGGGGTGAAGCAACGGGCACAGTTGGCAGCGCATGAAGCGAGAAACACTAAAAATGGATCGCCGGCTATTATCCCCCACTTGCTTTCGATGTCGGCAACGCCAATCCCGAGAACTTTGATGCTAACAATTTTCGGGGATTTGGACTTATCAATCATTGACGAGATGCCCGCCGGACGGAAAGAAATTATTACGAAAGTAGTTTCGAATGAGAACCGAATTAAAGCGTATGATTTTATTCGAAAAGAAGTTCAAAAAGGAAGACAGGTGTTTGTGATTTGTCCGAGGATTGATAAAAGCGAAGTAGGTGAAGACGCAAAGAAAAGCGAAATGTGGAAAAAGTTTATGGCGCTCGATGTAAAGTCAGTAAAAGAAGAACACGAAAAATTGTCCAAAAAAGTTTTTCCGGGATTTAAAGTCGAAATGCTTCACGGGCAGATGAAATCAAAAGAGAAAGAAAAGACGATGAACGAATTTCGTGACGGGAAGATTCAGATTTTGGTTTCGACTTCAGTAATTGAAGTCGGGGTGGATGTGCCAAACGCGACGATTATGATGATTGAAGGGAGTGAACGATTCGGATTGGCTCAGCTATATCAGTTTCGGGGGCGAGTGGGTCGGGGAGAACATCAATCCTTTTGTTTTCTTTTTAGTGGAACAGATACGGAAGCCTCTAAAAACCGACTCGAAGCAATTGTGAAGGCTAAGAGTGGATTTGAGTTGGCGGAAAAAGATTTGAAGTTGAGAGGCCCGGGAGAATTCTTAGGCCAATCCCAGACGGGACTGCCGGACATCGCGATGGAGGCGTTACAGAATCCGGAACTTATAAAATCTAGCCGCGAAGCGGCCTTGGGAATTTTGCGAACAGACCCGACTCTAAAGAAATCTTCGAAACTGAAAGAGGCACTCGAACTTTTCCAGGCGAAGATTCATCAGGAGTAGGATAATAAATTATTCTAATTAACCTAATTGCCCTAATTATTCTAATTTTGAATAGGTGCTAATGATGCTAATTGAAGAGTAGGGATGAAAATAGTAAAGAAGAAAACAGAATTATTCTTCAGCGCCGATGGTGTAGAAGGTTGAAGGCGAGGATTGGTTGTTGTATTCGGTTGTAATCCAGTCTTGAGACCTAGCTGTGTTGGAGTATCTCACCTCGTCAACATCGATCCAATGGTAATTGGCACCTCCGTATCTTCCAATAACGTGTTGGCTAATATTTTTCAGAACGGGTAAGGTGTTTGTATTTGAGCCGATGAGTTGGCTGTTAACGTACCCTTTTAAGGTGTTGGCGGTGTGGGTTAAAACGAGGTGGTACCAGTTGCTCGTGGATGTAACAACACTTGCAGTAGAAGAAACCACTGACCAGACGTCTACTACATCATCTTTTCTCACGAAAAAAGCAACTTTATTGTTAACATCGTCGAAAAGAATATTGTACGCGTCATTTGCGTTATCCCTCGCAATAATACCTTTTGGAGTGGTGGAGGCGCCCATAAGACTATTGAACTTTACCCAACCAGAAACAGTCACATCGTTACCATCTAAAAGGGAGCTGTTGGTTCGAGAAATATAGTCAGTAGTGGTAGCGCTTGCCCCGAGGTGAACTCCTCTAAACATGGGAGTTGATATATCGTCTCCTTTTACTTGATTTGCAAGAATCCCGTTTGAGGTAGAATCTAGATACTTGTTCGAAATAGTTGATCCATCAGTGGAGAGTTCTTGAAGGTGCCAGACAGCTTTAAAGTTTGAGTCCCAAACGGCGGTAGCAACCGGTGATACAAGTTGCTGATTCGAGGCGGTTGAGCTGCCATAGTACATAAATAGAGTTGTGGTCACATTGCTATTTAGAGACGTATTAACCCAAGCTACAAAAGTATTTCCAGATGCGCAGGTGGTTGTCTCGGTAGAATCCTTTTCGATTTGATGGGCAATTTTCGCTCCAGCCGAGTCAGTAAATAATATATCATCACAATCGTCTTGGGCGGCGGCGGGGGCAGTCGTTTTTATCATCACAGGGAAGTTAGAAGGAGTGCCAGAAATTTTTGACCGATCAATTGTGATTTTTTGGCGTTTATTAAAACTTGTATCGGTGTACCAAAAATTTGCTTTTTTCCATCCAGATGAGCTTGTACATAAAAAAAGTTCGTTGTCAGCAATATCAATGGTGAGTCGTCCGACTTCGGATGCGCTGTTGCATTCCCCGCTTTCTGGATCCCCGATTGAAGTTTTATCGAATTGAAAATAACCGCCGGGGCCGACGCGGAGGAGAGTAAGGCCATCATTTGGTTCAGTGGAGGTGCCAACGATTACGATTGTGGAGCTGTTAGTTAAGAGGCTACTCCCGATCCAGCCGGCGCCGTTGTTGCGGGGTGTGTAATTTGTGCCGGTGCCGGAAATGCCGGCGGGGGCGGCCTGCCAAGTGCCGTTGCCTTCGGCGTCGGAGGTTAGAATGAATCCGCTGGTTGTGGTGGTGGTAAATTGGAAAGTACTACTACCAGAGATCAAAAGGGTGCCACTTACGTGCAAAGTACTCGATGGAGTTCTTTCTCCGATACCGATGCCGATACTACTTGTTGAAATGGTGAGGTTATAGAACTTCGGGAAAGTAATGGGAGCCTGTCCGTCAGAGTCGTTACTGAAGAAATAAAGTCGGTCATTTTTATAACCGATGCCATAATAAGTCGACCCACCCGCCCCACTACCAAAAGATAAAACGGGATGACCTGTTTTTGCCGCGGAGGTTCTATCCAAGCGAATACCTTTAGTAAAAGCAGCCAACCAAGGACTAGTAGAAGAGCCGACATTTAAAACTCCAGGATTTAGTAGGTTAGTTGGGTTGATTCTTATGTATGTTGAACTTGTAAAATAGCCCGCATTATAATCCCCGTTGGCAATGTCGCTATAAACCGATAAATTACCCGGTAAGTTGTTGACTGATGAAGTGCTGATGCCTAAACCCCCGGGAAAAGCGTAGTTGCCTCCATTAGGAAAAGCACCGGAATTAATAGTACTGGCATTTTTTGTTCCGGAAAATATAATGGAATTGGCCGAAATAGAATCAAACCCGAAAATTTTAGCCTTGAAAGAGGATGGAGCCGAATCGTAGTCACCTCTTAAAGTACTAGAAACAGTGGTCGTGCCGTAAACTAATATACCGTATGTACACTCATAGTTGGCGGGATATTGTTCACAGAAACCCGATAGATTGGAATATGGCTCAGCATAATGAGAGGCATAAAAATTGGCTTTCAGAGCGTGGACTTGAAGTTTGTAATTGAGGTCATTTGAAAAAGTAGTAGTGCCAAAAACCGCAATACCTGATGTAGTCACTCTAAGAAGATCATTGGGATTGATAGAATCTTTGTCTTTCACATCTAGGCTGTAGCTAATTGGGTTTGAGGGAGTTGAGACGGAGTAAATCAGCAGAGTTGATAAATAAGGGCTATAAGAACCATCTTGTATGCCTCCAAAAGAGATCATATCCCCTTTTACGCCGACGTAGCCATCAAGAAAAGAACCGCCCCCCGCCGGCGGACCGGCAGTGGGGCCGGGGGCGGCGAGAGCATGAACAAAAACTGAAAAAGCAATCACGGGAATGATTGCGAGAAAAATTACGGTTTTTGATTTTGAAACATTAAAATTTGGCACTTTTAGTTGAGTTTAAGGGCTTTCCAGGCGCCATTAACACAGACATATAAGTAACTTTGAGCGGAGGTGGTGTCGATGGTGATACGGCCATTTTCAGTAGAATCACTACACTCGGCGGCTGTTGGAGCGCCAGAGAAGGTGCGGTCAATCTGGAAATAACCAGTGGAACCAATTTTTAGAAGAGTTAAGTTGTCAGTAGGAGCAGTCGTGGCGCCGACACCGATAAATGTGCCATTGTTGTACAAAAGACTGCTCGCAACCCAACTGGAGCCGTTGTAGCGGGCGGTATCGCCGGAAAATCCAGCGCCAATCCCGGCGGAGTTGGCCCAGGTGGCATTGCCTTGAGAATCAGAAGTTAAGACTTTACCAGAGCCCATTGAAGAAGTTGAAAATTGAAATCCGCTGGCGCCAGAGATTTTTAGAGTTCCACTTACGTGAAGCGTGGCGGAGGGACTTGATAAACCAACTCCGACGCCCGAGGAGTTAAGAGTCAAATTATAAAAACTAGGACTTCCAGCTGGATTAGATTCGGTGTTGGTGTTGAAAATAAACAAACGACTACTGACCACACCAATTCCATAAAGCACACCTCCAGCTCCGGTGGTTCCGCCTCCGAATTCTATCGTGGAGCTACCTTCGAGACGAATACCCTTGTTGAAGCCGCTAAGCCAAGAATTGGTTGAATATATATTCAAAGCACCAGGATCGGAGGAAGGAACAGTCATGCCGATACCAACGTTACTCGAAAAATATCCAGTTCCATAAACAGAGAGGGAAGCCGGCAGATTGTCCTTGTCGCTAGTGTTAACACCTAATTTACCCGGAAAAGCAAAGTCGCCTGATCCGAAAACTCCAGAGGAAATATTAAGGGCAGAAAAGCTTGAAGAAACTGTAGTGGCAGAAATTTCATCAAAGCCGCTAATAGACGACCCAGGACCGCCAATAATAGAGCCATAGACTCTAGCTTGATTGACGAAGAGGTTTTCAAAGTACGAAGAACTGGCTTTGATACCCCCAACTCTTAATGAAATCCCTGTGCCTGTGAGAGCTTCGCCGGTTGGGTTGCCGATTTTAACCTCGGTTGGGCCAGCTTCGAGGACTGGAGTGTTAGAATTATCTAATATCTTTAAACCGGGGTAAGTCGCACTGCTTTTGACAAGCACGCGCGCAGTGGCGTCAGGAGGTATACCAATACCAAAATTGCCAGTAACGGGATCAAACCTGAGGACTCCGGAAGTAAATGGACCAGGGAGATCACTGGGACCGGAAAATGCATCAGTCCGAGAGACAAACCAAAGAATGCCAATCAGAACTATTGGAACTGCAAAGAAAGAAACGATTTTAATATGAGCCTTTCCTTTCATTACAAAATTACTGAGGAGTTTGGACTTGATTACTTGATTGGCCAGATAAAAGAGGGATGACCGGGCTGTCACCTCTTAGCTTGGTCGTAAAAACAATTTCGTCTTTGTTTAAATAAATTTCATCAACCGGTTTCCAAAAGGCGTCGGCGAGCGGAGCGACACTAACCTGGGGCTGATTATTGCTATCATTAACTCTTTGCAAAAACCAGGGATTTTTTAACTTTAACCTTGGAAACCACGAAAGCTCGCCAAAATAAATATCTCCAGTTTTTAAATAAACGGCGGAATATTTTGAGGATTCAATTTTTTCGTTGGAGTTGATCCTGAAGATGAAAAAAAGCAAAGAAGCTAAAAGAGCCACAAGAAGAACAATTAAAATAACAAATATTTTTTTATTGTTGAAAGTTTGAGCCATTGATGTTTATTTTAACATTTATGGGTCTCAGAGGGGTCGAGGCCTGGGGACAGTTAAGATTTGTCCGCGGGGACCTTGAAGGGGTCCGCCGCAGGAAGCGCAGAAAAAATAAAACCTGGCGCCTTTGGTTTCGCCAAAACTTTGCTTGATCAAAACTCTCTCCCCTTTCGAAGTTTTGACGCTAACGCCCATATCGGGCTGAGTAAAATCATAGTCTTTATCAATGGCGGTAACATAAATTGAAAATTCATCCCAGTCGTTGACGATAATAGTGTCGGGAGAAAATCTGTCTCCTTCGATTGAGAGATTAAAGACGCGCAGTCTTTTGGTGTTGCCGGGAGGAGGATTTAAGGGGAGGACTAAACTTGGAACCGCGATGTTTTCCGGCAGACCGACGGTGTCAACTTCGGGAACTTCATACGCGCGACTAATCACTTCGCGAGTGAGGAATTTTCCACTTGCATCTTTTTTGATTTCAGGGTTTTCCGATTTAAAAGCGAAGAAAACAATCAGACCAAGAACGACGATGCCAAAGATTATAAGGAGGAATGATTTTTTTTCGATTTTCATTCTGATTAAAGAGAGGCGGGGGTGGTGCTTGCTGATCTCCAAACATGGCTGCTGTTGATTTTCATGCAGATTTGAAGCTCGTCGTCAGAAACTCCCTGTTTAAAACGAATACTCCCTCGATCAGTGTCGTCGTCGCAGTTATCATTGTTAGTGCCAATTTTTATGCCGTTTGTAAGTGTAAGAGCGCCGGTGATGGTGACAACGCCGCCAAAATAACTATCACCGACAACGTGAAATTTTGAAGTTGGGGTATCGGTATTAATTCCCACGTTGCCAGCGTTTGTAAAGGCGACGTCATCGTCTGGGAAAAAAATGGCATCGTTGATTGAAGCCCATTTTGAAGCGGATACCCCAAGGGCGGGAGTGGGAGACGAGCCAGGATGGGGCAAGAGATTAGTATCAAAGGTGGCGGCGCTCACGC
>CAYIIM010000026.1:0-13437 GCA_964363455.1 uncultured Candidatus Saccharibacteria bacterium
TAGGCATGGAACAGGAAGATAAAATTGATAAATTAGCGGCGATGACTGCAAAGGAATTTGCGGCTATTCGAGGCGAGATGGGAAATATGGCGACTAAGGGCGAGTTGAACGATATGAAAGTTACCATTCTCGGTGCTATTGAAGATTTGAGTTTACATGTCAACGCTTGGATGTCGGACGCTGAACATCGATTTAAAGACGTAGAACATCGACTGAACGTTATTGAGAGCAAAGTGGGGTTGAGGAGTTAGAAAATAGAGGGAGTTGTGATGATGCGAATGTTGGAATGCTTGAGTGAAGGGAGAATGTGTGAATGATGAGAATGTTGTGGAAAAGGCGAAAGAGGATTAGGGGGAGAAAGCCGAGAGTTTTTACAAATTTTTGGTGATTTTGAAAGCCACCCAAATGCCGGCGAGACCGCCGATAGCGGAGAAGATAATAGACGAATAGGAAAAGACGCCTGAGCCCCAGAGCGATGGGATAAAACTACCAATGGTGGAGCCGATAATCATGCCAAGCCAGATGATGGATTTGGAGGACATAAGGGAAGTATAACAAACGGCAGTTAACTAATGATTGGGGGGAGTGGGAAAGTTGTAATGATGGGAATGTTGGAATGCTTGAGTGAGGAGCTTTGTCATATGAGCCCTTTTTTTATGAAACCTTTATATTTAGGGGTGGAATGAAAATATGAGAAAAGTAGTATAATTATCTTATGGATGTTTTTGATGACGATAAAAATGCCAATCGGGCTTCGCGGGAAATGGGGCGAAAAATGATTCGGAGCCTGAAAGCAAGAGCGGATGAGAGGCGGACGGCATCAGAAAAGTTTGCGGATTGGATGACCCATTGGTTTGGGAGCGTCGGTTTTTTGGTTTTTAATTTACTTTTATTTGTGACTTGGCTTTTGGTAAATACGGGAAAAATTTCTGGGATTAAACCTTTTGATCCGTATCCGTTCACATTTTTGACGATGGTGGTCTCACTGGAGGCGATTATTTTAGCGATTACGGTTTTGATTTCTCAAAACCGAGAGATGAAGTTGGCGGATTTACGAGACGAAATTGATTTGAGGGTAGATATGATTGCCGAGAAAGAAGTGACGAAGATTATGAAGTTGGTGGTTTTGTTGGCGGAGAAAAACGGAGTTGATCTTTCAAAAGATTTGGAGTTGCAGGAAATGCTTAAGCCAACGGATATGGGGAGAATTCAGAAGGTTTTGGAACGCCAAATCTAGTGAGTAATCGCCAATAACGCGAATATAAGATTAATAACGCGAATGGGGAAAAAGAGAAAATCTTGGTGGGTTTATATTTTGAAGTGCGCGGATGGGACGCTGTATACTGGTTCGACGAATGACTTAATAAAACGATTAAAGGATCATAATGAATCGAAGGTTGGGGCGAAGTATACTTATACAAGAAGACCCGTGGTTTTATGCTATTTTGAGGAATTGAATTCCTTGAGCGAAGCTTTGCGTCGGGAAATATTGATTAAATCATGGCGAAAAAAGAAGAAGTTAGAGTTAATTAGAAAAGGTAGCCCCTCGTCGTTCAATTAAAATTGAACTCGCTCGGGACACCAGAGTTTCTAAGTGATTGCTATCACTACGACAACTCTAGGTGCCCGGTGAGGTTGGTTTATAGAGAAAAGATGGGAAGTCGGGGAAAAGTGGTAAGCCGAGAGATTGAAATAAAAAATTGGAATCGGAAGAAAAAGTTCGATTTGATTCAAAAAAATGAACGCCACGAAATTTAGTGAAATCGTGGCGTCTTTTGATTCGAAAAAGATCGGGACTATATTACCTGACTGCTTCTTCGGCAGCTTCAATGAAGGAGCTGACAGCTTGGAGAGATACCTTGCTCAACCCCCTTGTTGATTCGATGTGGTGTGTTCCACTTGAAAGTGGAGCACCATGTTCCTTGCAGCACCGGAAAAAAGCTCGAGCTAGCACATTGGCGACATCATGCTGGAAGTTGACATCTGTTTGCGAGGCATCCAGTTGTCGATTGAGCTCGCGATTTTTGTATGTTTCATTGGCCAAGGCGGTTTCAAGCCGTTCGATTTTCTTGTCGCGAACGGCAACGGCCCGACTTTTCCCCTTTGTCTTTCTGCTCATAATTCTTCTCCTATTGTTAGCTGGTTTTCCTTTTGATGAGGATCTGGTTGAAATTTAGAGGAAATATAGGCCAAAGTCAATAGAAATAACTTTTAAAATCTCTAAATTCGCAGCTAGAATTGTGGAGATTTTTATCCCACCCACCCAATTCTTTGTATGATATAATTACTGTATATATGTCGTTTTTTTCGAGTAATAAAAAACCAGAACCCAAAAAGGAAGAGCCCAAGAAAGAAACTGGGCGGGCGGTGATTAAGGCGGTTTCGACAAGAAAAGAAGAAAAGGTTGATCCGGAGTCTTTAAAATTGGAAATTGAAAGGTTAATTACTAAACCGATCGAACAGGTTTCGATTGTGAGTTTGGTGAATTTGTTTGTGAAATATGCGTATGTGGCGCGAGCTTCGGACGTCCACCTTGACCCTAGCCCCGACAAAATTCGGGTGCGGTTTAGGATTGACGGGATGCTCCACGATATTTTTGAAAAGATTTACATTACGAAATCCCTCCACCAGGAAATTATTAGTCGCATCAAAGTGATGTCGGGGCTTCGAACCGATGAGCACTTTTTGCCACAGGACGGAAGATTTAAAACGGAACCAGACGGAATTGGCGCGATTGATGTGCGCGTTTCGATTATGCCGACGTACCACGGAGAAAATGCGGTGCTGAGGTTGCTTGCGGAGACGGCGACTTTTACGTTAGAAGATTTAGGGTTTTCGCCGGATGAACTTAAAAAAGTAGAGCACGCGATTAAAAAACCCTACGGAATGATTTTGGCCAACGGGCCGACGGGTTCGGGAAAAAGCACCACGCTCTACACGATTTTAAAAAAGTTGAACGTGCCGGAGACTTCGATTATTACCGTCGAAGATCCGATTGAGTATTCGCTCGAAGGAATTACGCAGGTGCAAGCGGATGCGAGAGTGGGTTTAACTTTTGCGAATGGTTTGCGTTCTATTTTGCGACAAGATCCGAACGTAATCATGGTCGGTGAGATTCGCGACCAGGAAACGGCTTCGATTGCGGTTAATGCCGCTTTAACCGGCCACTTGCTTTTATCAACGCTTCACACCAATGATTCGGCGACAACTTTTCCGCGACTAATGGATATGGGAGTGCCGCCATTTTTGATCGCTTCGACGATTAATGTGGCGATGGGGCAGCGATTAATTCGAACGATTTGTTTGGATTGTAAAAAAGAGAGGCCAATGACCGCGAGTGAATTGGATAGTTTGAAGGAAATAATACCAGAACTTAAAACTAAAAAACCCGTTTTTTATATCGGGGCGGGCTGTGATAAGTGCGGAGGAAGAGGATATAGAGGAAGAACGGGTATTAGAGAAGTGATTGAAGTTAATACCGAGATTCGGGATTTAATTATGAACCGAGGAAATAGTCAGCAGATTAAAGAAGCGGCGGTGAAGAATGGGATGACGACAATGCTTCAAAATGGCCTTCAAAAAGCGCTCGCCGGAGAGACAAGTATTGAAGAAGTTTTGAGGATTATTCACGAGTAATAGTAGCGATGCCAATATACGAATGCGTGCGAATTATACTAATAAAATAAGGAGAGGAAGAAATAAAGAGAATTAAAGTAAAAGTAATCCTTCGTCGAGGACTCATTCCCGCCTTCATCAAGATTACGGTGGGCGAAGCAGGATAAGTGTTCTATATATGCCAATAACAAAAAAACCAGCCCATAGAGGACTTTCACTTTTTTTTGAAAGGCTGAATGTTCAGGAAAAAATTAATTTTGCGCGCCACCTTTCGATTGTGGTCAAGGCAGGTTTGCCTTTGATTGAGGGTTTGAAAATTATTCAAAATCAGACGAAATCGAAAACCCTCAACGAGATTTTGAACGGTTTAATCGGCGATGTGGATAAGGGGCAATCTTTGGCAGATGGACTCGAAGCACATAAGCATATCTTTGGCGATTTCTTCATCAACATTATCCGAGTGGGTGAGACGAGCGGAACTTTGTCGCAGAACTTGCTTTATTTGGCGGATGAATTAAAAAAATCTAAAGAATTAAAAAGCAAAATCAAGTCGGCGATGGTTTATCCGATGGTGATTTTGTTTGCGACGATTGGAATTACGGCGTTTCTGACTTTTGTAGTGTTTCCAAAAATCATCCCAGTTTTTACGGGGTTGGGCGTTGAGTTGCCGGCGACGACTCAGTTTTTGATCGATCTTTTGGAATTTTCAAAATCATACGGGGTGGTGTCGTTAATTGGAGTGGTCATTTTAATTATTGGTTTTCGGTTCGCGTTACGGTTGCCGGCGTTTAGGTACGTGATGCATCGATGCATTTTTATGATCCCGGTGGTTGGGGATTTAGTGGTGGAGATTAACATGACGAATTTCGCTCGGATTTTAGGATTGCTCCTCAGGAGCGGAATTAGAATTGTGGAGGCGGTGACGATTACGGGCAATACTTTTCAAAACATGGTTTACAAAAAGATTCTTTTTGGTTCGACGGAACAAATTCGGAAAGGGGAGCAGTTGGCGCAGTATTTAAGCGAGAAGGAGAGATTTTTCCCCCTGCTTTTGTCGGGGATGATTCGGATTGGAGAAAATACTGGGAACTTAGAGGATAATCTTTTTTATCTGGCGGAATATTATACCGAAGAAGTGGATAATAGGATTCGGAGTTTAACGACCTTACTAGAGCCGATCATGCTTTTGTTTATGGGCTTACTCGTTGGTTTTGTGGCGATTTCGATTATTTTGCCGATTTATTCGATTTCGTCGGGGCTGAGTCAGTAGCGCGAAGCGCGGGAATTATGAATCATGAATAGAACCAAGAATTCGAATTTTAAAATCCTAATTCCTAATTCCTTATTCCTGATTCGAGAGCGCAGAGGTTTTACCTTGATTGATGTTTTGGTTAGCGTCGGGATTTTGGTGATTCTTTTTGGCGGGATTTATATGATTTATTTTTCGGTTTTAGATGTGATTGCGAATTTGGAACTCCGAGCGGCGGCAACCTCGGTTTTAAACAAGGAGGTAGAGGTGATTCGAAATATGCGATACGAAGATGTCGGGACGGTGGGAGGAGTGCCAACAGGATTAATCCCACAAACAAAGACGACGAATTTTGACAATGCTCAATTTTCCATTAAAACAATCATTCGAAACATTGACGATCCTTTTGATGGCGTGGTGGGGGGATCGCCAAACGATACAGCCCCGGCAGATTATAAATTGGTTGAAATGGAGATTGACTGCGTAAGTTGCCAAAAGTTTGTGCCGCTTATTTTTACTACCACGGTGGCGCCAAAAAGTTTGGAAAGCGCAACGAACGACGGTTCGCTTTTTATTAACGTTTTTGATGCTGGCGGAGTGGGAGTAGATGAAGCGGTAGTTAGAGTGACTAATAACATTGTGGCGCCAACGATTGATTTGACGGATGCAACAAATGTTAACGGGGTTTTGCAATTAGTGGGAGTGCCGACAAGCACTCAGAGTTATAGGATCGAAGTTTCGAAAGCAGGATATTCTTCGGAGAGGACTTACGCGCTAGGCGATCCAGAAAATCCTAACCCTTCAAAACCGGATGCGACGGTGGCGGCGCAGACAGTGACTTCGATTAGTTTTGTGATTGATAGATTAAGTACACTTAATTTAATTTCTTCGGGTTTTAGATGCGAGGCGATTCCAGATGTTGGTTTCTCAGTAGCTGGTAATAAAATTATCGGAACGGGGCCGGATGTTTTAAAGTTTTCAACGACGACGGCGACGAACGCGCAAGGCTTAAAGATTTTAAATGGTGTTGAATGGGATACATATTCAATCTTAATGACAGACTCAAGTTACGATATTTATGGAACGACTCCATTTGTGCCTATTACGATTAATCCAAGTTCGACGGTGGATTTGCGGTTTACGCTTGTGCCGACGGATCCGCGGGCGCTTTTGGTGACAGTAAAAGACGCGGTGACGGGGGCGGCGGTGTCAAATGCTACGGTCGGTATTTCAAGTGGCGTGTTTTCGGATTCGGCGGTGACGGGACGAGTTGTTTACAAGGATTCAGATTGGTCTTCGGGACAGTATTCAAATACAAGTGGAGTGATTGATGTGGACGGAGTACCCGGTTCAATTCGACTGGCGGTTAACGCGTCTGGCACTTATGATACCGGCGTAGCAAGTTGGCTGGAGTCGGAGACGGTTGATTTTGGTTCGGTGAGCACGACTTATTATGAAGTGACTTGGAGCCCGGCAAGTCAGCCGGTTTCAACGGGATCGGAGAGTTTGAGATTGCAGATTGCAACTAATAATGACAATGCTACCTGGGATTATGTAGGACCAGACGGGACGGCGGGAGCTTATTATACGGTTTCAAGGACGGATATATCGGCGGGGCAAAGTAGTAAGAGGTATTTGCGATACAAAGTTTACCTTTCGACTGAGGACGAAAATGAAACTCCGAGTTTGAATGACATTGATTTTAAGTTTGGCGGAGTATGCGTGCCGACAGCGCAGACGGTTTTTCAGGATTTGTCGCTTGGGACTTACGACATTACAGTGGATGCAAGTGGATATACACAAGGGACAAGTACGGTTTCGGTTTCGGGAAACTGGCAGACGGCAGAAATTTTACTGTCCCAGTAAAATAGGAATTATGAATCAGGAATCAGGAATAATGAATAAAGACAAAAAAATGAAATCCAAATTAGAATTCATAGTTCATAATTCAAAATTCGATATTCGTAGCCGGAGGGGTTTTTCGCTGATTGAGGTGATTTTATTTGCGGCGATTGGCGGAGCGATTCTTTTTGTGGTGGCAAATATGACGAAGAATGTTGGTCAGATTGAGGATTTTGTGAATAATAAATTAAAATCGCGAGGAGATTTAGAGCAGACTTTTCAAGTATTGGTGACGGATGTCCGTTCGGCAGGGCCGTCGGGCGCGGGGGCATATCCGATAGAATCAGCCGGGACGAGTTCTTTAGTTTTCTATAGCGATATTGACCAAGACGGAATTATGGAGAAGGTGCGGTATGCGCTTGCAACGAGTACAATTAGAAGGGGTGTGATAGAGCCGACCGGCAATCCTTTGACTTATGCTTCGTCGAGTGAAGTATTCACGAATATTATTGAGAATGTGATTGTTTCGACCAGCACGAATATGTTTGATTATTTTGATTCAGCTTATTATGGATCAAGTACCGCTATGACTTTACCGATTACGGTTGCAAATATCCGCGTGGTGAAGGTTTCGGTTTTTGTGGATACGAATCCTGGCAAATCGCCAAAGCCAACTCTTTTTTCAGATACGATTACGATTAGGAACCTCAGAAGTAATTAAAAATTTAAATATCAAAATGAAAAGTGACAATGTAAAGTTCAAAATTTTAATAATTGAGACTGAGAGAAAAAATGAAATTTAGATATATAAAGATTTTCCACGTTCCACGTTCCACGTTTCACGACCAAAGGGGGCAGCTTTCGCTTCAAATGATCTTTTTTGCGGCGATTGTGGTGATACTAGTCACGGGTTTTAGTTTTGCGGCGCTCTCATTTTTGAAACTTTCAGTTAGGTCTTTTAACCGAGCGGCGGCGTTTACGATTGCTGAAGGAGGACTCGAATATTACCGGTGGCATTTGGCGCATGCCTCGACGGATTATTTTGATGGTCAGGGCGCGACAAGTACCGGCCCTTATGTTCACGATTACTTTGATAAAGATGGAAACAAAATCGGTACTTTTTCATTAGAGATTAATCCACCGCTTCCAGGATCGACAATTGTGACAATTACAAGCACGGGAAAAGTCTTAGCGGATGATTCAATTGAAAAAGTGATTCGAGTGAAAATGGGGATTTCTTCGTTTGCGAAATTTGCGGTGGCGGCGAATGATACAATGCGGTTTGGGGCTGGGACGGAAGTTTTTGGAGAAATTATGTCGAATGGGAGGGTGAGATTTGATGGGTTAGCTCATAATTATGTGCGGAGCGCGCTTTCAACCTCAACTGACACCGATGGCGATGCTTGTCAGGCAAATGTTTGGGCGGTGCATACTTGCGTTGATCCGGACGATCCAAGTCCGCCAACACCCCTGCCAGCCCATCCAACGGTTTTTGAAATCGGCAGAGAAGTGGGAGTGCCGGCGTTAAATTTTACCGGCATTACTCAGGACTTGCTTTCACTAAAAACGCAGGCATCATCGAGCGGAGTTTATTTTCCTAGTTCAACCAATCCGGGTTATGAGTTGGTTTTTTCAACCAATGATCGTTATACGGTTTATCGGGTGAATTCACTCGTTAATCCACCGACGGCTGGGTGTACAAACTATTTAGGTCAATCGGGTTGGGGGACTTGGAGCGTTAATTCACGGACGATGATTTCAAGTGGGACGATTCCAGCGAATGGTATTTTCTTTTTTGAAGATGATCTTTGGGTAAGAGGTCAGATTGATGGTCAGCGGGTGACGGTGGCTTCGGGTTTGTTCCCGGACAATCCGACAACGAGGACAAATATTTCGGTGACGGATAATATTCTGTATTCAAACTATGATGGAACAGATGTTCTGGCTTTGATTGCTCAGAATAATATTAATATTGGAATGGTGGCGAGTACGACAATTCGAATTGACGCGGCGGTGATGGCGCAAAACGGCCGGGTGGGAAGATATTATTATCGGCCGCCTGGTGGCGGTTCGCAGAGGTGCTCTCCATATCATACAAGGAATTCCATTACGTCTTTTGGAATGATCGGCACCAACCAAAGGTATGGTTTTGCTTATACTGACGGAAACGGGTATCAAATTAGAAATTTGGTTTATGACGCGAATTTGCTTTATGGTCCGCCGCCGGGATTTCCTTTGACCAGCGATAGTTATCAAGTTGTTTCGTGGGAAGAAGTCAGGTAGGAATTAGGAATATGGAATTATGAATTATGAATAAATAAGAAGAAAAAGACTTAAGGAGAATTTAGGAAATGTAATGTGAATTATGAATGAAGATAAATTAAAGATTCGATCTTTTCAGGATCTTGATGCATGGAAAGAAGGTCATGCCTTGGTTTTGATGATTTATAAAAATACTAAAGATTTTCCTCGCGAAGAGTCATTTGCTCTAACTTCTCAGATTCGCAGGGCGGCAGTATCGATCACTTCAAATATCGCCGAAGGTTTTAGTCGGGTTTCATACAAAGAAAAAGTGAACTTTTATAGTACGGCTTTGGGTTCTTTGACGGAAGTTAAGAGTCAAATTTTGATTGCGCGGGATGTTGGTTATGTTAGTCAAGAAAGTTATAATTATATTGACGAGCAGATTATTAAAACCAGTAAGATTATTAATGGTTTAATCAAAAAATCTAAGTTTATTATTCATAATTCCTAATTCATGACTCATAATTCATTTATTCAGAGGGGAGTGACGATTTTGGAGTTGATGATTTCAATCGCGGTTTTGGCGATTTTAATGGCGATCAGTATCCGGGCGCTTAATCCAGCGGGGCAGTTTGCGGCGTCTCGAAATTCTCAGCGGAGTTTGCACGTGATGGCGATTTTAAATTCTATTAGATCAAATATCGCGGACACGCGCACCGGAATTTTTACTTGCGCGGCGGGAGATATTCCAACCTCAACTAAGCGGATGGCCAGCGGGGTTGGGAATTTTGATATCGCGCCGTGTCTGATCCCTAACTATATGAATGTGATTCCGATTGATCCGTCGGCCTCGAGTTCGTATTTTACGAGTGTGAGTGATTATAATACTGGTTACAACGTGATTCGGAATGTTTCGGGAACAGTGAGCGTTTCAATTACGGTTTTGGCGCCGAATGCGGAGTTGGGGAAGACGATTCAATCCAGCCGATAAGGGCTTGGATTGGCATGTATCACGAAACATGTAGCATGAAACATCGGAACATAGGGGAAAGAGAGTAGTTAGTAGGAATAAAAATAGGGAGCTTTTGGGATATTACGGTAGATTTGACTTTTTTTGGTAATATGGTAATATTGGGGAGTTATTTGATAATTAAATATTCAAGGTTTTATTGACTGCAATGAGACGAGTATTTTGGACGTCACGCTTTGGTTTCCAAAATACTCGTCTCATATTGAGAGAGCTGTGTTTCGCCAGTTGCGACATCCGGAATTTGGTCTGGGTTCGCTCGCCGTCGGTTCGATGCTCCTGACTCACCCGGAACGCCTCGTTCGCTGGGAACAGTTGCACATCGATTGCCCGGGCGACGAATTCGCTCCAGGCGCGGATGGCCGGTTCGACCACGCCCCGGTCTTCGACTTCGACGGTAGCAGGGTCGGGTTCGGCGCGAGTCAGGTGTCCATTGTTAACGAGGACTATGGCTCTGCGTCCGGTTTTCTCCCGCAGTAGAAATGAACCTTGATCCGCCAGCCGGCGGACTCGAATACTTGGGTCTTATGGATCCTCTTTCTTTGATCCTTTGCATTCGCCGCAAAAAATGGGGTTATCCACAGCACGTACGTGGATGGCCCCTTTCTTTTTTTATTACTTTTCCGAGTTTTTGATGGTGGCGATTTCGGGGGGACGATTAGGAAGGGAGAGTAGTCCTTCGATAGACTCAGGATTGTTTGTTTTCAATGATAGCGATTTCGAGGGGGACAATGGGGAAAGGCGAGTAGCGGATTTCGGTGTAGGCGGTAATAAGAGCTTTTAAAAATTTGATTTGATGTTCGACATTGGCGAGGCCAGCCAGTTTTTGAAGTTCGCCGATTTCTTCATTTGTTAGTTCATTTTCAAAAAACTTTTCTAAACTCGGATTAGTTTTGATCGAGAGGATTTTACGGAAATAGTGGATCAGGTCTTTGGTGAGTTGGGTGAGATTGACGCCTTCGTCGTTTAGTTTATGAAGGTGGGTTAAGGCGTCTTCGGTTTTATTTTCAATAATAAATTTGGCGAGCTGGTTAACCTTTTTCAAACCGGTGCGACCGGTCAAGTTTTCCACTACTTCTAAAGTAATGGCATCGCCAGTGGAGCTTAATTGATCAAGCAAGGATTCGGCGTCGCGGAAAGAACCATCACCGACGGCGGCGATAGTTTCTAGAGCGTCAGCGTCAATTTTGATTTTTTCGGCTTCGACGATAAATTTTAACTTTTCCAAAATTTTCACTTTCGGAGCTTTTTTGAAAATAAAGCGTTGGGCGCGAGAGGTGATGGTGGCGGGGACTTTTTCGAATTCGGTGGTGGCTAAAACAAAGACGACATGAGAGGGGGGTTCTTCGAGGGTTTTCAAAAGCGCGTTCCAAGCCGGGCCGGTTAACATATGGACTTCATCAATAATATAAACTTTGGAACCGCCTTTGGCGGGGGCTTGGCGAACTGCTTCTTTTAAATTGCGGATTTCATCGATGCCGCGGTTTGAGGCGGCGTCGATTTCTACGACATCAAAGGAAAAGCCAGATTCGATTTCGAGACAAGATGGGCACTGGTTGCAGGGTTCGCCCTCATCGTGGAATTTTTTGTCGGTTTTTCTTTTTTCGCAATTGAGGAGTTTGGCGATGAGGCGGGCGGTACTAGTTTTGCCGGTGCCGCGGGGACCGTAGAAAAGGTAGGCGTGGCCAATGCGGTCGGCAATGGCAGAGTTTTTGAGAATTTCGATGGTGGATTCCTGACCGAGGAGATCCTCTAGTTTCTGGGGTCGATATTTACGATAGAAAGCGAGGGACATGGGATAAAATTATTCTAATTTTTAATTAACCTAATTACTCTAAAATATAATTCAATTTTAGAAATTACGCTAATCAGCCCTAAGAAAGGAGTCCTTTTGGTTTGAGTTTCCCTGTGTCATAATTGGCGTATTAATTTATGTTTCCCTGGAGATTATTTGCGATTTTAGTTTTTTTGTTGCTGGTCCTTTCGGCGGGCTGGTTTTTTTTAGCAGGACGAGGAGAGGTGGTGATTCAGGGGAATGAACAAGTAGCGCCAGAGCAAAATATTAAAAAGCAGTTAGCGGGGTTAGAGACTTTGGAAAAGGAGTCGGGAGTGGTTAAGCCCGAGCCCGTACCGATTAAAAAGTTGAATCAGGATTTAGAGTATCAGCCGCAGTTAATTAATCCGCCGGAGGTGGTGAAGGCGATTTATGCGACGGGTTGGTCGGCGGGATCGACTAGTAGAATTAACGCGCTTATAAAACTAATTGATGAGACGGAGCTAAATGCGATCGTGGTGGATGTAAAAGACTATTCGGGGTTTATTTCTTACGAGATAGACCCCGTTAGAGATAACGAGGGCGCGCAACGCGCCTCTATCTCTAACGGGGCAGGTAACTCCGTTTTTGAAGGAGTAGGGGCGTTTGATGAGCTTAGGATTATCAAACCAAATGAATTAATTAAAAAACTCCACGATAAAAATATTTATGTGATTGCGAGGATCTCTGTTTTTCAGGACACCATTTTAGCCAAAGCCCATCCCGAGTGGGCGGTGAAGTCCTCTAGCACGGGGATGACGTGGAAAGATCGGAAGGGTTTGGCCTGGATGGACCCGGCCTCAAGAGAAGTTTGGGATTATAATTTGGAAATCGCCAAGGATGCTTTGGCTCGCGGATTTGATGAGGTGAATTTTGATTATATTCGTTTTCCGTCCGATGGAAATTTAGAGGATGCGGTGTATCCTTTTTGGGATGATGTAGCGCCGCGGTCGCTGGTGATTGAAAACTTTTTCCGATTTTTGCGGGAAAATCTTAAAGACGAAAAGATTTCGGCGGATTTGTTTGGGCTCACGACGATTGCGAGTGATGATTTGGGGATTGGGCAGGTGCTTGAAAAGGCCGCGCCTTATTTTGATTTTATAGCGCCGATGGTTTATCCATCACATTTCGCCAATGGCACTTTTGGCTATAAAAATCCGGCGAATAATCCATATGAAATTATCGAGGCATCTATTGAATCGGCGGTCAGAAAACTGGTAAAATATAGTAGTTCTCAAGGAACTTCGACGGTTGGGGTTGAGATTAAGACGGTAGCGAAAATCCGGCCGTGGCTTCAGGATTTTGATTTGGGAGCGGATTATGATGCTCAGAAAGTTAGAGCGCAGATTGATGCGAGCGATAAGTCCGGAGGAGTGGGTTGGATGATTTGGGATCCGAAGAACATCTACACCAGAGGGGCGTTGAACGCTGAGTAAATGCTAGTGAGTAGAGAGTAGTAAATAGTAGAAGTCAGAATACAAAATTTTCAATTTTTAATTTTCAATTTTTTGTAATCCCTCGTCGTCTCGTTTCACAGACTCGCTCGGGATGATGATTTTCTAAACTCATTCAACGCTCAATAAAATCTGATCATGGTAAAGAAAATTTTTAACAGTCCGATACCGTCGTGGGTGGTGATGGTGATTT
>CAYIIM010000027.1:0-5046 GCA_964363455.1 uncultured Candidatus Saccharibacteria bacterium
CCGACTTTAACTTCGGTGCCGGTTCCAACTGTGACATCCTTTTTAACTAATTTTTCGTCACCTGGCTGAGGAGCAATTTCCATTGGGTTTTGATTTTCTGAATTTTCGACTGGCGGCTCGGTGAGATTTTTGATTATTTCACCGCCCGGTTTATTTACGTTAACTATAGCATAGACAACAATCGCGACTAAAACCACTAAAACTGCCCAAGAAAGATAGTTTTCTTTGTTTGTATTCATGCTGACGATTTTAGCAGATTCTAAATAAGAATCAACCAGGCAATTTAGTCTTCAATTTCCACCTCAACCTCAGAGCTGTCGGCTTTGATAACGAAAGAACCAGAAAAGGATTCACAGTTTTCGTTATATTTTTCGATTATTTCGGGAGTTTTATTGATTAAGTCGGTGACAGCAAAATCTTTTTCCTCAATGATCTCCTTCCAAAACTCACAGGCTCTTTTTTGTCTATCATCGAGATTAGAGGTTTCATCTGATTTTGAGACTTGGGTGTTGGTTTCTTCGGAAATTTTTTCACTTCTCTTGGAGTCCTCGCCTTCTCTTCGGCGACCATCTTCACCTTCTTTTTCTTCATCAAGACTAGAACCTTCAGATGTTATTTGAGTAGCTGACGTCATTGATGGAACTCCGGCGACTGGAGGGACCTTTAGATTTTCACTTACTCCTTCTTTCTTTGATTCCGGATTTATTTTGGCGGAAGGATTTGCCTTTTGCTGATTTTTTGGAAATTCAATCTTGAGGATGGAGTTTTGAATCTCGGTTTCGAGTTCTTTTGAAAGGCTGTTTATTTTGGGATTTTCAGGAGTTTTTTCACGAACGGATTTGATTTCTTCAAGTCGGCGTTCTGCGAGTTCAAGATGAAGTTCTTCTTTAGCTTGGCCACTTGTAAAAACCACCTTTACGGCTTCGCTGGTTTTTTTGAGAGGATAAAGGACGCTAGAGACACCGACATTTTTTTGATCGGCATAAGTAGCGCCAGCAGTTAAAACGACAACCATCGCTGCGCCAAAAACCGCGCCTCGAATGAAGTAACGAAAAGCCGGCGAGACGTTTACAGCACTGGGATATTTAGTTTTATAAGCCGAAAGGAAGACCGCGCGATTGCGTTCTTTAAATTCAGATCTGGATTTGTATAATTTTTTAAAATTCATAAATTTAACTATTAACTAATAACTTATAATACATAACCTAGGATAAATTGGCTCTGATTTTTTGTTTTAGGCGACTAACGGCCACCCGGAGAGCGCCGTTTGATTTTTCAAGCATTTTCCCGATATCTTCATATTTCATATCCGCCACAAAGTGAAGTTCAAAAAGTTCTCTTTCTTCGTTTGATAAAGTTTTTACGAAAGAATGGACTCGATCAAACTCTATTTTAAAATCAAGATTTTTTTGGTCGGTGGTGGGTGAAATTTTTTCGAGCCTTTCTTCTTCCATTTCGGAGAAGTTTATTTCTTTGGCTTTTCGGTAATAGTCGATAACGGTGTTGCGAGCTAACTGCCAGAACCAAACTAAGAAATTGCCTTTGCTCTCATCGAAGGTTTCAATTTTGTCGACAAGTTTTAAAAAAATATCTTGAGTGAGGTCTTCGGAAACCACTCGATTAGAAGTCCGGTTCATGCAAAAGCCGAAGACCTTGTCGAAAAGATCTTCGTAGAGTTTTTCGGCGGCCAGGGCGTCTCCCTTTTTGGCCTTAATCGCTAATTTGGTTAAGGCGTCTTTTTCAAAGATGTTTCGCATTATATTACGCTTAAGCGTCGGTGATGTTACCTTTTGACGTCGAAGTTTGACCAGTTTGCTCTCGCCAGAGGGCGGCATAGAGGCCTTTTTCTTTAATTAGGTGACTATGACTTCCCTCTTCGACTATTTTACCTTTTTCCAGCACAAATATCTTTTCGGCGTGAGAAACCGTTGAGAGCCGATGGGCAACCAAGATAGTGATTAAGTTGGGTCGACTAGAACTAATTTTTTTGATGGTTTCAGTGATGGATTTTTCGGTGATGGAATCAAGGCTCGAAGTGGCTTCGTCAAAAATAATAATCTCGGGATTTCTTAATAAGGCCCGAGCGATCGCAAGCCTTTGGCGTTCACCACCGGAAATTTTGATTCCACCTTCGCCGATTTTGGTATCCAAACCTTTATCACCTTTTTCGATAATCGGCATCGCGGAGGCGGATTTTAAGGCTTCAAGACAATCACTGTCTGAAGCCGAAGGACTGACGAATAAAAGATTTTCTCGGATAGTACCGGCAAAAAGCTGAGTTTCTTGAGAAACCAACCCAACCTTTCTCCTTAGAAAATCATAATTGATTTTTGAGGAATCGGTTTGGTTAATTAATATTTCCCCCTTGGTGGGTTTGTAAAGGCCGACAAGCAATTTTATCAGAGTACTTTTACCCGAACCCGAAGGACCGGCAAAGGCGATAGTTTCACCGGCTTTAATTTCCAGGGTGATGTTTTCAACGGAAACATTTTGGCTGGAGTTGTAGGCAAAGGAAAGATTTTTAAATTCAATTTTAGAAATGGTGCTAATTTCGACAGAATCTTTCGGTTTTTCTTCTACTGGGGTATCTAAGATTTTTTCCAACTGTTCGCTTGAAGCGCGAGCTTCGTGAAATTGAGACGAAACATTGCCGAGCTCGGCAAGCGGACTAAAGATAAAGAACGAATAGATGAATAGGCTCAAAAATTCTCCGATCGAAATGCTTTTTGTAAAAATTAACCAAACCAAAAGAAAGATGAGGGCGGCGCGCATAGCGTTGATCATCGTCCCTTGGAAAAAGCTTAGGAGCCGAATAAGCTTAATCTTTTTTAGTTCGAGTTTTAAAATTGATTCGTTGACGTTGTTGAGCCGAAGAATTTCCTGATTTTCTAGCCCAAGACTTTTGACAAGTTCGACATTGCGCAGAGTTTCGGTGGTTGAACCGGCTAGATCAGCGGTTTCAATGACGATTTGTTTTTGGGCTTTTTTGATTCGCCCACCAATTAGAAAAGTGGTGACGCCGAGAGTTGGGATAATCAAAAAATATGTCAGCGCAATCAACCAATGGACGGTGGCGGCGTAAATAATAACGAAAATAATACCGATTAAAGAGAGGAAAACGATATTTACAAAACTCATAATCACCGCTTGGATATCGGTGCGGGCTTTTTGAAGTTTTTGAAGGAGCTCGCCAGAACGCTGATCTTCAAAGACGGCGTAAGGAAGCGAGAAAGAATGGGAGATGCTTTTTTCGTAAATCGAAGCGCCGACGCGTTGACTAACGCTATTTACGAAGTAATCTTGGAAATTTTTGGCGACTCGAGAAACAAAGGCGACGCCAATAAAAGCCAGTAGGAGTAAACCAACGCCTCGAACAAACTCAACTTTAGTAAAACTATCAGAATGGGTGGCATATTTATCAATTACCAGTCTTAAAACTTGCGGATCGAGGAGAGAAAATAATTGGTTGATAGCGGCTAAAATTAGCGCCCCAAAAAGGAGTTTTTTATGTTCGCGAATGTATTTCCAAATTAGAGACATTATTTATTATTGAATATTTACTATTTAGTAGAAATCAAAAGACACCAAGAACCACTGAGGAATTATAACACTAGCAAATCAGGTAGTAGAAGCCTAGTTATGGACTTTTTATTACAGAAAATTGATTAGCAGTATATCAGATTAATCGGATATAATGCGAATACTTTATGTTTATGAATTAATTTGACCTAAGACGAATAAACAAAAACAGCTCCGCTTTTACACGAAACTGTTTTTGTTTTTAACTAGCAGATTACTGCCAGTTGCTGTGTCCTCCACCGCCGCCGAAACCACCACGGCCTCCGCGGAAACCACCTTCGCGTCGCGCCGGTCGGTCTCCCATTGGCTTGGCTTCGTTGACAGTTAAGGAGCGGCCACCGAACTCTTTGCCATTCCAGGTTTCGATCGCTTTATCAGCTTCTTCATCGTTCGTCATTTCGACGAAACCAAAACCGCGGGATCGGCCAGTCATCTTATCTGTGATGATCGTGGCTGTTTCCACAGCTCCAGTTTGTGAAAAAAGCTCTTTAAGCTCGTCCTGAGTGGTCGAGTACGGCAAACCTCCAACGTATAACTTCTTTGCCATTATGCTTTTATAATCGTCCTTTCGCCGATATTGGCGTAGGACCATATGTAAGACGACCCTCTTCCGCCGAAGTTTCTATAAAACCTGCAAGAGGCTTTGCCCGACCGCTACAAAAGCATAAGGGCACTGAAAACTAGCGTAGAATACTTACCCCGGGATAGTAGCATATTTGACAATATTATACAAGGGTCGTCTCGTATTATGTTCTGGAGAGCCGGTGTCGCCAAAGCTCCTGCGGTTTTGTCGCACCTGCATCTCGGCTGATTTACCACTTTCAGGGACCAAGCTAAATCAGCCTCCGATAGCCTCTCCAAACCAAACACTCACTCCATTGGTAAAGAAAAAACACCCCTCGCGCATGTTACTACGCAAGGGGTGTGTCGTGCTTAGGCTCTTTGCCGTGCTTTTAACGTTGATCCGTCGCCACCGGCGAGTTCGAGTTGGATCAAAACACAGCTTCCTCTTTGATGTCTTCTATCAAAGAGCGGGTTTTGGGGGTGTTGATTGAGTGTGTGGCTAATAATAGGCGCTATCAACCCATGCCTCATCAATCAGAATCCCTGTTAGCCTCCAGAGGATTTTTTCAGCCTCTCTATACCCGGATATTGGACCCTCAAATTAGCGTGACGCGCCTATGAGTAGTTACCAATATCTTATAGCTAAGAAGTATTCTATACTTTCAGACTTATGAGTCAAGATCTGGGCCATCCCGTAATTTTGCCGGCTCGGATTTCCACGGGGTCGGCTTTGCGGAGGGATTTGATCATTTCTTTAGTTAGGATTGAATGATGCGATATTTTATCTAGCGCCCGGTCGATGTACCACAAATCTTTTTCGGAGGTGACCCAATTTTTGGAATTGAACTGATTGAGATCGAGTAAATCGGAATAGCTCCGTAAAGTTTTTTGGGCGGTTTTATT
>CAYIIM010000027.1:5056-12789 GCA_964363455.1 uncultured Candidatus Saccharibacteria bacterium
TTAAAAAGTATTCGTGAAAGTAGGACATAACGAGTTCGCGGATATTTTTGTAAACTGGTTCGCGGTAGCGCAAAACGGCGTGGTTGGTTTTGGAGATGGCGCCCCAGTGATTTTTGACTTTGAAGGGCGCAATAACATGCTCAAAATCATTTTTAGTGGTTTTGAGGTGGAGCAAGTATGGCTTTTGGCCGTGGAATTGGAAAACTGCGGCGGCAAAAAGAGCGCCTTCCATGCAGTGGGCTTTGTTGTGTTTAAGCATTTGGCGCGGAGAATAAACCGTCTCCCCTCTTTTCTCAAAATTTATGGGGATGGTTTCGATGAAATCTTGAATTTTAGCGGGGGTATTTAAACGTCGGAAAAGTTTTTTTTCGGCTTCGGTTAGGTTTCGGTCAATCATTTTTTGGGAGGATGAGGTAGGCAATGATTGTGAAAACTATGGTTAGACTTGGGACAAGGACTGAACCAACGATGATCTGGAAAATTGGGTTATAAGATAGGAAATCTCTATTTATTGACACGAAGAAAATAACCGTGCCTATAATTCCGAAAAATAAACCGATAAAGCTTGAAACAAAAAATTTGGAAGAAGGTTTCATAGCCTATCTAATTTTAATTTAATAAAATTCCAAATACAAAGGTTGGTGGTCAGAGACGATATCGGGTAAAACTTTGAAACTTTCAACTTTTACATCTGACGAGACGAAACAATAATCAGCGATGTAATCCTCGTATCTTTCCATATCTTTGTAGTTTGAGTTTCGGGTGGTTGGGATGTTGTATTCTTTGATCAGATTGCGCAGAGATTTTTCAAAAATTTTGATACTCTCGGCTTGAGGATGAAGGTTAAAATCACCGACGAGGATGTGCTTGGTTGATTCGCGACAACTTTCAAAAAAATCGGAAACTTTTTGGGCTTGGTAAAAAGTGGTTGGATTGTTGCCTTTACCGCTTTTAAAAGTGAGGAAGCCGTGGAGGTTGCCGAGGGTAATGTTCTCTGGGGGGGTCTTGATATCAAAGTGAAGAAAATTGCCGTTGCTGGGTTCGATTTCTTCCTCAGGGATGAGACTTTTTTCCCAAGTCGGAAAACCGCCGATTTTTTCCGTTTGAATTGGCTTTTTTATAAAAGCGGCGACGCCATATGGAACTGGGAGCTTGGAATCAAGGAAATAGAGAGAACCTTTGGGGGCTTGGTGAAAAATCGGTTGGAAGTTTTTTAGGACATGACTGATTTCGTTTAGAAGATTTAGGCGGACACCATGAGAGTCGGTTTCGGCTTTATCACCCATAAAAATTTCTTGAAAACAAAAAATATCCGTGTCGGCGGATTTGGACTCAATGAATTGTAGGAGCGGATTAAGGAGCCGGCCGCCCCAGGTGTTTAAAGAGATTAGCTTCATGCGAAAATTATTCTAATTTTTCTAATTGATCTAATTATTCTAATCAAATCCCAGGGTTTCAATCTCAAACTTATTTGCTTGGTAGCCGTTTTTAGCAAAATCTAAGCAATAAAGCAGTGGAAAGATGAGAGGAAATCTTTGAAATTGTTTGATGTGGGTCATTTCGTGATTGAGCGTTTTATCAATAGCCGCATTGGATAACATTATAACATTGCCGAGAGTTAACCCCCGGACTTTTCGGCCGATTAAAAAACTACTCAACCAGAGCCATTTAACTTTCGCGACTATGACTAGATTTTGGTGATTAAATTTGAAGTTTTGTGGCAGAGAGATGAGGGCGATAAAGAAGCCGAGAAAAGTCCAGGGAATATTTAGTAAGAAAGTGGTGATTTTCATGTCACTCTTTTCTCTAGATACTCCTTAACTCCGGCAAGCCACCCTCCTTTGAAATAATCTTCGGGGTTGAAGCTTTTTGGGTCAACCCAAAGCAACTCGGGATGCCTTTCGGAAGTTTTTATCCCTCCACTTTCAATAGATCCTTTGTATCCGACAGCAAAGATTCTGACGGTTGGGTTGCCTGGTGATTGTTCAACGCGCTCGTGTCGCATAAACACAACGGGCTCGCCGATTGTATATTTTACATCATCACCAATCTCCTCGAACATTTTCCTCTTGATAACTTGATCAAGGGGGGTTTCAAATTCATCTTTCTTGATTCTTCCCCCGGGTAAGTCCCAATCTCCAAAATTGTCTTTAAGAATTAAGAGTTTACCGTCTTTCTCAAAAAACACTTTCACAGCAACAAAGTATGTGTCCTTATCTTCGATGCTCATACTTATTTCTTATGCTCCGGGGCGTTAATGAGTCCACACTTCTTGTATTTCTTTCCAGATCCGCAAGGGCAAGGGTCGTTTCTTCCAATCTTGTCTGAAGCAAGATTGGACGCGGATACACGCGAATTCGGACTACCGGCCGCGGATCTCTGCTGATCATTTGAACCAGTCGGCGCGGTTCGGAAAATATTACCAAAAACAAAAGAGTTGAAGGTGTCCCAAAAACCTTGGAAAAGATTGCGGCTTTCCTGTTTAAATTCGACGAGGGGATCTTTTTGGCCATAGGCGCGGAGGCCGACGGATTCGTTTAAGGCTTCGAGGTTTTCTAGATGAGTCATCCAGAGCATATCTAAAATGCTCATCAATTTGTTTTTGGAAGTCGGGTCGAGGCTGGCTTCAAGACTTCGCTTGGTTAAAAGACCTTGGAGGTCTTCAAGCTCGCCGGACTCGGGATACTGATGATCTTTATTTACAACCCCAGATTCTTCAAAAACCTTTCGGATTTTTTCTTCTTTGGTGAGAGCTTTTTCTTCTGGTTTATCAGATTCAAGCTCTTCTTCGGGAGAGTTGTAGATTTTCACCAAAAACTCATTGACTGTGTCGTATATAAAATTAGAAAAATCTTCTTTTCTTAGGTCACTCAAGATTTCTTGGCGTTTTTTGTAAACGTTGGAGCGTTGTTTGTTTAAGATATCATCGTACTCGAGCAAGTGTTTGCGCATATCAAAGTTGGCGCCTTCCACTTTGGCTTGGGCTTGAGCAACGGCTTTGGAGACCATGCCGACTTCAATCGGCATATCGTCGGGCAGATTGAAGCGCTCCATCATGCTTTTAACCCTGTCCCCGCCGAAGATACGGACCAGATCGTCCTCTAAAGAAAGAAAGAAGCGAGATGAACCAGGATCACCCTGGCGAGCGGCGCGACCGCGGAGCTGATTGTCGATACGACGAGCTTCGTGGCGTTCGGTGCCGATGACGTGTAAGCCGCCGAGTTCGCGAATGCGCTTGGCTTCTTCAGGTTTAGGCGGGTTACCACCTAGAATAATGTCGACACCTCGGCCAGCCATATTAGTAGCTACCGTGACGCCTTCGAGGCGGCCAGCTTGAGCGATAATCGAACCTTCTCGTTCGTTGTTTTTAGCGTTTAAAACTTCGTGTGGGATATTTGCTTGGTTCAAAAGCCCGGCGAGGATTTCGTTTTTGGCGATAGAGGTGGTGCCCACTAAAACCGGCTGGCCTCGCTTGTGATACGCTTTGATTTCATCAACGATAGCGTTCCACTTTGCGGCTTCGGTTTTGTAGACAATGTCGGAGTGATCAATTCTTTGGAGTGGGCGGTGTGGTGGAATGCTCACGACTTCAAGATTGTAAACTTTATGAAATTCTTCAGCGGAGGTTTGAGCGGTACCGGTCATACCGGAAATCTTTTTGTAAAGGCGGAAATAATTTTGGATGGAGATTTTGGCGTAGGTTCGGGATTCTTCTTTCACATTTACATTTTCTTTAGCTTCGATGGCTTGATGAAGTCCCCCTTGATAGCGTCGCCCTTGGAGAAGTCGGCCGGTAAACTCATCGACGATAAAAATTTCGCCGTTTTTGACGACATAATCCTTGTCTTTTTTATAAACCGCGTGAGCGCGTAAACTTTCTTCTAAATAATGGACGAGGCGGATATTTTGCGGGGCGTAGAGGTTTTTAACCCCTAACATCTTTTCAATTTTGCTAATGCCGGAGTCAGTGATGGAAACAGCGCGGCGTTTTTCCTCGACGGTATAATCCTCTTCGATCTGTAAATGAGTGACGGCGCGAGCGAAAGTTTTATAAAAGTTGCTGGATTGTTCGTCGGGGGCGGCAATAATTAATGGGGTGCGAGCCTCATCGATTAAGATGCTGTCGACTTCGTCGATGATGGCGAAATGGGGCGTCCTCTGGGATTGGTTTTCGATACTATAGGCGAGGTTGTCGCGGAGGTAGTCAAAACCAAATTCGTGGTTGGTGCCGTAAGTGATGTGGGCTAAGTAGCCCTCTCGGCGGGAACAGGGCTTTAGAAACTCCGATTGGACTAGGAAACTGCCGGTGGTGTCTCTTTCTTTATCTATTAGCGCTTGGCCGTCCTCTGGAACCTTGAAATCGGGGTCGTAGAGGTAAGCGCCGTTAGGGACTAAACAGGCCACACTCATGCCTAAAAGGCGGTAAATCTGGCCCATCCAGACGGCGTCGCGGCGGGCTAAGTATTCGTTGACGGTCACTAAATGAACCCCATTGTCGGTTAGGGCGTTAAGGTAGGCGGGAGCGACGGCGGAGAGGGTTTTACCTTCTCCGGTCATCATTTCGGCGACTGCCCCCTCATTTAAAACTAAACCCCCAATCAGCTGGACGTCGTATGGGCGCTGGCCGAGCGTTCTTTTAGCGGCTTCGCGAAGGAGGGCAAAAGCATACGGCGCAACTTCTTCGAGCGTCTCTCCAGACTTCAATCGTTCTTTTAATTTTTCAGTCTCAGTTTTAAAGTCTTCGTTTTTCAACTTTTGAACTTCGCTTTCTAAATTATTTATCTCTTGAACGATTGATTTGAATTTATCCACCGCGTCGCCTTTGAAAAGATTGGTGATGAAACTCATTTAGTTTTTTTCCTGACGGGATCAGATTTGGATTTAAATTTTTCGATTTCCTGATGAAGTTTGTGTTTGGCAATATCGATGGCTTTTCTTATGTCTTCATTTTTTTCCGTGATTCTTAAAGTTTTGCCGCCAAGGTGGAGATTAATTTCGGCCATAAAAACGTCGCCTTTATGATGATGCCGAGTGGTGCGAGCGACTTCGATCCGGGCATCCGCCAACCCTTCAGAATCAAACTTTTTGACCAGTCTTGCCAAAGTGCCAAGTTTGTTTTCTATATAAGTGTTTAAGCTTGGAGTGAGGTCTAAATTAGTGGCTTTGATAGTGATTTTCATGAGTTTATATTACCACTTTTTTGGCAAAATAAAACCCCCTCGCGGGGAGGGGGTTTTACGAAAAGCTAAGTTACTTAGACTCTCTTTTTCTTAGTAGCTTTTTTCTTCTTAGTGGTTTTCTTCTTCGCAGCTTTTTTCTTTGCCATTTTTATTTTTCAATTTTGTATCACGACCTTTGCGCGACTTTATTTTTTTGTCGCATATTCCGTTCGAAAATATTTTTCGAACTTTTATTTTCGGTCGGAAACTTTTTGCAGTTTCCCCTACAAAGAAATTATATCACAACCACAGAATAAGAAATGATAACTGTGGAAAACTTTCGCTCCTGTTTTATTTCTGAAAACCGGTTGTTTTCTTGTTCCAGCGACAAGAAACAACCTGCCGCTCGCCATTTTCGCTCCGCAAATCGCGGAGACCAAGCCGAAAATGTCTGCGCGAGCTTTTCAGAAACAAAACACTCGCTTGGGGTGAATGAAGAAAAAGATTCGCTAATGATGGAAAAGAAAAAATACTTCGAAAAGAATTAGTATCCGACGATTTGGACTTCTTCTTCTACTTTGAGCCCAAATTTGCGCTTGAGAGTGACTTTAATGAGCTTTATAAGAGCTAAAATATCGGTGGCTTTGGCGCCCGACACATTAATAATGAAATTGGGGTGCTTGGTGGAAATCATAGCTCCCCCGCTTTTGGTGCCTTTTAGACCGGCGGCGGAGATTAGAAAGGCGGTCGGGATAACGGGAAAGGGATCGTTTTTGACGGGAACGGTTGTGCCACGGAGGTTGAAGGAGGCTTGGCGGACGCCTTCTTTGTATTCAAGGGTTTTTTCTTTGAGAACTTGGGAAAGTGGGGTGTTTTTAAAAACACTGCCACTATTTGGAAATTCGAGGGGGTGTTTGGCTTTCCGAAATTTAATTTTGTCGTCAATCAGGGCTTGGATTTGTTTTGTGTTGCCTTTTTTGAGTTTGATGGTGGCGGCGGTGATGATGAATTCTCCGTCTTTCTTTTTGAAAAAACTGGTGCGATAAGAAAATTGGCAGGCTTTATTTTTGCAGATTTCAACCTCGAGGGTTTTGATATTGAAACTTTCGACGGATTCGATGTTGTCTTTGGTCTCGCCTTTGAAAGCGCCGGCGTTGCCGCGGATGGCGCCACCCAATGCTCCGGGTAATCCCCCGGCCCACTCAAGACCACTTAGTTTTTTTTGGGCGGAAAATTTGAGAAGGTCTTCAATTGAAACGCCGGCACCGACGAAAATACGTTCGCCCTTGGCTTTGAGATGGTTGATGGAAACTTTAAGGACTAGGCCGTTGTAGCCTTTGTCGCTGAAAAGCAGATTGGTGCCGCCGCCGAGGATAAAAACTTTTTGTTTGTTGGCCTTGGCCCAAAGAATGGCGTCTTTGATTTCTTTAACGGTTTTGGCTTCGAAGAAGTACTTGGCTTTTCCGCCTATGCGGTAGTTGCTGTGCTTAGACAGCAAAACATTCTTACTGATCTTTATCATTGGATTTCGCTCTCGCCCTCTAAAAGCTGTGGACTCCTGCCTCCGATGATTTCGGCAGGCAGGGGTGGCTATTTACTAAACGGCCCGAATGGTTGTCAGATGGTGACCTCTCCCGCCAATCTCCGAAGAGCAAAGCTCGAGGGTAGAGTGGCGTGGATCCCGCTCCGTTTTCAAATCGAGAGTCCTCACTCGTTGAGTCGGGATTTGCCTAGCTTAAGCGGGACAGTTGCGGGACTTTATGTTTGTTTTCAACTCCCTAGAAGCTGCGGATGGTGACCTCCTTTATGTTTGTTGTTAAATGAGTGCTCGTCCGCAGCTTCTAGGGAACTGATGTAAAAATACTCGGCCCATCCCGAATATCAGCAAGCTACTACGGGACAAACAGCTTTCAGGGGGCGAGATGGTTTAAGTATAAAGTTTTTTCGATTGGATTCAAAACGCTCTAATTTAAAACGACAAACCGCCAAGAGTTGTTACTCTTGGCGGCTGGTTTATTGCGACCTCGATAGGATCAGTGGAAGTGAGTGTCTGTAAAAAAGAAGTGGTTGATTTGGCCCTTTTTTGCGTTATCTTTTTTAATTGGCCTAGACTGGAGACCAGTATCTAGGTCAAACAGACTCACACTAATGACTGCCTCATATGGCCGGTCTTGATTTCCATCGGAACCGAAATAGTCTAAATCCTTCACTTCGATTTCGACGTTGTATGTATGAGACAGACTACCCGGGGGAGGTGGCGACAACATGAAACTTTGTGTTGTCCCGTTGATTTGTGCAAGATGACGATGTTCTACGTCTGTTTCGATAGTAATCTGAAACTCGGCCGTAATGCTCGGATTCAAAGCTTTTCTCATCCAGCTACAGCCACTCAAAGTGGCTACTACCAAAATAGCAACGAAGACATTCCGAAACATACCTTCCTCACTTTCTCCTATAAAAATCGTGATTTAATTGACGAGCGGTTCTTCCCTCTTATTACTAAATTATGGGTTTTTTGTCAAGAGCAGGCGGTAATGTGCACACACATATGGCGGTTTCCTCTAGGATGGGGAA